>NZ_LHCI01000106.1:1155765-1455765 GCF_001280255.1 Thermus aquaticus | reverse complement strand
GGCCCAGGCCGGAGAACCCCGGGCCCCCGCCCCCCGCCCCGGCCCTGCCCAAAGAGGAGGCCCTTCGGCGCCTCAAGGCCCTGAAGGCCAAGGAGGCCCAGCTCCTCCAGGAAAAGCGCCACCTGGAGGAGGCCTGGCGCCGCTACGAGGTGGCCTTGGCCCGCTACCAGGAGAGGCTTTCCGCCTACCAAAGGGCCCTTTCGGAAAGGGCCAGGCTGGAGGCGGAGCTCCAGGCCAAGGAGGAGGCCCTTCTTCCCCTCGAGGCCGGGGTAAGGCAAAGGCGGGAGCGTGGGGCCCGCCTCCGGGAGGTGGAGGCCCAGCTTTTGGCCCTCCGCCGGGAAGAGGAGCGCCTCAGAAGCCTGGTGGCCTCGGGAGCGGATTTGCAGGAAGGCCCCAGGAAGGTGCGGGGCCTCCCCGGCATCCTGGGCGTGGTGGCCGACCTCATCCGGCCTGAGCCCGGGCTGGAGGGGGCTTTGGAGGTGGCCCTGGGCCCCAGGCTGGGCTGGGTGCTGGCCCAGGACGAGGAGGCCGCCAAAGGGGCCATTGCCCGGCTGAAGCGGGAGGGGGGACGGGCCACCTTTCTGCCCCTGACCCTCCTCACCCCCCCGCCCAGGCCCTCCCCCAGGCCGGCCCAAGGCCTCCTCGGTCCCGCCTACCGGCTCGCCCGGCTCCAGCCCGAAGGCCTTCCCGAGGAGGCCATCCTCCTCACCCTCTTCGCCGATACTCTGGTCTTTCAGGACCTGGAGGCCGCCCTTGCCTACCGCAAGGGCGGGGGCCGGGAGCGCCTGGTGACCCTGGAAGGGGAGGTCCTGGAGCGCTCCGGGGCCCTCACCGGGGGAAGGGGACGGCAGGGGGAAAGCCTCCTCCTCCGCCGCCGGCTTAAGGAGGCGGAAGAGGAAAGAAGAAGGCTGGAGGAGGCAAAGAAGGCCCTCCAGGAGGCCTTAAAGGACCTGCCCACCGAGGAGGCCCTGGCCGAGCTGAAGGCCCAGGTTTCCTCCCTGAAGGCCCGGCTCAGCGCCCCCCCGCCAAGCCCCCCTGAGCCCCCCGAGCCCCCCAAGGCCACCTGGGACGAGGCCCCCCTGAAGGCCCTCGAGGCGGAGAAGGCGGCCCTGGAAGAGGCCCTGGCCCAGGCGGAAGCGTGGGAGCGCTGGCAGGTCCTGAAAAAGGCCCTCGCCGCCTGGGAGGAGGCCCAGGAGGAGGCGATAAGGCTTAGGGCGAGGTTAGCCCAGCTGGAGGCCCGCCTCAAGGCCTTCGCCCCCCTGGAGGAGGAGGCCCGGGCCCTCACCGCCCGCCTGGAGGCCCTGAAGCGAGAGCGGGCGGGGAAAGAGGAGGCCCTGGAAAAGGCCCTGGCCCGCTGGAACGCCCTTTTGGCCGAAAGGGAGATGGCCGGGCTCACCCTGGCCCGAAGGGAGGCCCTTCTGGAGGAGCTTTCCCGGGAGCTTTCCGCCCTTCCCCCCGGCGAGCGCCACCCCGGCACCCCCCGGGCCCTCCAGGCCCGGTTGGCCCAGGTGGAAAAGGAGAGGGAGGCCCTAGGCCCGGTCAACGCCCTAGCGGAGAGGGAACTTACGGAGCTTACGCCCCTCCTGGAGGCCAAGGAGAAGGAGGTGGACGAGGCCACCTTGGCCCTCTTCCGCCTCGAGGCCGAGCTCAAGGCCGTGGAAGGGGAGTACGGGAAGAGGCTCCAAGAGGCCTTCGCCCGCTTCCAGGAGGCCTTCCGGAACCACGCCCTGCTCCTCCTCGGGGCCCGGGCCGAGGCCAGGCGGGAAAGCGGGGGCCTCCGCCTCCTCTTGGTGCCCAAGGGCAAGCGCACCCAGGACCTGAGGCTCCTCTCCTTGGGGGAGAAGACCCTGGGGGCTTTGGCCTTCCTCTTCGCCCTGGGGGAGCTCCAGGGAGGACTGCCCCTGGCCGTTTTGGACGAGGTAGACGCCGCTTTGGACGAGGCCAACCTCCTCCGCTTCGCCCGCTTCCTGAATAGCGGCCGGCAGTTCCTCCTGGTGACCCACCAGAAGCGCACCATGGAGGCCTGCCACGCCCTCTACGGGGTCACGGCGGAGGGCGGGGTGAGCCGGGTGTACAGCATCCGCAAGGAGGTGCTGGATGACGCTTGAAACCTACCAGAAGGAGGCCGCCAAGACCGCCCGCTACCCTGAGGCCTACCGCCTCCTCTACCCCACCCTGGGCCTGGTGGGGGAGGCGGGGGAGCTGGCCAACAAGGTCAAGAAGGTCCTGAGGGACCAGGAAGGCGAGCTCACCGAGGAAACCCGGGAGGCCCTTCTGGCGGAGCTCGGGGACGTGCTCTGGTACGTGGCCCAGGTGGCCACGGACCTGGGGGTGAGCCTCGAGGCCGTAGCCGAGGCCAACCTGAGGAAACTCCGCTCCCGCCTGGAGCGGGGGGTCATCTCCGGCTCCGGCGACAACCGCTAACGCGAACCGCTCTTCAAGGAAGACGAAGCCAAGAAGGACCAGTACACCGAGTACCGCCGCTGGTACCTGCGCCTCAAGAAGCGGAGTAGAGGCAAAAGGACTGCCCCCAGGGTCTTCCTAGGGGCGGTTTCACTTTAGGGCCTGGTCAAAGAGGTCCATGAAGCCCTTCTTTTTCTTGTAGGGCTTCCCCTCCTTGCGGTGGTAGGCCTCCCGCTCCTCCTCGTAATGGCGCTCCACCTCCCGGGCCTGGCTCAGGAGCTTTTCCAACTCCCCTTTGTCCAGCCAGACCCCGCCGCACTGGGGGCAGACATCCAGGACCACCCCCCGGCGCTCCACCTCCCGCATGCCCGCCCCGCAGTTGGGGCAAAGGAGGAGGGGCCTCTACTCCTCCCGCCGGCCAAAGAGGCCCAGGAGGCTGGCGTAGTAGAGGATGGTGGCCAAGGAGCTAGCTAGGGCCGCCACGTAGGTGAGGGCTGCCCAGGTAAGGACCTGGCGGGCGGGGCCCACCTCCCGGCTCGTGAGGAAGCCCATGCGCCGCAGGAACTCCATGGCCCTCCTGGAGGCGTCAAACTCCACGGGCAGGGTGACGAGCTGGAAGAAGGCCACCGCCAGGTACAAATAGAGGCCCAGCTTGGCCAGGCCCAAAGCCCCAAGGCCCAGACCCACGAGGACCAGGATAGGCCCCCAGTTACTCCCAATGCTGGCCACGGGCCAGAGGTTGGCCCTGACCCGAAGCCAGGCGTAGCCCTGGGCGTCCTGAACGGCGTGCCCCACCTCGTGGGCGGCCACGGCCAGAGCCGCCAGGCTGGGAGAGGCGTAGTTGGGCTCGGAAAGACGCACGGCCTTGGCCTGGGGGTCGTAGTGGTCGGTAAGGACCCCGGGCACGGGCTCCACCCGCACGTGGGTGAGCCCGTGGGCGTCCAGGATGGCCCGGGCGACTTCGGCCCCCGTGAGGCCCCGGCTGTTGGCCACGCGGCTAAAGCGGGCGAAGGTGGCCTGAAGCCCCCACTGGATGAAGAGGCTAGCCACAAAGACGGCGATCATCAGCAGAAAGGTCACGTCCATGGTTCCCTCCTTGAGGAGTAGCAAAAACCCGAGGCCACCCGTTCAGGTGGTCTCGCCATGCGCCTTTTGGCGCCCCAGCCGGCCGGGGAAGTCCCGTACTGACGACCGGCTGGCCCCCTTTGGGGGCGGCTACTCCCCAGAGGCCTTTATACCAAAAACCCCCTTCCTCCACAAGGACCTGGGCCAACGCGCAGAGCGGAGAGGGGTTTGAAGGCGAACGCTCCCAAGGCCGCCTCCTTCTCCCTGACCCCCAAAGGCTACATACCGGTCAAGTCTGGCCAATGTGACCCTCCTCCTTATTTCCCACACACTCAGGGGTATAGTGGGGGCTGGAGGTGGCCCTATGGGATACGCCCATCCGGAAGTTCTGGTGAGCACGGCCTGGGTAGAAGAGCACCTCGAGGACCCTTCGCTCCGCATCCTGGAGGTGGACGAGGACATCCTCCTCTACGACACCGGCCACATCCCCGGGGCCCAGAAGATTGACTGGCAGCGGGACTTCTGGGACCCGGTGGTGCGGGACTTCATTGACGAGGAGGGGTTCGCCCGCTTAATGGAACGGCTCGGCATCTCCAACGACACCACCGTGGTCCTCTACGGCGACAAGAACAACTGGTGGGCGGCCTACGCCTTCTGGTTCTTCAAGTACAACGGCCACGCCGACGTGCGCCTCATGAACGGGGGAAGGCAGAAGTGGCTGGAGGAGGGGCGGCCCCTCACCACCGAGGTCCCCGCCTACCCCCCGGGCCGCTACCAGGTTCCCTACCGGGACGAGTCCATCCGCGCCTACCGGGACGAGGTCCTCAAGCACATCCTCAAGGTCAAGGAGGGCAAGGGGGCCCTGGTGGACGTGCGGAGCCCCGAGGAGTACCGTGGGGAGCTCACCCACATGCCCAACTACCCCCAGGAGGGGGCGCTCCGCGCCGGCCACATCCCCGGGGCCAGGAACATCCCCTGGGCCAAGGCGGTGAACCCGGACGGCACCTTCAAAAGCGCCGAGGAGCTCAAGGCCCTCTACGAGCCCCTGGGCGTGACCCCGGACAAGGACATCGTGGTCTACTGCCGCATCGCCGAGCGCTCCAGCCACTCCTGGTTCGTCCTCAAGTACCTCCTGGGCTACCCCCGCGTGAAGAACTACGACGGCTCCTGGACGGAGTGGGGAAACCTGGTGGGGGTGCCCATCGCCAAGGGGGAGGAAGGCTAGGGGCCTTTGGGCTTCAGGGCCTCTTCCGCCAGCCTTCGCCCCGTGGGGGTTTCGGCCAGGCCGCCGAGGCCCGTCTCCCTAAGCTCTAGGGGGAGGAGGCGGCCCACGCGAGCCATGGCCAGGACCACCTCGTCCGGGGGGATGACGCTCCTGATCCCCGCCAGGGCCATGGAGGCGGCGCTCACGGCGTGGACGGCGTAGAAGCCGTTGCGCATGACGCAGGGCACCTCCACAAACCCCCCCACGGGGTCGCAGACCAGGCCCAGGGTGTTCTGCAGGGCCAAAGCGGCGGCGTGGGCCGAGGCCTCGGGGCTTCCCCCCAGGAGCTCGGTCACGGCGGCAGCGGCCATGGCGGCGCTGGAACCGATCTCCGCCTGGCACCCTCCACTGGCCCCGGCGATGTGGATGACCCGGTTGATCATCTTGGCCACGCCCGCCGCCAGGACCATGGGCATGAGCAGGCGCTCCTCGGGGATGGCAAGATGGTCCGCCACCCCCAAAAGGGCCCCGGGGAGGGTGCCGGCGCTCCCCGCCGTGGGCGCAGCCACGATGCGACCCATGCGGGCGTTCTCCTCGTTGACGGCCATGGCATAGGCCTGAACCCGCTTGAGGAGGGGGTCCCGCAGGGGATCCGGGGCCTCCCACAGGGTCTTGGCGTTCTTGCCCACCATCCCCGCCACACTGGGCGCGTCGGAGGCCAGGCCTCTCTGGATGGAATCCCGCATGACGGCCAAGCGCTCCCGCATCTTGCTAAGGATGACCTCGCGGGAGAGGCCCGTCTCCTCTTCCTCCTCCCGCAAGACGTGCTCCGAGGCCAGACCGGAAAGCTCCGCCAAAGCGTTCAAGGTTAAGGGCATGGCTTTAGCATAAGCGCCCGCACTTTGGTTTCGCAACATGGGGTGCCCAAGTTGGGGCTGTGGAAGGGATTTTTTGGGGCCCCCACCGCGGCGAAACGAAAGCCGCGGTGGGGTACTTAGCCCTTTTGCGGGTCTTTCACCGCCTAAGGCTAGGCTAAGAGGAGATGCGGGTCCTCATCGCCGACGACCACCCCCTCTTCCGCCTGGGGCTGAAGGCGGGCCTCGAGGCCCAGGGCCTCGCGGTGGTGGCCGAGGCGGAAAACGGCCAGGAGGCCCTGGATAAGGCCCTGGCCCTGAAGCCGGACGCCGTCTTGCTGGATTTGCGCATGCCGGGCATGGACGGCCTCACCTGCGCCAGGAAGCTCCGGGAAAGGGGCTACCGGGGCCTCATCGCCTTCCTCACCACCTACCAGGAGCCAGCCCTCCTGAAGGAGGCGGCTTTAGCGGGGGCGGACGCCTACTTCTCCAAGGAGCTTTCCGCCCCGGAGCTGAAGCGGCGGCTTCTAAGGGTCATGCAGGGGGAGGAGCGCCTCACGCCCCCCGACCTGCCGAGCCTCACCCCCAGGGAAGAGGAGGTGCTTGCGCTTTTGGCCCAGGGGCTTTCCGTCAAGGAGATGGCCAAGGCCCTGGGCCTCTCCCCCGACACGGTCAAGGACCACCTGGAAAACCTCTACGCCAAGCTGGAGGCCCGTAACCGGGTAGAGGCCCTGGAGAAGGCGAGAAGCCTGGGCTTCCTGCAATAAAGAGGGCGGCAACCCCGCCCCCCTGAGGGGCCCCCACCGCGGCGAAAGCCGCGGTGGGGTGCTTAGGCCTGGCCCTCTCCCGAGGCCTCGGAAGGGGCCTCCTGGGCCACCTGGGCGGCCTGGGCCGCCTTGGCCCGCTCCTGGTCCTGGCCGATCCGCTTGCGGTCGGCCCGGAGCTTGCGGCGGATCTCCCGCTCGGAAAGCTCGCGGATGAAGTAGAGCTTGGCCCGGCGGGCGCGACCCCGCTGCACGATCTCCACCTTCTCAATGAGGGGGGAGTTGAAGGGGAAGATGCGCTCCACCCCCACCCCGTAGCTCACCTTGCGCACGGTGAAGCTGGAGTTGTAGCCGTTGCGCTTGATCTTGATGACGATGCCCTCAAAGTTCTGGATGCGGGTGCGGCCCCCTTCCTTCACCCGGTAGGCCACCCGCACCGTGTCGCCCGGCCGGAACTCGGGCAGGTCCGTGCGGGCGTAGCGGGACTCCACCACCTTCAGAAGCGCTCCTCGGTTCATCCTATGCCTCCCATCCCAGAGGAACCCTTAGGGGTTCGTGGGCAAACAGACCTAAGTTTACCCTTCCCGGTCCATCTCCGCAAGCCACCCGGCCTCCAGGGCCCCGATCCTGGCCCGCAAGAGGAGCTCGGGCCTTAGCTCCAAGGTGCGCTTTAACGCCTCCTTGCGGCGGAAGCGGGCCACGGCCTCGTGGTCTCCCGAAAGGAGCACCTCCGGCACCTTTAGGCCCCGGAACTCCGGGGGCCTGGTGTAGTGGGGGTAGTCCAGAAGGCCCCGCACGAAGGAGTCCTCCCGGTGGCTCATGGGGTCCCCGATCACCCCGGGCACCAGGCGGGCCGTGGCCTCGAGGACCGCCAAGGCCGCCACCTCCCCCCCCATGAGCACGTAGTCCCCGATGGAGAGGCTCCTGGTCACAAAGGCCTCCACCCGGGCGTCAAACCCCTCGTACCGCCCACAGAGGAGGACCAGGTGCTCCTTCCGGGAAAGCTCCTCGGCCACCTCCTGGGTAAAGGGCCTGCCCGCCGGGGAGAGGAGGATGACCTCGTCGGCCGGCAGGGCCGACTCTATGGCCGCCACCGCCACGTCGGCCCGAATCACCATCCCCGCCCCGCCCCCATAGGGGGTGTCGTCCACGCTGCGGTGCCGCCCCAGGCCGAAGGCCCGGAGGTCCACCACCTCCGCCGAAAGAAGCCCCCGCTGCAAGGCCTTGGCGATCAAGGACTCCTCCAGCCAGGGACGGATCAGCTGGGGAAAGAGGGTGATGAAGGTGTAGCGCATTCAGTCAAAGAGGCCGGGGATGGGCTCCACGTGGATGCCCTCCGCCTCCACCCGCACGTAAGGGGCCTGGAGGGGCACCAGGCGCTCGGCCCGGTCCCTGAGCCTCTCCCCCACCCCCCGGATCACTAGCACGTCCTGGGCCCCGGCGTCCAGGATGTCGGCCACCTCCCCCACCTTCTGCCCCTCCACGTAGACGGGAAGGCCGATGAGGGCGAAGTAGTAGTACTGGCCCTCCTCGAGGGGAGGGAGGTCGGCCACCTCGGCGTAGACGCGAAGGCCCACCAAGGCCTCCGCCAGCTCCCGGGTGGAGACCCCGGCTAGGTGCACCACCAGCTCCTCCCCCACCTGGTAGAGGTCCTCCACCGCCCGCCAGCCGTGCCCCTCCACGTAGATGCGCGTTAGATGGGCCACCACCGGCTCCCCCCGGAACTTCAGCCCGCCCGCCAGGGCGTAGGGGGCGCCGAAACGGCCGATCTCCACCAGACGCCCCGCCATCACCGCACCTCCACGCCCACCTTGCGCTTGGCGTAGGCCCGCACCAGGGTGCGGATGGACTCAATGACCCGCCCCCCCTTGCCGATGAGGCGCCCCTTGTCCTCGGGGGCCACCTCCACCAGGTAAACGGGCCCTTCCCGCCCACGCCTTTCCTGGACCCGGACCGCCTCTGGGCGGTCCACCACGCTCTTGGCCAAATACTCCACCAGGTCCTTCATAGCTTTCATGGTAAAGGAAAAGCGCCCGGGGATGCCCCGGGCGCGGGGGGCGCTCCTTTAGGCCCCCTGGGTCTCCTGCCGGAAGACCCCCGCCTGGCGGAGGAGCCTCCGGGCGGTGTCCGTGGGCTGTGCCCCCACGGAAAGCCAGTACCGGGCCCGCTCCACGTCCACCTTGAGCCAGTCCGGGGTGGTCTTCCTGGGGTCGTAGTAGCCGATCTTCTCAATGTAGGCGCCGTCCCGCTTCCTGCGGACATCGGTGACCACGATGCGGTAGTGGGGGTTGTGCTTGGAGCCGAACCGAGAAAGCCTGATCTTGACCATTTTTCCTTTACCTCCTGAACATTCCCATGAGTCCCCGGCCCTTCTTCTTCTCCAGGGACTTCATTAGGGCCTTCATCTCCTCAAATGCCTTGATGAAGCGGTTGACCTCCTGGACCGAGGTCCCGCTTCCCTTGGCGATGCGCTTGCGCCGGGAACCGTTTAGGATGCGGGGGTCTTTGCGCTCCTCGGGGGTCATGGAGAGGACGATGGCCTCCAGGCGCTTTATGGCCTTCTCGTCCACCTTAAGCCCCTGGGGAACCCCGGGCAGGAGGCCCAGGATCTCGGAGAAGGGGCCCAGGCGCTTGAGGTTCTGCATCTGCTTGAGGAAGTCCTCCAGGGAAAGCTCCTTGGCGGACTTGGGCGCCTCCGCCTCCAGCCCCGCCGCCCGCACCTTCTCCGCCAGGCTGGCCACGTCCCCCATGCCCAGGATGCGGCCCGCCAGGCGCTCGGGGTAGAAGGGCTCCAGGCCCTCCGGCTTCTCGGAAACCCCGGCGAAGTAGATGGGCTTGCCCGTCACGTGGCGGGCGGAAAGGGCCGCCCCGCCCCGGGCATCCCCGTCCAGCTTGGTGAGGACGAGGCCCGTGACCCCCACCTTCTCGTCAAAGGCCCTGGCCACGGAAAGGGCTTCCTGCCCGGTCATGGCGTCCAGGACCAGGAGAACCTCGTCCGGGCCAAGGACCTCCTTGAGGCGGGCCAGCTCCCCCATGAGGGGCTCGTCAATCTGCAGGCGGCCGGCGGTGTCCACCAGGATCAGGTCCCGGGCCTCGAGGCGGGCCTTCTCCTCCACCCGGCGGCGGATGGACTCAGGGGACTCCCCGTCCATCACCTCCAGCACGGGCACGCCCACCTTCTCGCCCAGAAGCCTTAGTTGCTCCCTGGCGGCGGGCCTCTGGGTGTCGGCGGCCACCAAGAGGGGCCTCCTCCCCTTGCCCTTGTAGTAGAGGGCCAGCTTGGCGGCGGTGGTGGTCTTGCCGGAGCCCTGGAGGCCCACCAGGAACCAGAGGTTCCTGTCCTTGAGGACAGGGAGCCTGGCCTCGCCCCCCAGGGCCTCCTTGAGGGCCTCGTAGACGGTGGCCAGGATCACCTCGGCGGGGGTGAGGCTCTCCAGGACCTGCTTCCCCAAGGCCTCCTCCCGCACCCGCTCCACGAAGTCCCGGGCCACCTCCAGGTTGACATCGGCGTCCATGAGGGCCCGGCGGATCTCCCTGAGGGTGGCCTTCAGGTCCTCCTCGGTGATCCGGCCCCGCCCCCTAAGGCGGCCGATGGCCTCTTGCAGTCGCGCCGAAAGCTGTTGGAACATGCCCCTCCTGGCCCCAAGGGCCGGGCTTCAGGATAGGGCACCCCCCTTGAGCGTGTCAACCTCAATTTTTCGCACATTTCTAGCGGGCCGGGTTGACGGGAAAAGGCCCTGCCCTTAGCTTAGAAGAGGTATGCGCGAGGCTCTGCCCTCGAGTCCCAGGCCCTGAAGGCCGCCTCCGGGCGGCCTTCGGCGAGAAAGGAGGCCGCCCATGGAAAAGATTCTTTCCCCCATCCTGAAGGCCCTGGAAGAGGGCGACACCCTCAGCCTGAAGCGGCTTCTGGAGGAGGCCCATCCCCAGGACCTCCTCCTCATCTGGGATGACCTCAACGGGGAGCACCGCTACGTCCTCCTCACCCTCCTCCCCAAGGAGAGGGCGGCCGAGGTCTTCTCCAACCTCCCCCCCGAGGACCAGGCCGAGTACCTGAAGACCCTCCCCCCTTGGCGGGTCCAGGAGCTTTTAGAGGAGCTCTCCCTGGACGACCTGGCCGATGCCCTTCAGGCGGTGGAGGAGGAGGACCCTGCCCTGGCCAGGAAGCTCAAGGAGGCCCTGGACCCCGAAACCCGGGCCGAGGTGGAGGAGCTCACCCAGTACGAGGAGGACGAGGCCGGCGGCCTCATGACTCCGGAGTACGTGGCCGTGCGGGCCTCCATGGCTGTGGAGGACGTCCTCCGCTTCCTGCGCCGGGCCGCCCCCGACGCCGAGACCATCTACTACCTCTACGTGGTGGACGAGGAGGGCCGGCTCATGGGCGTGCTTTCCCTGAGGGACCTGATCGTGGCCGACCCCAGGACCAAGGTGGCCGAGATCATGAACCCCAAGGTGGTCTACGTCCGCACCGACACCGACCAGGAGGAGGTGGCCCGCCTCATGGCCGACTACGACTTCACCGTGCTGCCGGTGGTGGACGAGGAGGGGCACCTCGTGGGCATCGTCACCGTGGACGACGTCCTGGACGTGCTGGAGGAGGAGGCCACCGAGGACATCCACAAGCTGGCCGCCGTGGACGTGCCCGACCTGGTCTACAGCCAGGCCTCGCCGCTCCAGCTCTGGCTGGCCCGGGTGCGCTGGCTCATCATCCTGATCCTGACCGGGATGGTGACCAGCTCCATCCTGCAGGGCTTTGAAAGCGTCCTGGAGGCCGTCACCGCCCTGGCCTTTTACGTGCCCGTCCTCATAGGCACCGGGGGGAACACGGGCAACCAGTCGGCCACCCTCATCATCCGGGCCCTGGCCACCCGGGACCTGGACCTCAGGGACTGGCGGCGGGTCCTATTCAAGGAAACGGTGGTGGGAAGCCTTTTAGGCCTCACCCTGGCCTCTGTCCTCCTCATCAAGGTGGGGCTGGACGGCTATGGCCCCCTCATCCCCGTGGTGGGCCTGTCCCTTTTCCTCCTGGTCCTCTTCGCCAACCTGGTGGGCTCCACGCTCCCCATGGTCCTAAGGCGGCTCGGCGTGGACCCGGCCCTGGTCTCCAACCCCCTTATCGCCACCCTCTCCGACGTGATCGGCCTCCTCATCTACCTGAGCGTGGCCCGGCTGATCCTGGGCATTTAGCCATGCGCCTCCGGATGATCGTGGAGTGGACCAAGGGAAGCCCCCTCCGGCACGCCTGGAAGGAGGGAAGGCTCGTCCCGGTGGGCGAGGACCGGCCCGCCCCGGTCAACTACGGCCTCATCCCGGGCCTCCTGAACCCTGCCGACGGGGAGGAGGTGGACGCCGCGCTCCTGGGACCTCCCCACCCCCTGGGCGAGGCGGAGGGCGAGGTGGTGGGCCTGCTTCACCTCGAGGACGGCGACCACAAGGTCCTCCTGGCCCCCCAAGATTCCGCCCCGGATGAGGACGTGGCCCCCCTCCTCGCCTGGTTCGCTCCGGAAAGGCGGCCCACCCTCCTTCCCAAGGAGGCCGCCTTGGACTTCCTTCAGAGGATCAGCATGGCGTCGCCCAGGGAATAAAAGCGGTAGCCCTCTTCCACGGCCAGACGGTAGGCCTCCATGGTGCGCTCGTAGCCCAAAAAGGCCGCCACCAGCATGAGGAGGGTGGACCTGGGCAGGTGGAAGTTGGTGAAGAGGCCGTCTATGACCTTGAAGGCGTAGGGGGGGCGGATGAAGAGCCGGGTCTCCCCCGCCCCCGCCGCCACCCCCTTCCCTTCCCGGTAGGCGCTCTCCAGGGCCCGCACCACCGTGGTGCCCACGGCGATGACCCGCCTCCCCTCGGCCTTGGCCCGGTTCACCGCAAGGGCGGCGGCCTCGGGGATCTCGTAGGGCTCGGGGTGCATGGCGTGCTTCTCCGGATCCCCCTTCACCGGCCGGAAGGTGCCGGGCCCCACGTGGAGGGTCAGGAAGTGGAGCTCCACCCCCATCTCCCGAAGTCTTTCCAGAAGCTCCGGGGTGAAGTGGAGGCCCGCCGTGGGGGCGGCCACGGAGCCCGGGCGCTTGGCGTAGACGGTCTGGTAGCGCTCCAGGGGAATCTGGGCCTTGATGTAGGGGGGAAGGGGGACCTCCCCCACCTCCTCCAGGTGGGCCAAGAGGTCCCCCTGGATCTGGAGGAGGCGCACCCCGTCCGCCTCCACCCCCACCACCTCCGCCTTCAGGCCCGGGACCGGGCGCCAATCCCTGGGGGAGAGGAAGGAAAGCTCCGTCCCCACCGGGGCCCTCCTGGCGGGGCCCAGGAGGGCCTCCCATAGGCCCGGGGCCCTTTCCCGCACCAGAAGGACCTCCACCCTGCCCCCCGTGGGCTTCCTGGCCAGGAGGCGGGCCGGGATCACCTTGCTCTCGTTGAAGACCAGGAGGTCCCCTGGGCGCAGGAACTCCGGCAGGTCCCGCACCCGCCGGTGCGCCACCCGGAAGGGGCCTTCCCGGTAGACCACCATCATCCGGGCCAGGTCGCGGGGCTCCACCCCTTCCTGGGCGATGAGCTCGGGAGGAAGGTGGTAATCGTAAGCTTCCAGTCCTGCCATAGCCTAGCGCTCGGGGTTTTTGGGCTCCATGAAGGGGTTGGGGATCTCGGGGAGGTGGACGAAGCGGTCCACGGCGTCTATAAGCCTCTGAGCCGTGGTCTCCCGGAAGGCGATGACCTCCACCCGGATGCCCCTTTCCATGAGGACCTCGAGGATCTCCACAAAGTCCCCGTCCCCACTCCCCAGGACCACCACGTCCAGGTAGGGCATGAGGCGCACCATGTCGGCGGCGATGCCCATGTCCCAGTTGCCCTCGTAGATGGGCCTTCCGCCCTCCCCGGTCTCCTTCACCGTCAGGTACATGCGCCGCACCCGGTAGCCGATGGTGGAAAGCTTGTAGATGAAGGGCCAGGCCGAGGTGTCCCCCTCCTTCTCCACCACGTAGGCCGTGGCCCGGACCAGGCGCCTTCCCCCCACGGCGAAGCGGAGGAGGCTTTCAAAGTTGACGTTCCGCTCGTAGTAGTCCCGGGCGGAGTGGTAGAGGTTCTGGGTGTCCACGAACACCCCCACCCGCTGGTCCTGGTGGTGGCCCAAAAGCTCCATGGACCCCATCTTACCCTGCGTTCCTGAGGCCCGCCGCCACCCCCAGGATGGAGAGGAGCAGGGCCTTCCTCAAGGCCTCGTCCTCCCGCCCCCCGGGGGCGCGGTAGCGCCTTAGGAGCTCCACCTGGACGATGTTGATGGGGTCCACGTAGGGGTTTCTGAGGGCGATCTGGCGCTCCAAGGTCCTTTGGTTGTGGAGGAGAGGGGCCTGGAAGATGGCCTCCAGGAGGGCCTGGGTGCGGAGGTACTCCTCGGCGATCCGGTGAAAGAGGGGGTGGAGGGCCTCGGGCACCAGGCGCAAATAGAGCCGGGCTACCCCCAGGTCGGCCTTGGCCAGGGCCATGGCGGCGCTCTCCAGGGTGGTGGCGAAGAAGGGCCATTCCCGGTACATCTCCCTTAGAAGCTCCAAAGGAAGCTCTTCCAGGACGGAGAGGCCGTACCAGCCCGGCAGAAGAAGGCGCACCTGGGTCCAGGCCATGACCCAGGGGATGGCCCGGAGGTCCCCGATGTCCCTGACCCGGCCGTGGCGGTAGACGGGGCGGCTGGCGATGGGGAGCTCCCCGATCTCCCGGATAGGGGTGAGGGCCTCAAAGAAAGGGAAAAAGCCCTCTTCCGCCAGGAGGGCCCGGTAGTGGGCCATGCTCCTCCCCCCCGCCCAAGAGAGAGCCTCCCGCCAGTGGGGCTTAGGCTCCACCCCGTCCCCCAAGGCGGCCTGGGCGAAGTGGAAGAGGAGCTGCTCCAGGTGGCGCACGGCCAGATCGGGGTGGCTGTAGCGGTCCGCCAGGGCCTCCCCCTGCTCCGTGAGGCGGAGGCGGCGGCCCACGCTCCTTGGGGGGAGGCTGGCGATGGCCCGGCCCGCCGGGCCGCCCCCCCGGGCGGTGGAGGTGCCCCGGCCGTGGAAGAAGTGAACGGGAAGCCTCCGCTCCTCCCCCACCTGGCTTAAGGCCTCCTGGGCCTCGTAGAGGGCCAGGTTGGCCATGAGGAAGCCGGCGTCCTTGTTGGAGTCGGAGTAGCCGATCATGACCTCCACCCCGCCCCGGCCCCGGGCGTGGGCCAGGAAGACGGGGTTCTCCAAGAGGCGGCGGAGGACCAAGGGGGCCCGCCTGAGGTCCTCCAGGGTCTCAAAGAGGGGGACCACGTCAAAGGGGAGGGGCTTACCCGGGCGGTAGAGCCCCACCTCCCGGGCCAGGAGGAAGACGCTGAGGAGGTCGGCGGGGTGGTGGGTCATGGAGACCACGTGGGCCCCCTTGTCCCGCCAGGCCCGTAGGGCCCCCAGGGCCACCCTCAGGGCCTCCTCCTGGGGCTCCTCCCCCACGGGGAGGAGGGGCCTCGCCGTCTTCAGCTCCTCGGTGAGGAGGGCCTCCTGGGCCTCGGGGGAAAGGCTTAGGAAGTCTGGGTGGACCCCGCCCAGGCGAAGGAGCTCGGCGGCGGCCAGGAGGAGCTTCCCCGACTCCTCCCGAAGGTCCAGGGGGGCGAGCTCCAGGCCGAAGGCGCTCAAGCGGGCCTCGAGGGGGCGCAAAAAGCTCCTCCCCACCTCCTCAAGCCCCACGGCCCTAAGCCCCCCTTCCGCCACCTTCAGGGCGGAAAGGAGCTCCTCGGTGGTGGCCTCGTCCTGGGAAACCTTCCGGTAGATTTGCGCGAAGAAGCGGCGGTAGGGCTCTCCGGGGAACCGCTCCACCCCCTCGCCCCCCGCCCGCACCTCCCGGGGCACGGGCACCTTGGCCTCGGAAAGGGAGAGGTCCCGCACCAAGGCTCCCAGCTCCTCCAGAACCTTTTCCTTGGCCACCTCGCGGGCGTAGCGGGCGGCGAAACGGGTGACCTCGGGGGTCACGAAGGGGTTCCCATCCCGGTCCCCGCCGATCCAGCTTCGGAAGCGGACAGGGCTTTTGAGGCGGGGCCTCTTGCCGTAGACCCGCTCCAAGGCGGTCTCCAGCCCCTCCACCACCTTGGGGATGGCCCGCCAGAGGGTGGTGGGCAGGTAGTAAAGCCCCCCCTTGATCTCGTCCTCCACGCTGGGCCTGGCCTTGCGCACCTCCTCGGTGGCGTAGAGGAGGGCCACCCGGGCCTCGAGCCGGGTCCTGTCCCCCTCCTCCAGCTCCCCCTGTAAGGCCTCCAGGTGGTGGCGCAGGGTGCGGCGGCGGGTCTCCGTGGGGTGGGCGGTGAAGGTGAGGAGGAGCTCCAGCCGGTTCAGGTGGGCCTCGGCTTCCTCCAGGGAAAGCCCCCGGGCCTTCAGGGCCTGGGCCAGGGCCAAAAAGCCCTCGGGCCTGGGGTTCTCGGGGGTCTCCGCCTGGGCCCGCACCCGGTTCACCCGCACCCGGTGGCGCTCCTCCGCCAGGTTCACCAGGTGGAAGTAGTGGGTGAAGGCCCGCACCAGGGCCTCGGCCTCCTCCGTGGAGAGGGTCCCCACCCGCTTCAAAAGCGCCTCCCCCGCCCCCTCGTCCCCCTGCCGCCTGGCCTTGGCCAGGAGGCGCACCTCCTCCACCAGGGCGAAAAACCTCTCCCCGGAAACCCTCCGGATGGCCTCCCCCAGGAGCCGGCCCAGGAGGTCCACCTCCGCCTTCAAAAGCTCAAAGGGCTCCGTCATGGCTCTTCCCACACGTAGGGGCTGATGGAAATGGGCCTCCCCCCTTCCAAGACCAGCTCGGTGGCGTGGAGGCGAGCCTTCCCCTCTGCGGCGCGGAAGGGCTGGGGGCGGCCCGTCAGGAAGCGGGCCAGGAAGGTCTCTATCTCCCCCCCGATGATGGACTGGTAGGTGCCCGTCATGCCCACGTCGGTCTGGTAGAGGGTCCCTTTGGGCAGGCGGGTGGCGTCCAGGGTGGGCACGTGGGTGTGGGTGCCGAGGACAGCGCTGACCCGCCCGTCCAGGTAGTGGGCCAGGGCCATCTTCTCGCTGGTGGCCTCGGCGTGGACCTCCACCAGCACGTAGTCCGCCTTCTCCCTTTCCAGAAGGGCGTCCAGGGCCCGGAAGGGGTCGTCCAGGGGGTCCATGAAGATGCGGCCCATCACCTGGACGAAGAGGAGGCTCTCGCCGGTCTCGAGGCGCCAAAAGCCCTTCCCCGGCGTCCCCGGGGGGTAGTTGAGGGCCCGCACCACGGGCTCTTTTTCCAAAAGCTCGTAGACCTCCTTGTGGTCCCAGGCGTGGTTGCCCAGGGAGATGAGGTCCACCCCCGCCTCCCGCAGGAGGCGGTAGCTCCTCTTGTCCAGGCCCTTACCTTTGGCGGCGTTCTCCCCGTTGGCGATGACCAGGTCGTAGCGGTCGCGGATGTCCGGCAGGTGCAGGCTCACGGCCCTGAGGCCGGGCTCCGCCATCACGTCGCCGATGAAAAGAAGGCGCATAGGGGCATTATAGGGCGACAAGGAAAAACCCCTGGCAGGACCCCGGGGGTGCTCCAGTAGCGCCATGGTGGTGCCGCAATCCCCTTCCGGGGCTAAGTGGTTTGCAACAGGTGGTCCTCATGGCCCTGGAGGAGGCTACCCGCCGGTTGTCGCAATCCCCTTACGGGGCTAGGTGGTTTGCAACCTACACCGCGCGCGTGGGCAAGTTTACCTACACCCTGGTCGCAATCCCCTTACGGGGCTAGGTGGTTTGCAACAGAACCTGTAGTGTACACTGGTCGGATTGAAAACGGCCAGTGGTCGCAATCCCCTTACGGGGCTACGTGGTTTGCAACTCGCAAGGTGGTCGCTACCCTCAAGGCGTGGCCTAGCGGGTCGCAATCCCCTTACGGGGCTACGTGGTTTGCAACGAAGGTAGAGCTTTACATGGGCGAGGATGGCGAGGGGTGGTCGCAATCCCCTTACGGGGCTACGTGGTTTGCAACTAGTGCCTCCCTCGTGGGTGTGGGATGCCATAAGCGAAGGTCGCAATCCCCTTACGGGGCTACGTGGTTTGCAACCGCTCAAAAAGCGGGTGGCCAAACTTGAAGAACAGGTGTCGCAATCCCCTTACGGGGCTACGTGGTTTGCAACCCCCGGGGACGTGGTCCTGGACCCCTTTTGCGGGTGCGGCGTCGCAATCCCCTTACGGGGCTACGTGGTTTGCAACTCTACCCCTATAAGAATGCCCTTCTGGACGGCACTGTCAGAGGGAGGTTTGTGAGAAAGATGAAGCTTGGAATATGCATGGGGCGAATAACGGGGGTTTTCGGGGGTTTATGCCGATGAACACACGCAGGAGAGAGGGCCGATGAGAAGGGGAAACGCATATTGCCCATCCCCAAGGGAAGAACTGGCTTTCAAGGTCCCCACCCGGAGGTCCGGGTTAGGGGGAGTATAGCACACACCGCAACGTTGGGCCAGGTCAAAATATGGGCCAAAAGGCGGCCTGGAAAGGGGGCTTTGATTTTCAAAGCGCAAGAAAAGCCAGTTGCATCGTAATTTTGCTGACAAGTGTAGTAAAGGCCCTTCCGCCGCCAGAGGCGGAAGGGGCACGCCCTTGGGCCAACCCCAGGAGGTGGACCCGGGGCTTTCCCGGCCAAGGGAAAGCGGGGAGCGGAGGCCCGCTCCCCGGAAGCTTCTCAAGGCGTTGCCCTGAAAAGGCCTAGGAGGCGCTGGAGGAGCGCTTCTGCAAGAAGTAAACCACCCCGTAGCCGATGGCGGCCACGATGAGGACGGGAATGGCGTAGGTGAGAAGGGTCCAGATGAGCCCGGAGAGGGCTAGGAGGACCTTGCCCAGGAAGGTGAAGACCCAGCCCCCCACCCAGAGGGCGAGGAGCACCCCCACCACCACCAAGAGGCCCAAAACCACCCACTCCAGGATGTCGCGCAGGGTCCTTTCCATGCCTCCAGCATACACTGAAAAAGATGGAGCGGTACCGCCTCGAGGAGGGCATCGTGGTGGGCAGGAAGCCCCTGGCGCAGGGGGATCTTCTGGTGCGCTTCCTCACGCCCAAGGGGAGCCTCGAGGCGGTGGCCCGCAAAGGCCAGAGGCCCACGGGGCGCACGGGAAGGCTTTCCCTTTTCCACCACGTGCGCTTCCAGCTTTACGCCAAGGAGGAGGGCCTTCCCACCCTGACCCAGGCGAAACTCATAGGCAGGCTCCACGGCCTAGAGGAGCCCAGGCGCTTCCTCCTCGCCTCCTTTCTGGCCGAGCTGGCCTACCGCCTGGCCTCCCCCGAGGCCGCTCCCAGGATCTACCCCGTCTTCGTCTCCGGCCTCCGGGGCCTCGCCAAACACCCCAACCCTCTCCTCCCCCTGGTCTGGGCGGGCTGGCGGGTGCTGAAGGCCGGGGGGCTTTCCCCTAACCTCCTGGGGCCAGGCCTCCACCTCAAGGGCGGCAGGCTGGGGGGGGAAGGGGTCTACCTGGGGGAAAAAGGGGTGGAGGCCCTGAGGGCCGTCCTCCACCTCCTCGGCGGGGAGGCCCTCCCCTACCTAGAGGAGGCCCCCCTAGACCGCCTCTTCCTGGCCCTCAAGGCCCACGCCGAGGAGAGCCTGGGGCCCTTGCGCTCGGCGGAGGCTATAGGGGTTTGATCTCCAGGATGGTGTAGACCTGGGCCCCCTTCTTGCCCCGGATCTCCACCACGTCCCCCACCTTCTTGCCCAAAAGGGCCTGGCCCAAGGGGGACTCGTCGGAGATCTTTCCGCTGAAGATGTCGGCCTCGTGGCTCCCCACGATGGCCAGGGAAAGCCTCTCCCCGCTTTCCGTCTCCAGCTCCACCTGACATCCCAGGGCCACCTGGTCGTAGGAGCCGTTCCCCTCCACGACCACGGCCCGGGCCAGGAGGTCTTCCAGCTGGGCGATGCGGGCCTCGTTCTGCCACATGGCCCGCCTGGCCTCGTCGTAGCCGGCGTTTTCCCGCAGGTCCCCCTCCTCCAGGGCCTGCTCAAAGTCGGCGGAGATCTCCTGCCTTTTGGTGGTCTTCAGGTGGTTCAGCTCCTCCTGAAGGCGGCGAAAGCCTTCTGGGGTGAGGTAGACGGGCTTCTTCATGCGTCCTCCCGTGCAAAAAGGGCTACCAGCCCAAAGCCTTCGGGCTGGCGGTACCGCTATTCAGTATAGCAAGCGGGGAGGAAGCGCTCTATGAGGGGAAAGAGGGCCTCCGGCGGCCTGCCCACGGGCAAAAGGCCCACGCCGCTTCCGGCAAGGAGAAGGGCGCCCTCCAGCTCCTCCGGGCGCAAATGGGCCCGCTCCACCTTTAGCCCAAGCTCCCGGGCCGCCTCGGCCACCTTCTCCCGGGTGAGGCCCTCGAGGCCCCCCTCCAGGAGGTAGAGGGTGCCCTTCCGAAAGAGCAAGGGGCTGGTGCGGCTCCCGTCCACCACGTGCCCCTTCTCGTTCAGGAGGAGGCCCTCAAAGGCACCTTGCCTTTTGGCCTCCTCCAGGGCCAGGCGGTAGGGCAGGTAGTTGCCCGTCTTGTAGGGGAAGAGGTCCGGGTGGACCCGGTAGGGGGTCAGGTGGACCCGCACCCCCTCCCGGTAGAGGGCCCGGGGCGGGGGGGCGTAGGGCCTGGCCTCGGAGAGCCACACCCCCTCCCCCACGGTGAGGCGAAGGCGGAGGCAGGGGGCCTGGGGAAAGGCGGCGAGGAGGACCTTCAGGTCCTGCAAAAAGGCCTCGTCCCCGGGGTAGCTAAGGCCCAAGGCCTCGGCGTGGCGGCGGAGGCGGGCCAGGTGGTCCGGTAGCCAGAGGGGCCTTCCCCCCTCGGCCCTCAAGGTGGTGAAGACGCTATACCCGTGGTAAAGAAAGCCCTCGGGAAGGGGCTCGGCGAAGGGCTTGCCCGAAAGGAGCACCCGCTTCATCCCACCTCCAAAAAGCGGGCGAGTAGCTCCATGCCCCAGGGGGAGAGGATGCTTTCCGGGTGGAACTGGACCCCAAAGGCCACCTTACCGTCCCAGATGGCCATGGGCACCCCGTCCTCCGTCCAGGCCAGGAGGCGGAGGGCGGGGGGCAGGCGCCTTAAGGCCAGGGAGTGGTAGCGGGCGAAGGGCAGGGGGTTGGGAAGGCCCCGGAAGAGGGCCTCCCCCGCGTGGTGGATGGGGTGGGCCTCCCCGTGGACCGGGGCCTCCCGGTAAAGCTCCGCCCCCAGGGCCACCCCCAGGGCCTGGTGGCCCAGGCAGACCCCCAGGAAGGGAACGCCCTCCTCCAAGGCCCTCTTGGTCCACTCCAGGACCCTTCCCGCCCTATAGGGGTCCTTGGGCCCCGGGCCCACCAGGAGGTGGGTGAAGCCGGAAAACCTGGGGGCCTCCTCCTGGTCCACCACCTCCACCTCCGCCCCCAGGGCCCGCAGGTAGTCCACCAGGTTGTGGCTGAAGGAGTCCCGGTTTTCCAGGAAGAGGACCCGGGCCTCGAGGCGGCGGGGAGGGGGCGGGGGAGCCCACCTGGCGGTGGGCTTGGGCGGGGCCAGGGGGCTTCCCGGCCTGCCCCCCGTGAGGGCCCTCAGGAGCCCCTCGGCTTTGTGGAGGGTCTCCTCGTACTCCTTATCGGGGTCAGAGGCGATGACCACCCCGGCCCCGGCGGAGAAGTAAAGGGTCTCCTTCACCTGATACATGGAGCGGATGAGGATGTTGAAGTCCGCCCCCCTCCCCGAGACGTACCCCAGGCTCCCGGTGTAGGCCCCTCGGGGCACGGGCTCCAGGTCCCGGATGGCCTCCATGACCGTCCCCTTGGGGGCTCCGGTGATGGTCCCCCCGGGGAAGAGGGCGGCGAAGACCTCCCCCAACGAGGCCCGGGTGTACCCCTCCACCTCGGAGACCAAGTGCATGACGTGGGCGTAGCGCTCCACGGTGAAAAGCTCCCTTACCCGCACCGTGCCCGGCAGGGCCACCTTGGCCAGGTCGTTGCGGAGGAGGTCCACCAGCATGGCGTGCTCGGCCCGCTCCTTGGGGGAAGAGAGGAGCTCCTCCTCCAGGCGGAGGTCCTCGGCCTCCTCCCGCCCCCGGGGCCTGGTCCCGGCGATGGGCCGGGTCAAGACCCTGGCCCCCACCTTCTGGAAAAGCCGCTCCGGGCTCCCCGAGACCACCGCCCAGCCTTCCCCCTCCAGAAGCCCCATGAAGGGGGAGGGGTTTTGGACCCGGAGGCGGGCGTAAAGGGCCAGGGGGTCCAGAGCGCCCTGGGCCCGGAAGCGGTGGGAGAGGTTTACCTGGTAGACCACCCCGGCCCGGATCCGCTCCTGGACCTCCCTCACCCCCTCCAGGAAGCGGGCTTTGGGGTAGTCGCTATGGAGGCGAAGGGGCGGCAAGGGCGGGGGGAGGTAGGGGGAAGGCCGGATGGGGAGGGCGGGCCTTTCCACAAGCCGCCCCTCCAGGAAGGCTAAGCCCTCGGGGTAGTAGAAGAAGGCGGCCTCGGGAAGGCCGGGCACGGGCGGGTGGGTGGGAAGCCCCAGGTGGCGGGCGAACTCGTAGGCGAAAAAGCCCATCCAGGCGGGGAAGAAGCCCCGTCCTAGGCCCCTTTCCAGGTAGGGGAAGAGGTCCAAAGCCTCCCCCACCCTCCGCCCGTCCAGGTAGAGCCGCCCTTCCAGGACCTCGAGGCGGTGCCGGGGCTTTAGCCCCAGGAGGGAGAGCCGGGAAAAGGGGGTCTTTGGCCCCAAGGACTCCAGGAGGGCCGGGCGGAGGCCCAGGGCCCTCGCGGCCTGAAAGAGGCCCAGCACGGCCAGAGTATACTCAGGGGAGATGGTCAAGCACCGCTTCACGGTGGAGGCCTACCACAAGGCCTACGAGGCGGGGGCCCTCCCCGAACGGGTGGAGCTCCTCGAGGGGGAGGTGTACGCCGTGTCGCCCATGGGGAAAAAGCACCGGCTCTACGTGATGCACCTGGACAGGGTCTTTCAGGAAGCCTTCGGCGAGGAGGCCGTGGTCATGGTCCAGTGCCCCTTGGCCCTTTCCGCCGACTCGGAGCCCATCCCGGACCTGGCCCTTCTCCGCCCTCCCCTGGAGGCCTACCGGGAGCGGGACCCTGGCCCCGAAGACGTTCTCCTTTTGGTGGAGATCGCGGACACCACCCTGGTCCAGGACCGCGCCCTGAAGCTTCCCCTCTACCAGAAGGCGGGCATCCCCGAGGTCTGGCTGGTGAACCTGCTGGAGGAGGTCCTCGAGGTCTACGCCTTCCCCCACTACGCCATGGAGCGCCACCCCAAGGGGGAGGCCGTGGCCCCCAGGGCCTTCCCCACCCGCCCCGTCGCCTGGTGGGCCTAATGCCACCCCCTGCTGGCTTGCGCCAGCATGGGGGCCCCGGCAAGGGGAAGTTACCGGGCATAGTGGGCCGAAGGAAAAGGGTCAGTCCACGCTGAAGTAGCGGGCCTCGGGGTGGTGGACCACCAGGGCGCTGGTGCTGTGCTCGGGGACGAGCTGGTAGCTCTCCGTCAGCCCCACCCCGATCTGGGAAAAGCCCATGAGGCGGTCCAGCTTGGCCTGGTCGGAAAGGTCTGGGCAGGCGGGGTAGCCGAAGGAGTAACGGGCCCCCTGGTAGCCCTGCTGGAAGAGCTTGCGGACATCGGTGGCGTCCTTCCCCGCGATGCCCCACATCTGCCGCATCCTCTTGTGCCAGTACTCCGCCAGGGCCTCGGTCATCTCCACGCTGAAGCCGTGGACGAAGAGGTAGTCCTGGTAGGCCCCGCTTTCAAAAAGGGCCTTGGCCTTGAGGGAAGGCTCCTCCCCCATGGTGACGAGCTGCACCCCCAGAACGTCCCGGGCCCCCGCCTGGAAGGCGGCCTCGGGCATCCAGGCCGCCTCGTCCCCCAAAGGCGGGGCAAAGCGGGGGCGGAAGTAGTCCACCAGGGACAGCCCCCCGCCCTTCTGCCGGGGAAAGGGGAAGCGCTCCAGAACCTCCCCCGTCTCTGGGTTGAACACCAAAAGCTCCTCCCCTTCCCGGGCCGCGGGGAAGAAGCCGTAGAGGACCCTGGGCCTAAGCCACCCCTCTTCCCTAGCCTCCTTGAGGAGCCTCCGGAATACGGGCTCCGCCTCCCTTTCCACCAGGGCCTGCCAGGCCTCCCGGGAAAGCCCCTTTCGGCTGTAGCCCCACTGGCCCCGGTAAAGGGCCAGCTTGTTGACGTAGTGGGCGATGGTGTAGAGGTCCAACCCCTCCTCCTTCCGCACCCCGAAAAAGGGCGGGCGGGGGATGAAGGCGGGCTCGCCCACGGGCTTGGCCTTCACCTCCACCCGGGGGAGGGGAGCCTCCCGCCCCTTGACCTCCCGCCAGGTGAGCTCAGGGGGAGCGTGGCCGGTGAGCTCCTCCATGAGCCTCAGGCCTTCAAAGGCGTCCTCGGCGTAGTAGACGTTGGGGTAGATGGCCTTCAGCTCCTCCACGTAGGCGCGGGTGAGGGCCGCCCCACCCAGGATGACGGGGAGAGTGTAGCCCCTTTCCGCCATGTACTCCAGGTTCTCCTTCATGACCACGGTGCTCTTGACCAGGAGGCCCGACATGCCCAGAGCGTGGGGCCTGTGCTCCTCCACCGCCTTCAGCATCTCCTCAATGGGCACCTTGATGCCCAGGTTGATCACCTGGTAGCCGTTGTTGGTCAGGATGATGTCCACCAGGTTCTTGCCGATGTCGTGCACGTCCCCCTTCACCGTGGCCAGGACCATCTTGCCCTTGCCCTCTCCCCGCTTCTCCATGTGGGGCTCCAGGAAGGCCACCGCCCGCTTCATGACCTCAGCCGCTTGGAGGACGAAGGGAAGCTGCATCTTTCCCGCTCCGAAGAGCTCCCCCACCTCCTTCATCCCCTCGAGGAGGGGGCCGTTGATGAGGTCCAGGGGCCTGTGCCCGGCCTTGAGGGCCTCTTCCAGATCGGCCTCGAGGCCCCCCTTCCGCCCCTCCACCACGCGCCGCTTTAGCCTCTCCAAAAGGGGCAAGGCGGAAAAGGCATCCTCCTTGGCGCCCACGTCCTCCCGGTGGGCCTCAAAGTAGGCCATGAAGGCGAAGAGGGGGTCATAGCCCTCCCGCCGCCGGTCGTGGATGAGGTCCAGGGCCAAGGCGTAGGCCTCCTCGGGGATCTGGGCTATGGGCAGGATCTTGCCGGCATCCACAATGGCGGCGGTGAGGCCCCGCTTCCTGGCCTCGTCCAGAAAAACCGAGTTCAGCACCCGCCTGGCCCTGGGCTTGAGGCCAAAGGAGACGTTGGAAATCCCCAGGATGAACCCCACCCCGGGAAGCCTCTCCTTAAGCTCCTCCATGGCCAGGAGGGTCTCCCGGGCCAGGGGGCGGCTTTCCTCGTCCCCCTGGGTAATGGGGAAGGTGAGGAGGTCCAAAAGGAGGTCCTCGGGGCGAAAGCCGTGGTGCTCCGTCAGGCGCTCGTACATCCTGAGAGCCACCCGGACCTTCTCCGCCCTGGTCTTGGCCATGCCCTTCTCGTCAATGGTGAGGGCCACCAGGGCCGCCCCGTGGGCCTTGGCCAGGGAGGCCACGCGGTCAAACTTCTCCAGGCCGTCCTCCAGGTTCACGGAGTTGAGGAGAACCCGGCCCGGCAGGTGCTTCAGGGCCAGCTCCATGGCCTCTGGGCTGGTGGAGTCCACCATGAAGGGCACGGTGACCGCCGTGGCCAGATGGGGAAGAAGCCACTGGAGGTCCTCTAGCTCGTCCCGCCCCGTCCAGGCCACGCTGAGGTCCAGGGCGTGGGCCCCCTCCTCCACCTGCTCCCGGGCCAGGGCCAGGATGCCCTCGAGGTCCCTCCCAAAGAGCATCTCCCGGAAGCGCTTGCTCCCCGTGGCGTTCAGCCTCTCCCCCACCAGGAAGACGCTGGCCTCCTGCTTGAGGGACACCGCCAGGTACAAGGAGGCCACCTGCGGGGGAAAGGCCTTGGGGCGCCCTGGGGCGGGAAGCCCCCGCACCGCCTCGGCCACGCGCCGGATGTGCTCCGGCCCCGTGCCGCAACACCCCCCCACGGCGTTCACCCCGTACTCGGCCACGAACTTGCGGTGCCACCTGGCCAGCTCCTCGGGGGTGAGGTCGTAGACCACCTTCCCCCCCTCGTTGCGGGGCAGGCCGGCGTTGGGAAGGCAGGAGACGAAGCGGGTGCTGTTCTTGGCGAAGTAGCGGATCTTGTTGTCCATGAGGTCGGGGCCCGTGGCGCAGTTCATCCCCACCACGTCTATGGGTAGGCTCTCCAGGGCCGCCAGGGCCGCCTGCTCGTCGGTGCCCACCAGCATGGTGCCCGTGGCCTCAATGGTCACCTGGACCTGGAGGGGCACCTCCCGCCCCACCTCGGCCATGGCCTCCCGGGCGGCCAAGACGGCGCACCGCACCTGGAGGATGTCCTGGGCGGTCTCCAGAAGGACCAGGTCCACCCCGCCCCTAAGGAGCCCCCGCACCGCCTCCTTGTAGGCCGCAAAAAGCTCGTCCCAGGTGATCTGACCCAGGGAGATGAGCTTGGTCCCCGGCCCCAAGGCCCCGGCCACGAAGGCCCCGTAGGGCTCGGCGGCCTCCTTGGCGAGCCTGGCCCCCAGGTAGGCGAGCTCCTCGGCCCTATGGCCCAGCCCGTACTCGGCCAAAACATGGCGGAGCGCCCCGAAGGTGTTGGTCTCTACCACCTCGGCCCCCGCCTCCAGGTAGGCCAGGTGGATCTCCCGGATGACCTCGGGCCGGGTGGCGTTCAGGACCTCGGGGCAGCCGTAGTAGGCCTCCCCCCCGTAGTCCTCCGGGGTCAGGTCCCGCTTCTGAAGCTCGGTCCCCATGGCCCCGTCAAAGATGACCGGCCTTTCCAGAAGGGCCTTCAGGTAGGGGAACTTGCGGGCCCGGGCCTCCTTGTTGTAGCCCAGGCGCACCAGGGGGGCCTCGCCCCAGCCCGCCCCACCCAGGTGGTGGCGGCAGCCGGGACTGCAGGTGTGGACCTCCACCATATCCCGCTAGTGTAGCCGGAAAAGAGGGGCTATGCTACCCCCATGGACCCCTTCGGCATCCTCTACACCGACCTCTACCAACTCACCATGGGCCAGGTCTACTTCCGGATGGGCCTCCACGAGCGCGAAGCCCTCTTTGAGGCCTTCTACCGAAGAAACCCCGACTACGGGGCCCACCAGGCGGGCTACACGGTCTTCGCCGGGCTGGACCCCCTCCTTTCCTGGATGGAGGAGGCCCGGTTTGGCGAGGCGGAGCTCAATGCCCTCCGGGCCCTCAAAAGCCGTTCGGGCAGGCCCCTTTTTTCCGAGGACTACCTGGCCTACCTAAAGGCGATGGGGGGGTTTTCCGGCCTGACCGTGAGGGCCCACCTCGAGGGCCGGGTGGCCCACCCCCAGGTCCCCCTCATCAGCGTGGAGGGGCCCCTCCTCCAGGCCCAGCTTCTGGAGACCGCCCTCCTCAACCGCATCAACTACGAGACCCTGGTCGCCACCAAGGCCAGCCGGGTGCGGGAGGCGGCCGGAGAGGCGGTGGTGCTGGAGTTCGGCCTGCGGCGGGCCCCCGGCAAGGGGGGGGAGAGCGCCACCCGGGCAAGCCTGATCGGCGGGGCCGACCGCTCCAGCGCCGTCTCCCTCTCCCACCTCCTGGGCCTCCCCTCCTCCGGCACCCACGCCCACAGCCTGGTCCAGGCCTTTTTGGCCCTGGGCCACTCGGAGGAGGAGGCCTTTCAGGCCTTCGCCGAGGTCTTCCCCGATGACACCATCCTTCTTCTGGACACCGTGGACACCCTGCACTCGGGCCTGCCCCACGCCATCAAGGTCTTTGAGGCCTTGCGCAAAAAGGGCCACCGGCCCGTGGGGGTCAGGATAGACTCGGGCGACCTGGCCTACCTGGCCATCCAGGTGGCCCGGGAAATGGACAAAGCAGGCTTCCCCGAGGCCCTGATCGTCCTCTCGGGAGACCTGGACGAGCTCGTGATCTGGCAGATCAAGAGCCAGATCCTGGAGGAGGCCCCCCGCTACGGGGTGGAGCCGGAGGCCCTCCTGAAGCGCCTGGTCTTTGGGGTGGGCACCCGGATGGTGGTCTCCTGGGGCTACCCCGCCCTGGGAGGGGTCTACAAGCTGGTGGCCATAAGGGAAAACGGCGCCTGGGCCCCCGCCATCAAGATCTCAGACTCCCTGGAAAAGATCCTGAACCCCGGCCACAAGCGGGTCTACCGGGTCTACGACGAAAGGGGCCTGGCCACCGCCGACCTCCTGGCCCTGGCCGAGGAGGAGGTGCGGGAGGACAGGCCCCTCACCCTGCGCCACCCCACGGACCCCACCAAGAGGCGGGTCCTGAGCCCCGGGGCCTTCACCCTCGAGCCCCTTCTGGTGGAGGCCTTCCGAGGGGGCAAGCGCCTCTTCCCGCCCCTCTCCATAAACGAACTGAGGGCCCGACGGGACCGGGACGTGGCCCGGCTGGACCCCGGGGTGCGCCGCCTGGTGAACCCCCACATCTACCACGTCTCCCTCACGGAGAGGCTCTTCGCCCTCAAGGAGGAGCTGGTGAGGAAGCTGGATCGCTAAGTGCCCGCGCTTTGGTTTCGCAACATGGGGTAAGGGCTTTTCTGGGGCCCCCACCGCGGCGAAGGCCGCGGTGGGGTACTTAGGAGGCTTGTCTCAGCTTGGCCTCTTCGAGGGCCTTCAGGGGCTGGTCCAGGTGGGGAAGGTCTATGACGATCTCCCGCACCCCGCTTCCCGGGGCCTCAAACATCAGGTCCACCATGGTCTTCTCCAGGATGGCCCTAAGGCCGCGAGCCCCCGTGCCCCGCTTGAGGGCCCGCCTGGCGATCTCCCGGAGGGCGGCCTGGGTGAAGCGGAGCTCAATCCCCTCCATGCGCAGAAGCGCCTGATACTGCTTGACCAGGGCGTTTTTGGGCTCGGTGAGGATGCGCACCAGGTCCTCCTCGCCTAAGGGGTGGAGCTGGACGATCAAGGGGGCCCGGCCCACGAACTCGGGGATGAGGCCGAACTTCACCAGGTCCTCGGGGATGACCTCCATGGGCTCCTCCTTGGCCCTAGGGCGGGTGAAGCCGATGGTGGTGCGCTCGGTGCGGGCCTTGACGATGTTCTCCAGCCCCTCAAAGGCCCCGCCCAGGATGAAGAGGATGTTCTTGGTGTTGACGGGGATGAACTCCTGGTGGGGGTGCTTCCTGCCCCCCTGGGGGGGGACGTTGGCGATGGTGCCCTCAATGATCTTGAGGAGGGCCTGCTGGACGCCCTCGCCGGAGACGTCCCTGGTGAGGGAGGGGTTTTCCGACTTGCGGGCGATCTTGTCAATCTCGTCAATGTAGACGATGCCCATCTCCGCCCGGGCCACGTCAAAGTCGGCGTTCTGCAAAAGGCGCAGGATCACGTTCTCCACGTCCTCCCCCACGTACCCCGCCTCGGTGAGGGTGGTGGCGTCGGCGATGGCGAAGGGGACCTCCAGGAAGCGGGCCAGGGTCTCGGCGAGAAGGGTCTTGCCGGTGCCCGTGGGGCCGATGAGGAGGATGTTGGACTTGCCGATCTCCGCCTCGGGGTGGAGGAGGCGCTTGTAGTGGTTGTAGACGGCCACCGAAAGGGCCCGCTTGGCCGCCTCCTGCCCCACCACGTACCCGTCCAGGTGGGCCTTGATCTCCTGGGGCTTGGGCAGGCGCGTGGGGCCTTTGGGCCTCTCCCCCTGGCGGAGGATCTCCTGGGCCCTTTCCACGCAGTCCTCGCAGATGTAGACCTCGTCAATGGGGCTTTCCAGGAGCCGACCCGTCTCCGGAGGGCGGAGGCCGCAGAAGCTGCAGAAAGGCCTAGGCTTCTTCACGGGTCACCACCTGGTCAATGAGGCCGTACTCCAGGGCCTCCTGGGCCGAGAGGTAGTAGTCGCGGTCCGTGTCCCGCTCCACCTTCTCCAGCGGCTGGCCCGTGTGCTTGGCCAGGATCTCGTTCAAAAGCTTCTTGGCCTTGAGGATCTCCTGGGCCTGGATGGCGATGTCGCTGGCCGTGCCCCTGGCCCCGCCCCAGGGCTGGTGGATCATGACCTTGGAGTGGGGCAGGGCATAGCGGCGCCCCTTCTCCCCCGCCGCCAGGATCACCGCCGCCATGCTGGCCGCCATGCCGATGACGATGGTGGAAACAGGGGCCCGGACAAACTGCATGGTGTCGTAGATGGCCAGGCCGGCGTCCACCTCCCCGCCGGGGGAGTTGATGTAGAGGCGGATCTCCTGGTTGGGGTTCTGGGCGTCTAGGAAGAGGAGCTGGGCCACGATGGTGTTGGCCACCTGAGCGTCTATGGGGGTGCCCAGGAAGATGATGCGGTCTTTGAGGAGGCGGGAGTAGATGTCGTAGACCCGCTCCCCGCGGGCGGTCTGCTCAATGACGTACGGGATCACCATACCGCTTCCTATTGTAGCGGCAAGCCCAGGGGGAAACCCCCCCTGGGCCACCAATGGAACCATACCCTTGTTTCCTTCGGCCCACCATGCCTGGTAACTTCCCCAGGAACCCTTTGCCGGGGCCCCCATGCTGGCTTGGGCCAGCATGGGGTGGCATCAGATCTGGGCCAGGGCCTGGCGAAGGGCCTTGTCCTGGACGTAGGCCGCCCGCAGGCGGGCGAGGCCCCGCTCGCCGAACTCCCGCTTGAGCTCGGCCAGGCTCATGCCGTAGGAGCGGGCCACCGCCTGCAGGTAGGCCTGCCACTCCTCCTCGGTGACCTCGGGCTTCAGCTCCTCGGCCAGCTTCTCCTTGGCCAGGGAGCGCCTGACCCGCTTCAGGGCCTCCTGGCGGAGCTCCTCCTTGAACTTGGGAAGCTCCCCCTTCTCCTCCAGGGCCTTCAGGTAGGCCTCCAGGGTCACGCCCTGCCGGTAGAGGTCCTCCGCCAAATGCTCCAGGAGGTGGCGCTCCTCGGCCTCCACCATGGAGGGGGGGATCTCGGCCTCCAGCCCCTCCGCCAGCTTCTCCAAGAAGGCCCGCTCCCGGGCCTCCTGGTAGGCCCTTTGGGCCTGGGCCTCGAGGCGTTGGCGCACCTTGGTCCTCAGGTCTTCCAGGCTCTCGGCCTCGAGGGTCTTGGCGAACTCCTCGTCCAGCTCGGGAAGCTCCAGGGTCTTGACCTCCAGGATCTCGGTGCGCGCCTCCCGCACCTTCTCGCCTTCTTTGTTCAGGACGGGGACCATGACCACCTCCCCCGCCCTCTTGCCCAAAAGGGCCTCCCGCACGTGGGGCAGGGCCTTGGAGAGGTCAATGGGGAACTCCACCCCCTCCTCGGTGCGGACGAAAACGTGGTCCCCTTCCCTGGCCTCCCGGTCCACGGGGACAAGCTCGGCGTAGCGGTGCCGGAGCTCCTCCAGGGCCTTGTCCACCATCTCCTCCGTGACCTCAGGGGGAGACACCTCCAAGGAGAAGCTCCGCCAGTCTGGAAGCCTCACCTCGGGGTAGTTCTCCACCTCGGCCACGTAGCGGAAGCCCTCCCCTTCCTTAAGCTCCTCCTCCACCACCCGGGCGGCCACGGGCAAAAGGCCCAGCTCCCGGACGGCCTCGGGGTAGGTCTCCTCCACCAGGCGCTCCTTGAGGTCCTTAAGAAGCTCCTCCCGCCCAAGCCGGGCCTCCACCACCTTGAGGGGGGCCTTGCCGGGGCGGAAGCCCGGGATCCTGACCCTTTTGGCCAGGTCCTTCAGCATGGCCTGATAGCTGGCCTCCACCTTTTCCGCCGGGACCTCAACCCGGACCTTCACCAGATAGCTGGAACGCTCCAGGATCTCCGCCACGCCTCACCTCGCAAGAACAGGGCCCCGCCCTTTTGGTGCGAGGAGCGGGACTTGAACCCGCACGGGTTGCCCCACCGGATCCTAAGTCCGGCGCGTCTACCGGTTCCGCCATCCTCGCAAGGAGGGCGAGGCCCTCCTCTAAAATACCACCCCTTTCGGGGTGGCGGGATTGGGGTGAGCGATGGGACTTGAACCCACGACCCCCGGATCCACAGTCCGGTGCTCTAACCAGCTGAGCTACGCTCACCACGCTCAGCATCCGCCATTCTAAGGGGCTATCTCCCCTCCGTCAAGGCCTTGAGGCCGCCCTCCAGGCTCATGGCCTCGTACCCTTCCGCCTCCAGGTAAAGGGCGGCCACCTGGCTCAAAAGCCCCCTCTCGCAGACGAGGAGGAGGGGGACCTTGGGCAGGCCGTGCTCTCCCTTTTGGATCTTCTCCAGGGGTACCCACTCGGCGGGAAAGGGCAAAGGGGTCTCCCGCTTCTCTGGGGGGCGTACGTCCACCACCTTGACCCCGGCCTCCAGAAGGGCGGGGAGCTCCTCGGGGCGCACCTTGCGCATGGGGTCAGTATACCGAACCCCTCCCCTGCGCGTTCGCAACTTTATGCGCATCTTTCCGGGACAAGGCGCATACCTTTGCCAAACCCCCTTGGCCCCGGAAGCCCTCTGTGCTAAGCTTGTCCCCCGGGTACGCGATGCCGCCGAGAAGAGACCTCAGGAAAATCCTCATCATCGGTTCCGGGCCCATCACCATCGGCCAGGCCGCCGAGTTTGACTACTCGGGTACCCAGGCGGTGAAGGCCCTCCGGGGCGCGGGCTACGAGGCCATCCTGGTGAACTCCAACCCCGCCACCATCATGACCGACCCCGACCTGGCCGAGAGGACCTACGTGGAGCCCCTCACCCTCGAGGCCCTGGAGAAGGTCATCGCCAAGGAGGCCCCGGACGCCCTCCTCCCCACCCTGGGGGGGCAGACGGCCCTCAACCTCTCCATGGCCCTCCACGAGGAGGGGATTCTTAAGCGCTACGGCGTGGAGCTCATCGGGGCCAACGCCGAGGCCATCAAGAAGGGGGAGGACCGGGAGGCCTTCCAGAAGGCCATGCGGAAGATCGGCCTGGAGGTGCCCCGGGGAAAGATGGTGGCCAGCGTGGAAGAGGGCCTCCACTTCGCCCGGGAGGTGGGCTTTCCCGTGGTGGTGCGCCCCTCCTTCACCCTAGGGGGCACCGGGGGCGGCATCGCCAAAGACGAAGGGGAGCTCAAGGAGGTCCTGGCCCGGGGCCTGGCCCTCTCCCCGGTCCACACCGCTTTGGTGGAGGAGTCGGTGCTGGGCTGGAAAGAGTTTGAGCTGGAGGTGATGCGGGACCACGCCGACACCGTGGTCATCATCACCAGCATTGAGAACGTGGACCCCATGGGGGTCCACACCGGGGACTCCATCACCGTGGCCCCCGCCCAGACCCTCTCCGACGTGGAGTACCAAAGGATGCGGGACGCCGCCAAGGCGGTGATCCGGGAGATCGGGGTGGACACCGGCGGCTCCAACATCCAGTTCGCCGTGGACCCCAAGACGGGCCGCCAGGTGGTCATTGAGATGAACCCCAGGGTCTCCCGCTCAAGCGCCTTGGCCTCCAAGGCCACCGGCTTCCCCATCGCCAAGATCGCCGCCCTCCTCGCCGTGGGCTACCGCCTGGACGAGCTTCCCAACGACATCACCCGCAAGACCCCGGCCTCCTTTGAGCCCACTATTGACTACGTGGTGGTCAAGATCCCCCGCTTCGCCTTTGAGAAGTTCCAGGACCTCCCCAACACCCTGGGGGGCCTGAAGGACGAGCTCGGGACCCAGATGAAGTCCGTGGGGGAGGTGATGGCCATGGGCCGCACCTTCAAGGAGGCCCTGCTGAAGGCCCTGCGGGGCCTGGAGCGGGATGTGCGGGCGTTGGCGGGGGTGAAGACCGAGGCGCTGGAGAAGAAGCTCTACCCCAACCCCGACCGCATCTACGCCGTGCTGGAGCTCCTTAGGCGGGGGATGGGGGTGGAGGAGCTTCACCAGGCCACCCGGATTGACCCCTGGTTCCTGCACCAGATGCGGGAGATCGTAGAGGCCGAGGCCTGGCTCCAGGACCACCCGCCAAGGGACCGGGAGGCCTGGCGCTTTTACAAGGGCCTAGGGCTCCCCGATGCCCGGATCGGGGAGCTTCTTGGGAAAAAGGAGGCCGAGGTCCGGGCCGAGCGCAAAGCCTTGGGCGTGGTCCCCGTCTACAAGACCGTGGACACCTGCGCCGCCGAGTTTGAGGCCTACACCCCCTACCACTACTCCACCTACGAGCTGGAGGACGAGGTCTGGCCCTCAAAGAAGCCCAAGGTGGTCATCCTGGGCTCGGGGCCCATACGGATCGGCCAGGGGGTGGAGTTTGACTACGCCACGGTCCACGCGGTCTGGGCCCTGAAGGAGGCGGGCTACGAGACCATCATGGTGAACTCCAACCCCGAGACCGTCTCCACCGACTACGACCCCGCCGACCGCCTCTACTTTGAGCCTTTGACCCTCGAGGACGTCCTCAACCTGGTGGAGCACGAGAAGCCCCTGGGGGTGATCGCCACCTTGGGGGGGCAGACCCCCCTGAAGCTGGCCCAGGGCCTGGAGGAGGCCGGGGTCAGGCTTCTCGGCACCCCCTTCCAGGCCATCCACCAGGCCGAGGACCGGGAGGCCTTCCATCGCCTCTGCCAGCGCCTCGGCATCCCCCAGCCCGAGGGGAGGGTGGCGAAAAGCCCGGAGGAGGCCCTGGAGCTTGCGAAGGAGGTGGGCTTCCCCCTCCTCGCCCGGCCCAGCTACGTCCTGGGGGGGCGGGCCATGCGGGTCCTGAGGAGCCAGGAGGAGCTTAAGCGCTACCTGGAGGAGGTCTACGGGCCCCTCCAGGAGAAGCCCTCCATCTTGCTGGACCGCTACCTGGAAGGGGCCTTGGAGCTGGACGTGGACGCCCTCTCCGACGGGGAGGAGGTCTTGATCGCCGGGGTGATGGAGCACGTGGAGCGGGCCGGGGTCCACTCGGGGGACTCGGCCACGGTCCTGCCCCCCGTCCACCTCTCCCAGGAGGCCCTGGAAAAGGTCAGGGCCTACACCCGGCGCCTGGCCCTGGCCCTGGGGGTCCGGGGGCTTTTGAACGTGCAGTACGCGGTGCTGGGCGAGGAGGTCTACATCCTCGAGGCCAACCCGAGGGCCTCCCGCACCGTCCCCTTCGTCTCCAAGGCCATCGGCGTGCCCCTCGCCAAGCTGGCGGCCCTGATCGCCGTGGGCAAAAGCCTGAAGGAGCTCGGCGTGCGGGACCTGGACCCCGTGCCCCCCTACTTCGCCGTCAAGGAGGTGGTCATCCCCTGGCTCAAGTTCCCCGGGGTCATCCCCGTCCTGGGGCCCGAGATGCGCTCCACCGGGGAGAGCATGGGCCTGGACGAAGACCCCTACCTGGCCTACTACAAAGCCCAGCTGGGGGCCGGGCAGAGGCTTCCCCTCTCGGGGAGGGTCCGCTTCATCGGCGAGGGAGAAGGGGTGGAGGCGCTCAAGAAGGCCTACCGGGAGGCGGGCTTCGCCCTAAGCGAGGGCGAGTACGACCTCCTCATCAGCCTCATCCCCCACCCCGAGCTAAGACGGGCGGTGGAGGCGGGGCTTCCCTTCATCACCACGGAGGAAGGGGCCCTCTGGAGCCTCAAGGCCATCCTGAGGGCCCGGGAAAAGCCCCTAGAGGTGCGAAGCCTCCAGGAGTGGCACGGGGTGTACAATAGGGCCCAATGAAGCTCATCGTGGCCATCGTCCAGGACACGGACGCCCCCGGGCTCACCAAGGCCCTCTTGGAGCGGGGGCTCCAGTCCACCAAGCTGGCCTCCACCGGGGGCTTCCTCAGGGAGGGGAACACCACGCTCCTCATCGGCCTCGAGGACGACCGGGTGGAGGAGGCCCTGGAGCTCATCCGGGAGAAGTGCCGCACCCGCACCCGCCTGGTCACCCGGGGCCTCCCCCTCTCCGAGGCCCCCGACCCCTTTCTGGCCCAGCCGGTGGAGGTCCAGGTGGGGGGGGCCGTGGTCTTCGTCCTGCCGGTGGAGGCCTTCTTCCGGGTATGAGGCGGCTTTTCCCCCTCGCCCTCCTCCTGGGCCTGGCCCTGGCCCAGATCGGCCGCCCGGTGGAGGCCCTCCAGAAGGCCCTGGGGCCCCTTCCCCCGGGGGCCAAGGTGGAGGTGGAGGCCAAAGGGGGCCGCCTCCTCTCGGCCACCTACCGGGGGCCCGAGAACGCCTCCTTCCTGGCCCGCTTCCTGGAAAAGGGCACAGGGATGCCCTTCGGCCAGGCCTTCTTGGACTGGTACGCCAAGAACAAGGAGGCCCTGAAGGGCAGGCGCCTCACCCTGAACCTGGGCGAGGACTTCCTCCTGGAGCTCTACCCAAGCCCATTCCAGGCCCGCCTCCTCCCGAGAAGCGTCCCCGAGAGCGCCTTCGGCCAAGACCGCCTGGTCCTTGGGCAGAAGGGGCCTTTTCTCCGGGTCTTCTCCGACTTCCAGTGCCCCTACTGCCAGCGCCTGGCCCGGGAGGTCCTGCCCGCCCTAAAGGCCAGGGCCCAGGAGGGGGAGCTCCGCTTAAGCTACCGCCACTTCCCCCTCACCGAGATCCACCCCGAGGCCCTCCCCGCCGCCCACGCCAGCGAGTGCGCCCAGGAGCAGGGGGCCTTCTGGCCCTACCACGACCTCCTCATGGCGGGCAGGCTCGGGGACTACCTGGGCCTGGCCCGGGCCCTGGGCCTGGACCAGGAGGCCTTTGCCCGCTGCCTGCAAAGCCCGGAGGTGCGGAAGCGGGTGGAAGAGGAGCGGGCTTTGGCCCTGCGCCTGGGCCTTAGGGGAACCCCCACGGTCTTCGCCGGGCCCTACAAGGTGCCCAACCCCTTTGACCTGGCCCAGGTTCTGGACTACCTGGAGCTCGCCCGCTAAAGTGGGCGGGGTGGAAGGCGGGCTCGTTCTCCTCAAAGACCAAAAGGGGCGCGCCTTCCTGGTGCGCCTCAGGCCCGGTGGGGTCTTTCACCACCACCGGGGGACGGTGCCCCACGAGGCCATCCTCGAGGCCGGCCCCGGGGGGCGGGTGCAGACCCACCTGGGGGAGCCCCTCTCCGTCCACCGGCCCACCCTGGAGGAGTACGTCCTCCACATGAAAAGGAGCGCCACCCCCACCTACCCCAAGGACGCCAGCGCCATCCTGACCCTTCTGGACCTGGCCCCGGGCATGCGGGTCCTGGAGGCGGGGACGGGGTCCGGGGGGCTCACCCTCTTCCTGGCCCGGGCCGTGGGGCCTAGTGGGCTCGTGGACACCTACGAGAAGCGCCCCCACCACCTGAAGCAGGCGGTGGAGAACGTGCGGGCCTTCTGGCAGGCGGACAACATCCGCTTCCACGAAGGGAGCCTAGAGGAGGCCAGCCTGGAGAAGGAGGCCTACGACGGCGTAGCCCTGGACCTGATGGAGCCCTGGGCCGTCCTAGGGGTGGCGGCGGAGGCCCTGAAGCCCGACCGCTTCCTGGTGGCCTACCTGCCCAACATCACCCAGGCCCTGGAGCTCATCGCCAAGGCCGAGGGCCTGCCCCTGGCCCTCCATAGGGTCATGGAGGTGGGCTGGCGGGAGTGGGAGGTGCGCCTGCCCGTGGCCCATCCCCGCTTCCACCAGGTGGCCCACACGGCCTTTCTGGTGGCCTTCAGAAAATGGAAGGTCTCCTGATCCACGCCGTCCTGCGGGAGCTAGAGAAGGAGCTCCCCGCCCCGAACCTGGGCCTGGCCTTCCCCGACGAGGGCACGGCGGCCATCCTCCTCAAGGGGCGGTCGGGGCGGATCTTCAACCTGGTCCTCCACTACCGCCCCCCCTCCCCCAGCCTGGTCCTGGAGGAAGCGACCCTTTTGGGTGAGCCCAAGACCCCCTTCCAACGCCAGCTCTCCGCCCGGGTCAAGGGGCCTTTGGTGGAGGCCCGCCAGCTCAAGCTGGACCGGGTGGTCTTCTTCCGCTTCGCCGGGGAAAAGGGCTTCGTGGACACCCCCCCTTCGGTCCTGGTCCTGGAGGCCACCGGCAGGAACGCCAACCTCCTCCTCCTGGACGAGGCGGGGACCATATTGGGGGTGGACCGGGTCATCACCAAGGAGGTGAACCGCTACCGGGAGCTCCGCCCGGGCCTCCCCTACACCCCCCCGCCCCCCTACGAGAAGCTGGACCCGAGAACCCTAAAGGAGGAGGACCTCCGCCCCCTCCTGGGTAAGCCCCTCAAGGAGATCGTCCGCCTGGTGGACGGGGTGGGCCTGGAGCTCATGCGGGAGCTGGCCCGCCGGGCGGGCCTCACGCCGGAAACCCCGCTGGACGAGGAGGGCTTAAAGCGGGTCTACGGGGCCCTGAAGAGCCTGGTGGAAGACCCCTCTTTGCGCACCGCCCTTTCCGAGGAGCTGAGGAAAAGGTGGGCCGAGGAGGAGAAGGAGGCCCTGAGGAGGCCCCTCCTCGAGGCCCTGGAGCGGGAGAAGCGGACGCTTCTCGCCAGGCTTTCCGACTACCATAAGGCCCTGGAGCGCCTGGAGGAAGCAGGAAGGCTTCGGGCCATGGCCGACCTCCTCCTCGCCCGCCTCAAGGAGGTGCCCAAGGGAGCGGAAAGGGTGCGCCTTACGGGGTTTGACGGCAAGCCCATGGAAATCCCCCTGGACCCCGCCCTAAGCCCCCAGGAGAACGCCAAGAAGCTCTACGAACGGGCCCGGCGCCTGGAAGAGCTTTCGGAAAGGGCCCTGGAGCTGATCCCCAAAACCGAGGCCAAAATAGCGGCCCTGGAAAAGGAAGAGGAACGCCTGAAGGAGGCCGATCTGGAGGAGCTCCTCGCCCTCACCAGAAGGCCCAAGAAGGAAAGGGAGGCCCGGCTTGGCCTCCGCTACACCTCCCCTTCGGGCTTTTCCGTCCTGGTGGGAAGGAACGCCAAGGAAAACGACCTCCTCACCCGCCTGGCCCACTCGGAGGACCTCTGGTTCCACGCCCAGGGGGTGCCGGGAAGCCACGTGATCCTGAAGGCCGAAGGCAAGAACCCGCCCCTGGAGGACCTCCTCTTCGCCGCCAGGCTGGCCGCCTACCACTCCAAGGCCCGGGGGGAGGCCCAGGTGCCCGTGGACTACACCAGGAAGAAGCACGTCTGGCGGCCCAGGAAGGCGGCGCCGGGCCAGGTCCTCTACACCGGGGCCAAGACCCTCTTCGTGGAGGGCACGCTTCCCAAGGCGGAAGGGGAGGAGTAAACTCGCCTTTCGTGAGGCGCGTGATGTTCCACGCCAAGATCCACCGGGCCAGGGTGACCGAGGCCGACCTCCACTACGTGGGCTCGGTAACCGTGGACCAGGAGCTTCTGGAGGCCGCCGGGATCCTCCCCTACGAGCAGGTGGACATCTACGACATCACCAACGGGGCCCGGCTCACCACCTACGCCCTGCCCGGGGAACGGGGCTCGGGGGAGATCAAGATCAACGGGGCCGCCGCCCACCTGGTGCGCCCGGGGGACCTGGTCATCCTGGTGGCCTACGGGGTCTTTGAGGAAGAGGAGGCCAGGAGCCTGAAGCCCACCGTGGTCCTAGTGGACGAGAGAAACCGGATCCTCGAGGTGCGCCGAGGGTGAGCCGCCTCAAGCTTTACCTGGAGCTCATCCGCTTTGAGCACACCCTCTTCGCCCTCCCCTTCGCCTACGGGGGGATGCTCCTGGCGGCGGGAGGGTGGCCGGGGTGGCGCACCTTTTTCCTGGTGACCCTGGCCATGGTGGGGGCCAGGACCATGGCCATGGCCCTAAACCGCCTCATAGACTGGCCCATAGACGCCCTGAACCCCAGGACCAAGGACCGCCACCTGCCCCGGGGCCTGGTCAAGCCCTGGGAGACCCTCTTCCTGGCCCTTTTGGGCCTGGCCCTCTTGGTCTACGCCGGCCTCTCCCTGAACCCCCTCACGGCCAGGCTTCTGCCGGTGGCCGTCTTCTTCCTCACCGTTTACAGCTACACCAAGCGCTTCACCTGGCTGTGCCACTACGTTCTGGGCCTCACCATCGGGGCGGCGGCGGCGGGCGGGTGGATCGCCGTCACCGGGAGCTTCGCCCCCACCGCCTACTGGCTCTGGGCGGGGGTGGCCTTGTGGATCGCCGGGTTTGACATCCTCTACGCCACCCAGGACTACGCCTTTGACCGGGCCCACGGGGTGAAGAGCATCCCCGCCCGCTTCGGCATCCCCCTGGCTCTCGGGATCGCCCGCGTAAGCCACGCCCTGGCCTGGCTCGCCTTCCTCCTGGCGGGGGTGAGCTACGGGGCCGGCCCCTTCTACTTCCTGGGCCTAATCCTGGTAGGGGGCCTCCTCCTCTACGAGCACCGCCTGGTCTCCCCCGAGGACCTCTCCCAGGTGGACCGGGCCTTCTTTCAGGCCAACGTGGGCGTGAGCCTGGGGATGTTTCTCTCCATCCTCTTAGACCTGGCCTTTTGGATGTAGGCTCGGGGCATGGAAGGGTTACGGCAGCAGGCCAGGAAGGCCATAGAGGAGTTCCTGGAGCTTTTCCCCATGCCCGAAGGGAGCCTCTTCGTCCTGGGGGGCTCCACCAGCGAGGTCCTGGGGGCGAAGGTGGGGACGAGGCCCAGCCTGGAGGCCGCCGAGGCCATCCTGGAGGGCCTTCTTCCCCCGCTTATGGCGCGGGGGGTCTTCGTGGCCGTCCAGGGGTGCGAGCACCTGAACCGGGCCCTGGTGGTGGAGCGGGAGGCCCTGAGGGCCTACGGCCTCGAGGAGGTCACCGTCTTCCCCCACCCCAAGGCGGGCGGGGCCTTGGCCACCGCCGCCTTCCTCCGCTTCCGGGACCCGGTCATGGTGGAGTCCCTGAAGGCCCAGGCCCACGGGGGAATGGACATCGGCGGGGTCTTGATCGGGATGCACCTGCGCCCGGTGGCCGTGCCCCTCAGGCTTTCCACGCGGAAGCTGGGCGAAGCGGTCCTCCTCGCCGCCAAGACCAGGCCCAGGCTGGTGGGCGGGGCCCGGGCGGTCTACACCCGGGAGGAGATGCTCAAGAAGCTGGAAGAATATCGCTAAAGGCCTCCCGGAAGAGGGCCGCCACCCCCAAGGCCTCGTAGCGGTCGTAGTGGCCCATGAGGGAGAGGCGGAAGATCCTGCCCTTCAGGGGCCCCTGCCCCCCGGCGATGACCGCTTTCCTCCTGGCAAAGGCCTCCTTCACCGCCCCGTAGGCCACGCCCTCGGGCAGGTAAAAGGCGGCCACGGCGGGGCTTCGCACCTCCGGAACCGGCCGCAAGCCCAAAGCCTCCCCCACCCCGTAAAGGAGCTCGTTCTGCCAGGCCTTGAGCTCCAGGTGGGCCTCTAGGCGCGGCAGGACCTCCTCCAAGACCGCCGCCACCGCCCCCACCAGGTTGATGGCCGGGGTCCAGGCGCTCTCCCCTTCCCGCTGGGCCCTAAGCTCCCGGGAGAGGTCCAGGTAGTAGCCCCGGGGGCGGAGGGCGGCCAGGGCCCTAGGGGCGAGGGCCACGAAGCCGAGGCCGGGCGGGCACATGAGGCCCTTCTGGCTTCCGGAGGCGGCGGCGTCCACCCCGAAGGCCTCGAGGGCCACCTCCTTGAGGAGGAGGCTCGTCACCATGTCCGCCCCCACCAGGCCCTCGGGGTTTTCCGCCTTGAAGGCCCGGGCCAGGGCGGGAAGGTCGGCGAGGGCCCCGGTGGAGGTCTCCGAGTGGACGAGGAGGAGGCCGCGGTACCCTTTTCGCGCCACGTCCTCGGGCCCCGGCACCCGGCCGTAGGGGAAGTCCAGGCGGTGGACGTCAAGCCCCGCCTCCAGGGCGATCTCGTAAAAGCGCTCGGAGAACTTGCCGTAAACGGGCACCAAGACCCTATCCCCGGGGGCGAAGAGGTTCTTGACCAGGGCCTCCATGGCCAAGGTGCCGCTTCCTGTCAGGATCAGGACCTCCCCTTGGGTGCCGAAGGCCTCCTTGAGGAGGGTGCGCGCCCGGAGGAAGAGGGCCCGGGCGGGCTCGGTGCGGTGGTGGAGCTGGGGCCGGGCGAGGGCCTCCAGGGCCTTGGGGTGAAGCCGCACCGGGCCTGGGGTGAGGAGCCAGTCCATGGGAAAAGTGTATCGTGTTTTCCGTGCGCCTCGCCCTCCGCTTCCGCGCCCTAAAGGCCGGGGAGCACCTCCTCCCCCTCCCGGCCGACCTGCCCGGCCAGAGGGTCTGGGACCTGGCCCTTTCCAAAAGGCCCCTCGAGGTCTACGAGGCCTCCGGCAACGCCCTGGCCCGCTTTGCCCTGGAAGAGGGGGAGGTCCTGGAGGTCCGCTTCAGCCTGAGGCCCGAGCCCCTGGCCCACGACCCCCCCTGGCGGGAGGCCCTCCTAAGGGAGCCCCCCGAGGCCTGGCCCGGCATCCTGGCCCACCGGGGGCACCGGGTGGAAAGGGCCCTGGGCTTCCTCCTCTCGGGCAGGCCCCACACCTGGTTCCTGGTGGACGGCCTTCCCCTGGACCCCGTGCTCTTCCAGGCCCTAAAGGAGGACCCCGCCCACCTCCTTCCCCTCGGGGTGGCCCCCAGGCCTAGGGTCTACCTGGGCGGCCACGAGGGGAAAAGGCTCCTCCTCATGAGGGCCCCCTGGCCCGGGGAGGAGGTCCCCATGTGGGAGGGGCTGAGGTCTTTGGACCCCGACCCCCTTCCCCCGGCGCGGGCTTTGGCCCTGGGGGCCTTGGGCCTTTCCGCCCTGGGCCTCCCCACGGGCCCTTGGCCCTACCTCCCCTACCTCCTTCTCCTCGCCTTGCGCCAGGGAAAGGCCCTGAAGGACCTTTTCCCCACGGCGCCCTTGAGGGCCCTCGAGGCCCCCCTCTTTCACGCCTTCGCCCTCTCGGTGACGCTTGACCCCAGACCCGAGCTGGGTCTGGGGTTCCTGGCGCTCTTCTTCTGGAACCGCCTCAGGCCCTCTTCCGGAGTTCCTCCAGAATCTCCCGAAGGAGCTTGACCTCCTCGGGGGGCTCGGGGGGAGCCGCCGGGGCCTCCTCCTTCTTCCGTCGCTTGGCCAGCTCGTTCATGGGCATCACCACGAGGAAGTAGATGGCGGCGGCCACGACCAGGAAGTTGGCGAGGGCGTTGATGAACTTGCCCAGGGCGATGGGCCCGAGCTTGATGGCGGAGAAGTCCGGCGCGCCGCCCAGGGCGCCGATGAGGGGCATGAGCACGTCGGAAACCAGGGAGTTGACCACCTGCCCGAAGGCCCCGCCGATGATGACCGCCACCGCCAGGTCCACCACGTTGCCCCGCATGATGAAGTCCCTAAACCCTTTGAGCATAGCGTCACCTCCTTCAATCCACGCCCTTTCTGGGCACTCCCAGACTACAGGGTGCCTGTGGAAAACCCGTGAAGGCCTGCCCTGCGGTAAAATGCGCCCGCACCCCCGATGGGCCGGCCGGGCTCAAAGCGCGGGGTCAGGAGGTCAAGGATGGCCAAGGTAAGGCTGGAACACGTGTGGAAGCGCTTCGGCAAGGTGGTGGCGGTCAAGGACTTCAACCTGGAGACGGAGGACGGGGAGTTCGTGGTCTTCGTGGGGCCTAGTGGTTGCGGGAAGACCACCACCTTGCGCATGATCGCTGGGCTGGAGGAGATCTCCGAGGGCAAGATCTACATTGGCGAGCGCCTGGTGAACGACGTTCCCCCCAAGGACCGGGACATCGCCATGGTCTTCCAGAACTACGCCCTTTACCCCCACATGAACGTCTACGAGAACATGGCCTTCGGGCTCCGGCTCCGGCGCTACCCCAAGGACGAGATTGACCGGAGGGTGAAGGAGGCCGCCCGCATCCTGAAGATTGAGCACCTCCTCCACCGCAAGCCCCGGGAGCTCTCCGGCGGCCAGCGCCAGCGGGTGGCCATGGGAAGGGCCATCGTGCGGGAGCCCAAGGTCTTCCTCATGGACGAGCCCCTCTCCAACCTGGACGCCAAGCTCCGGGTGGAGATGCGGGCCGAGATCGCCAAGCTCCAAAGGCGGCTTGGGGTCACCACCATCTACGTGACCCACGACCAGGTGGAGGCCATGACCCTGGGCCACCGCATCGTGGTCATGAAGGACGGGGAGATCCAGCAGGTGGACACCCCCCTAAACCTCTACGACTTCCCCGCTAACCGCTTCGTGGCGGGGTTCATCGGGAGCCCCTCCATGAACTTCATCCGGGCCCGGGTGGAGGTCCAGGGGGAGAAGGTGTACCTGACCGCCCCCGGCTTCCGCCTCCGGGCCAACCCCGTCCTGGCGGGCTCGGTGAGGCCCTACGCCGGCAAGGAGGTGTGGCTGGGCATCCGCCCCGAGCACCTGGGCCTCAAGGGCTACACCGTGATCCCCGAAGAGGAGAACGTGATCCGGGGCGAGGTGGAGGTGGTGGAGCCTCTGGGGGCGGAGACCGAGCTCCACGTGAGCGTGGACGGCACGGTGCTGGTGGCCAAGGTGGACGGCCACGCCCCCGTGCGGCCCGGAACCCAGGTGGAGCTCCTCGCCGACACGGGCCGCCTCCACGCCTTTGACCCCGAGACCGACCTCACCATCGGCCACTCCCAGGAGCGGGCGGCCGTGGCCCGCTAAGGGCCCTGGGACGGGGGAGGTTCCCCCGCCCTTTATCATGGAGGGGTGAGCGGGGTGAAGCCCTTCGCTATAGGCATCGCCGGCGGGAGCGCCAGCGGCAAGCCCACCCTGGCCCAGGCCCTGGCCCACCTGGTCCGGACGGAGGCCGCATGAACCGCTGGCTCAACCTCCTGATCCTTCTCTCCCTCCTCCCCTCCCTCCTCGCCCTTTCCCCCAGGCTCCGGGCGGAGCGTCCCGGCCCCGTGGCCCTGGTGGTGGACGCCGAAGCCCTGCGGGAGGAGGCGAAGGCCCAGGGGAAGGGCCTCCTCGAGGTCCTCGCCGCCTACCGGGCCCTGGGGGTGAACGGGGTCGCCTTCCCCGAGCGGTTCGTCAAGGACTGGGTGGCGGGTGGGGTCCTCCTCCTTCGCCAGGGGCGGGAGCTTCAGGAGGCGGGGCTTCCCGCCAGGCCCGGCTGGTACTACCTGAAGGGGGAGGATTGGCTCCTTTCCCTCCTGGAGCGGGCCTACGAGCTGCCCACGGAGCGCCTGGGGGCCTGGCTGGGCTTCCCCGTGGACGTGAGCGCCTTTCCCGCCTTCTACCCCCTGGAGGAGGTTCGGCAGGCCAAGGAGGCCGGGTACTACGTGGTGGTGCGGCCCATCAACCAGCGCCTGCGCCGGCTGGACCCCGGGCTTCCCCTGGTGCCCAAGGAGGCGAACGCGGTGGTCTTCGCCGGCCTCGAGGCCCTGGGCTACCCCTACCGGCTGGAGGAGGCCCAGGCCCTGGTCCAGGTGCCCGTGGCCCTCATTGAGGGCACGCCCCAGCCCGGCCTCCAGGCCTTCCGGGAAAAGGGGGTGCTTCGCCTCTTCAGCCTCCGCTACGAATGGCAGCTCACGCTAAAGCCCGAGGAGGCCGCTGACAAGTACGTCCTGGCGGCCAGGGAGCGGGGCCACCAGCTCCTCTACCTGAGGCCCTACCCCTACCCCGAGGACACCGCCCGGATGCTCCGGCGGATCCAGGAGGGCCTGAGCGCAAGCGGCATCCCCACGGGGGCTCCCAAGCCCAGGGACCTTGCCCCAAGCCCCTTGAGGCACGCCGCCTGGCTCGGGGTTCTGGCGGGCCTCGGCCTCCTGGCCCAGGGGCTTTCCCTGTACGGACCCGCCGTGGCCTTTCTCCTCCTCCTCTTCGCCCTGGGCTATGCGGGGAGCCAGGCGGGCGCCCTTCTCGCCGCCCTGGTCTTTCCGGTACTGGGCTTCCTGGGCCCACGGGAGGGCCTGAGGATGTGGCTCCGGGCCCTGGGCTACGCCCTTGCGGGGGCCGTCTTCCTCTCCGCCCTGGGCTCCACCAGGGAGGCGGTGCTGGGGCTCACCCCCTTCAAGGGGGTCTCCCTCACCCTCCTGGTCCCGCCCCTCCTCGTGGCCTACAGCTTCCTGGACCGGAACTACCGGGAAACCCTCACCCGTCTCTTTCAGCACCCCCTGCGCCTGGGGGAGGTGGCCTTGGCCCTCCTGGCCCTCTTCCTCTTGGCCCTCGCCCTCCTAAGGCGGGGGAACGACGCCCCCCTGGTCCTCGAGGCCGAGCTGAAGCTGAGAAGCCTCCTCCAGGACCTCATGGTCCGCCCCCGCTTCAAGGAGGTCTTCGGCCACGCCCTTTTCCCCATCGCCCTCCTCCTTCCCTGGCCCCGCTGGGTGCAAAACGGCCTCCTCTTCCTGGCCGCCATCGGCGTGGCCTCCATCCTCAACACCTTCAGCCACTTCCACACCCCCCTTCCCATCTCCTTCTTCCGGGTCTTGAACGGGGCCCTCTTGGGCCTCCTCATAGGCGGGGGTGGGGTTATCCTGGTAAGGAGGCTAAGGGCATGGTGGTCGGGGTAGCGGGGTATTACGGGTTTAAAAACGCCGGGGACGAGGCCATCCTCGAGGCCATCGCCCGGGAGCTCAAGGCCCGGGGCCACCAGGTCCTGGCCCTCTCGGGCGACCCCAGGCGCACCCGGGAAGAGCACGGCATCCGGGCCGCCCACCGCCTGAACCCCCTGGCCCTCCTGCAGGCCGACCTCTGGCTTTTAGGGGGCGGGGGGCTTTTGCAGGACGCCACCAGCCCCCTGAGCCTTCTTTACTACCTCTCCGTGCTCCGGCTGGCCCGCCTTTTCCGCAAGCGGGTCATGGTCTTCAACCAGTCCCTGGGGCCCCTTTCCCCCTGGGGGGAACGGCAGGTCCAAAGGGCCCTTAGAGGGGTTCCCGTGATCCTCCGGGACCAGGACTCCTTGGAGTACGCCAAGAGGCTCGGCATCCCCGCCGAGCTGGGGGCCGACCCCGCCCTCCTCCTCACCCCGCCCCCGGTAAAGCGGGAGGAAGACCTGGTCCTGGTCATCCCCCGGGCCGGAGTGGGCAAGGAAGCGGTGCGCACCCTCTACGTCACCGCCAACCGCCTCTTTCACGACGGCAAGAGGGTCCTCGTCCTCCTGCTTCAGCCCGGCTACGACGAGGAGATCCTCCCCGACCTCCCCCACCACCAGGTGGAGAAGACCGCCGACCCCAGGCGGGTCCTCTACCTGGCGGCCCAGGCGGGGTACGTGATCTCCATGCGGCTTCACGGCCTGATCCTGGCGGCGGCCGCCGGTACCCCCTTCGCCGCCCTCTCCTACGACCCCAAGGTGGCCGCCTTCGCCAAGGAGACCGGCGCCTTCTACCAGGAGCTTCCCGGCGACCCCATCCAGCTCTCCAAGGCAGCGGTCTACGGCCGCTACCCCGACTGGGAAAAGGTGGCCGCCCTCAAGGAGCGGGCCAAGCGGAGCTTTGACCTGGCCCTGGGCGAAGCCTCCCCCGTCAAGCGCTCCCACGGACGCGGCTGAGCCTGGCCTTCAGGCCCTCGGCGAAGGCCTGGAGGTCGCTCAGGGCTTCCTCCACCTCCTGCCGGAGGAGGAACTCCCCCGGGGCCAGGCGCTTGAGGACGAGGAAGGGGGGCTTAGAGAGGAGCTCCACCCCCTGGCGCACCACCTCGGGCACCAGGCCCTCCTCGAGGGCCTCGGCCTCCAGGTCGGAAAGGAGAAGCACCTCGCCAAGCCGCCTCTTGGAAAGGAGCAATAAAAAGACGGCGAAGGCCCCCCTTTCGGAAAGCTCCGCCACCAGCCGATCCTCCAGGGCCTCCACCGCCTCCAGGTCCACCCGCCCTCCTTTAAGGAGGTCCTCGAGGTCCAGAGGGGTGATGGGGAAGCGGGCCTTGAGGCGGACCAGGCGGCTTAGGGCCTCGGGGGAAAGGTAGCCCACCCCATGGGGCACGGCCCCCTTCTCGGATTCCGGGGCCAGGAAGGCGGCGTAGGCCCCCTCTTTCTGGTAGGGCCTGAGGAGGGCGGCCTCCCCCTCCCCCAGGCGCAAAAGGGCCAGGACCACCTGCCTCCGCCCCAGCGGGGCCTTGTAAACCCAAGGGGGGCCTCCCTCCAGGAAGAAGCCCAGCCGCCCCAGGTCCTCGGTGGCCCCAGGGGGTTCCAGGGCCTTGGGCTCGTGGGGGAAGAGCACCTCCTTGGGGTACGGGGTGACCCGCACCCGCTTTTTCTCGGGCCCCCTAACCTCCTCCTTGGGCTTCTCCTGGGGCTTTTCCGGCTGGGGGGCGCGGAGGGAGGCCCTGGGCAGGGCCTTGAGCTCAATCTCCTCCCCCCGGAAGTGGAGGAGGATGGCCTCGTTGGCGGCCAGGCGCCGCTTGGCGTAGTAGGGGGCCAGGCCCCGCACCACGCCCGCCTTCCAGTCCACCTCCCCTTCGTAGACCTCCCCGTCCTCGTCCACAAAGAGGACGCGCTCCTTCCCGAGAAGGCGCTGGCGCAAGGAGGCGGTGAGGGCCATGGTGCCCGTGTGGATACAGGTGCTGGTCAGGACATAGCGCGCGGTCATATCACCTCCCCAAGTCCACCAGGGGGCGGGGGCTCCCTGAAGTGAGCATATAGTACACCTCGTAGACCACGGCCAGGGTCCTCTCCACGTCCAAAAGGGCCCGGTGCTCCGCCCTGGGCGCAAGCTCCAGGACCTCGGAAAGGGCGTCCAGGCCGTAGCGCCTGAGGCCCCGCATGGCCCTTTTGCTGAGACGGATGGAGTCCACCACGGGGTTTTCTAGCTCCAGGCCCAGCTCCCCCAGAGCGGGGCGCAGAAACCCCAGGTCAAAGGAAGCGTTCTGGATCACCAAAGTGGCCCCCTCGAGGAGAGGGTAGGCCCGGAAGAGGACCTCCTCCAGGGGTGGGGCCTTCTCCAGCTCCTCCAAGGTGATGCCGGTGAGGCGCTGGATGAAGGGGCTTGGGGGGCGGCGTGGCCGGGCCAGGCTCTGGAAGGCCACCCTTCTTGCCCCCTCCAGGCGCACCAGGGCCACCTCAATGATCTCGTTGAGGCCGGGGGCCAGGCCCGTGGTCTCCAGGTCCAGGACCACCACCGCCTCCTCGGGGTGGGGAAAGGGGTAGCGCCACTCCCAAAGCCCCACCTCCTCCTCCCTGATGAAGCGGCCGTCCAGGAGGGGGGCCACCACCGGGGCCACGGGGCCCCTCAGGCCCAGGGCCTCGCCCAGGGCGGGAAGGGGTAGAGGCCTCCCCTCGGCCCGGAGACGGCGGGCCATGCGGGTGGCCATGCGGTAGCGAAAGGCGGGGTCCATCACAGGGCTTCCCCCAAAGGCGTCTTGAGGAAGGCCCGGGCGGTGGCCTCCTCGTGGGCCAAAGCCGCCCTCAGGAGGAGCTCGTCCTTCCCCCAGGGCGCCAGGAGCTGGAGGCCCACGGGCAGGTGCCCTTCAAACCCGGCGGGGAGGGAGAGGGCGGGGAGGCCCGTCAGGTTGGCCCCCACGGTGTAAAGGTCCTCCCGGTACATGGCCAGGGGGTCCGGCCGGCCCCCCAGGGGGAAGGCGGGGTGGGGGGTGGTGGGAAGGAGCAGGAGGTCCACCTCCTGGAAGAGGGCCCTGGCCTCGGCCTTGAGGCGGGCGCGGAAGGCCTGGGCTCGGCCGTAGTAGGCCTCGTAGTAGCCGCTGGAGAGGACGAAGGTGCCCACCAGAACCCGGCGCTTGACCTCGAGGCCAAACCGGGCCCGGGTGGCCTCCACCACCTGCCACACCTCCTCCCCCTCCGCCCTAGTCCCAAAGAGGGTCCCGTCGTAGCGGGCCAAGTTGGAGCTAGCCTCCGCCGGGGCCAGGATGTAGTAGGCGGCCAGGGCCAGGGGCAAAGAGGGCCAGGACACCTCCTTCACCCTGAGGCCAAGCCCCTGGAAGACCCCAAGGGCCTCCTCCAGGGCCCGCTCCACCCCGGGGCTGTTGCCGAAAAGCCCCTCCCGCACCACGCCGAGGCGCAAGGGAGGAAGGGGCTCCTCTAAGGCCTCCTGGAACCTTGGGGAAAGGTCCAGGCTGGTGGCGTCCATGGGGTCCAGGCCCGCCATGGCGTCCATGAGGAGGGCCAGGTCCCTCACCGATCGGGCCATGGGGCCGATCCCTTCCAGGCTGGAAGCGTAGGCCACGAGGCCAAAGCGGCTCACCCGCCCGTAGGTGGGCTTGAGGCCATAGACGCCGCAAAAGCTCGCGGGCTGGCGCACGCTCCCCCCGGTGTCCGACCCCAGGGCCAGGGGGGCCAGGTCGGCGGCCACCGCCGCCGCGCTTCCCCCGCTGCTCCCCCCGGGCACCCGGGAGGGATCAAAGGGGTTTTTGCTGGGGAAGAAGGCGGAGTGCTCGGTACTGGAGCCCATGCCGAACTCGTCCAGGTTGGTCTTGCCCAGGACGAGGGCACCTTGGGCCTTGAGCCGGGCCACGGCCGTGGCGTCGTAGGGGGGAACGAAATTCTCCAGGAGGCGGCTTCCCGCCGTGGTGCGCAGGCCCTTGGTGGCGATGTTATCCTTGACCGCCACAAGTAGGCCCGCAAGGGGCAGGTCCCTTTCCACCCTCCTGGCTTCTTCCAGAAGGCGCTCGTTCAGGGTGAGGAAGGCCTTTAGCCCTGGGTCCAGCTCGCGAACCCGCCTGAGGTAGGCCTCGGCCACCTCCAGGGGACTAAGCTCCCCCCGGGCCACCTGGGCGCGGATCTCGTGGGCCAGCATGCCCCCACTATAGCCGGAAGTGGAGGCGAAGCCAGTCCCGAAAGCCTAAAAAGGCCTCTTCCCCGCCCCGGGGCAGGTAGGTCACGTCCTTGGGCTCGTGGCGGAACCAGGTGTACTGCCTCTTGGCGTAGGCCTTGACCGCCTGGATGTCCCGCCTCAAGGCCTCCTCCAGGCCGTACTCCCCCTTCAGGTAGCCCACCACCTCCTTGTAGCCGATGGCCTGGAGGGCCGTGGGCATCCTGGGGTAGCGCGCAAGGAGCCCCCGCACCTCCTCCACCAGGCCCCGGGCGAACTGCCGCCTGGCCCGCTCCTCCAGCCTGGGGAAAAGCCAGGCCCGTTCCGGCCAGAGGACCAGCTTTTTGTAGCGGAAGCGGGGGGGCCTTCTTTTGTGCTGGGCCGGAGGAAGGCCGGTGCGGCGGAGGACCTCGAGGGCCCGGACAAGCCGCCTGGGGTTTTTCCCCACCCGGCTGGCATCCTCCGGGCTGGCCTGGGCCAGCTCCTCCAGGAGGGCCTCAAAGCCCCTTTGTGAAAGCTCCTCCCAGAGGGCGGCCTGCAGGGCCTCGTCGGGGGGCGGCAGGTCGTGGATCCCCTCGGAAAGGGCGCGGATGTAGTACCCCGTCCCCCCCACCACCAGGGGCACCCTTCCCCTGGCCAGGACGTGGGCGATGGCCCCCTCGGCCATCTCCAGGAAGCGGGCCACGCTCATGGCCTCGCTGGGGTCCAGGACGTCCACCAGGTGGTGGGGAACCAGGGCCCGCTCCTCCTGGGTGGGCTTGTCGGTGCCGATGTCCAGGCCCCGGTAGACCATGGTGGCGTCGGCGGAGATGACCTCCAGGGGAAGCTCCTGGCCCAAGCGAAGGGCGAGGGCGGTCTTGCCGCTCCCCGTGGGCCCGGCCAGGACGGGTATGGCCTCCACATCCCTTATGCTAAAGGCATGCTGGAGCCTCTGGACCGCCTGGAGACCCTGAGAAAGCTGAAGGAGCTACAGGAGCGCATCGCCGAGCTGGCCTACCAGCTCACGGGGGAGGAGCCCGCCGCCTGGGCGCCCAGGGTAGACCTCCTGGAAGAAGCGGAGCACTACGTCCTTCTCGTGGACCTGCCCGGGGTGCGCCCCGAGGACCTGGAGCTTTTGGAGGAGGGAAGCCGCGTCACCCTGGCCGGGGTGCGCCACCCCCTGCCCGGCACCTACCTCCTGGAAGAACGGCCCATGGGCACCTTCCGCCGCACCCTGGACCTCCCGGGACCCATTGAGGAGGGCACGGCCCAGGCCACGCTGCGCCAGGGGGTCCTCGAGGTCCGCTTCAGGAAGAAACGAGGAGGCGCCCTTCCCCTCTAAGGCCAGACCTCGTGGCAGGCCCGGCACCTGGGCTCGTAGTGCTCCTCGGCCCCCACCAGGATGACGGGGTCGCTATAGCGGGCGGGCTTGCCGTTCACCAGGCGCTGGGTGCGGGTGGCTGGGGCCCCGCACCTCGGGCAGATGGCGGAAAGCTTCTCCACGAACTCCGCCCGGGCCAGAAGCTCCGGCATGAGGCCAAAGGGCTCCCCCCGGAAGTCCAGGTCCAGCCCCGCCAAGATGACCCGCACCCCCTGGGCCGCAAGCCGCTCCACCAGGGGGAGGAGGCCCCGGTCCAGGAACTGGACCTCGTCCACGGCCACCACCTGGGGCAGGGGGTCCAGGTGGGCCTCCATCTCGGCGGCGCTCTCCACGGGAATGGCGGCCACCTGCTTGCCGTCGTGGCTCACCACGTGGCTTTCGTGGTAACGGTTGTCCAGCCTGGGCTTGAAGACCAGAACGCTCTGCCGGGCAATGAGGGCCCGCCTGACCCGGCGGATCAGCTCCTCGCTCTTCCCGGAAAACATGGGCCCGGCGATCACCTCAATCCAACCCTGGCGGTGCATAACGGGGGGCATAGGCGTCCTCCAGAGGGGGATTCTATAAGGAAACCGGGGGGCGCCAAGCCCCCCGCCCCCAAGGGCCTCCTTACCGCCCCTTGCGGTAGGCGTCCCCGTAGCGCCGCTGGAAGCGCTCCACCCGGCCCTCGGTGTCCACGAAACGCTGCTGCCCCGTGTAGAAGGGGTGGCACTTGCTGCAGACCTCCACGTGGATCTCGGGCTTGGTGGAGTAGGTGTGGATGACGTTGCCGCAACCGCAGATGATGCGGGCGGGGACCAGTTTGGGGTGAATGCCTTCTTTCACGTTCGCCTCCTCCCGCACGGTCTTGGCCGTGCGAAAACCGCCTTTTAGTCTACCGGGGAAGCCCCTTTGGCGCAAGGGCCCCTAGCGGGGCGGGGGAAGGCGGCGCCATCTGCGGCCAAAGAGCCTCCAGGAAAGCCGCCTCCAGGCCAGGTAGGCCGAGGCGTAGATCAGGCCCAAGGCGAAAAGAAGCCAGAGGAGGCCCAAAGCCGCAAGCCCCAAGAGGGACAGAAGCAAGAGGGCCAAAGGCGCGTACCAGGGAAGCCTCACCCCTTCACCTTAGACCCAAGCTCTGCTAGAATGATGAGTGCCCCAGGATAGGGGTGCGGTCGCGCCCGGGGGACTTCCCCCCTGGGTGAGGAAAGTCCGGGCACCATAGGGCAGGGTGCCAGCTAACGGCTGGGCGGGGCAACCCGACGGAAAGTGCCACAGAGAAGAGACCGCCAGCGGCCGGGGCTTCCCCGGTGCGGGCAAGGGTGAAACGGTGGGGTAAGAGCCCACCGCCTGGCCTGGCAACAGGCTGGGGCACGGCAAACCCCACCCGGTGCAAGGCCCGATAGGCAGGAAGGGCTTGCCCGGCCCGTTAGAACCTGCGGGATGGGCCGCTTGAGGCCGGTGGCGACACCGGTCCCAGAGAGATGACCGCGTAAAACAGAACCCGGCTTACGCCCTATCCTGGGGACCCCGAGCGCAGGCTCGGGGATTTTTTTTGCCCAAGGGGTGGGTGGTAGGTGGGACCAGAGTGGGAGGTAGTGGAAATCTGTGGGGGTTGCGTGGTATACTCCCCGGCGAAAGCCCCGCCCGGGCACGGCTTACACCTTCCCGAGCCACCTTGGCCGGCCCCCGCGGAGGTGGGAGCGGGTGGGAGATGCCTTTCGGCGAGTACCAGTACAGCCTGGACGACAAAGGGCGGGTGGTCATCCCCGCCCCCTTCCGGGACTTCCTGGAAGACGGCCTGGTGCTCACCCGGGGGATGGAGGGCTGCCTCTACGTCTTCCCCTCGGACCGCTGGCGCAAGATTGAGGAGCAGCTGGTGAACCTCCCCCTCACCGACGCCGAGGCCAGGGCCTTCGTGCGCTTCTTCTACTCCGGGGCCCACAAGACCCGCATGGACAACGCCTCCCGGGTGCTGATCCCGCCCCCTTTGCGCCAGTTCGCCGGCCTGCAGGAAGGCGGAGAGGTGGTGGTGGCCGGGGCTCCGGGCCGGCTGGAGATTTGGAGCCAGGAGCGCTGGTGGAAGACCATTGAGGCCATCATGCAGAACCCGCCGGCGCCCGAGGCCCTCAAAGGACTCATCGGATAGGGATTTATGGAGGCCACTACGGAGCACATTCCCGTTCTCTATCAAGAGGCCCTGGACCTTCTAAGGGTCCAGCCGGGCCAGGTCTACGTGGACGCCACCTTAGGGGGCGCGGGCCACACCCGGGGCATCCTGAAGCGCGGGGGGCGGGTCATCGCCTTGGACCAGGACCCCGAGGCCGTGGAGCGGGCCAAGGCCCTTTCCCACCCTAACCTCCTCGCCTACCGGGCCAACTTCCGCCACCTGAAGGAGGTCCTGAAGGAGGCGGGCGTGGAAGAGGTGGCGGGGATTCTGGCGGACCTGGGGGTTTCCAGCTTCCACCTGGAAGATCCAAGGCGGGGCTTCAGCTATCAGCAGGAGGGGCCCCTGGACATGCGCATGGGCCTCGAGGGCCCCACGGCGGAGGAGGTGGTCAACACCCTGCCCCTGGAGGACCTCTACCGGATCCTCAGGGACCTGGGGGAGGAGCGCCAAGCCTACCGCATCGCCAAGGCCATCGTGGAGGCCAGGAGGAAGGCCAGGATCCGCACCACCACCGAGCTGGCCGAGATCGTGCGCCGGGCGGTGGGCTTCAGGGCGGCGGGCCACCCCGCCCGCAAAACCTTCCAGGCCCTCCGCATCTACGTCAACGACGAGCTGAACGCCCTGGAAGAGTTCCTGCGCCAGGCCGAGGAGGTCCTGGCCCCTGGGGGGCGGCTGGTGGTCATTGCCTTCCACTCCCTGGAGGACCGCATCGTCAAGCGCTTCCTGAGGGAAAGCCGCCTCAAGGTCCTCACCAAAAAGCCCCTCACGCCAAGCCAGGAGGAGATGGCCAAGAACCCGCGGGCCCGTAGCGCCAAGTTGCGGGCGGCGGAGAAGGAGGCGGCATGAGGACGGCCTTGCGGATGGGGTTCCTCTACCTCCTGGCCCTCCTCCTCCTCTTCGCCCTGGGCCACCGCAACCAGATGGAAAAGGCCCGGATGGCCCGCCTCGAGGTCCAGCTGGAAGCCCTCTCCCAAAGGGAAGAGGCCCTCCTAAAAGAGGGCTGGGAGGCGGCCAAGCCCCACCGGGTGCTGGACTGGGCCAAGGAGCGGGGCTTTATTCCCATGAGCCAGGGGAGGTGGGCGCCGTGACCGTGGGCGTGAAGCGCCTGCCCTGGGTGGTGGCGGGGTTTGGCCTGTGGGTCGTCCTCTTCCTCCTGGGCGTTCATGCCCTCCTCACCCGGGGCCCAAACCTCCCCGCCCCGCCCCCACCCGTCCCCGCCCCCAGGGGCCACCTTTACGCCAAGGACGGCACCCCCCTGGCCGTGACCCTGAAGGAGGGGCGGTACTACCCCCTGGGGGAAAGCGCCAGCCAGCTTCTGGGCTTCACCGAGCGGGGGTCGGGCCGGGGCCTCGAGGGCCTGGAACGGGACCTGAACGCCGGTCTGAGCGAAGGGCGCGCCTTCACCCTGACCCTGGACCCCTGGGTCCAGGCCATAGCGGAAAAGGCCCTCTGGAAAGGGTTAAGCCGAAGCCGTGGGGCCTTCGCCACCCTGATCGTCCTGGACCGGGAAGGCCAGATCCTGGCCGTGGCCAACGGCCCCGCCTTTCACCCCCTGGCCCCCAGAAAAGACCCCGACCAGGACGTCTCCTGGCGGAACCACGCCTTCCTGGTGGCCCTGGAGCCCGGCTCCACCATGAAGGCCCTCACCGCCGCCATGCTCCTGGAAGAGGGCGTAGCCACCCTAAAGACCCGGGTGGAGGCGCCCATGCACCGGGTGGTGGACGGCTGGACCATCCAAGACGCCGTGCCCCACCCCCCAAGCCTGACCCTGGCCGAAGTCCTCAAGTACTCCTCCAACGTGGGCATCAGCGGGCTGGCCGAAAGGATTTCCAAGGACACTTTCTATAGCTACATGGAGAGGCTCCACCTCACCGACCCCAACCCCCTGCCCGGCATCCGCACCACGCCCCCCCTGGTCAAACCCCCTGGAACCTGGAGCCGGGCGGCCTACGCCAACCACACCTTCGGCCAGGGGTTTCTCGTCACCCCCCTGCACCTGGCCGCCGCCTTCTCCACCCTGGTGGACGGCCTCTACCGCCCCCCCCGCCTCCTTCTGGGCCAGGAAGCCAGGCCCACCCGGGTCTTCTCCGAGGCCACCGCAAAAGCCGTCCGGGAGGCCCTGACCCTGAGCCTGGCCCCCCGGGCCAGCCTCCCCGGCTACCCCCTGGCGGGGAAGACGGGCACGGCCCAGGTGGTGGTGGCGGGGCGGGATTCCCGGGAGGTCTTCACCGCCTGGTTCGCCGGCTTCGTGCCCGGGGACCGGCCCCTTTACACCGTGGTGGTGGCCGTCCACCACCCCAAGGGCGAGGTCCACGGCAGCCAGGTGGCCGCCCCCATCTTCCGGGAGGTGGCCGCCGGGCTGTTGGCCTATGCCGGGATTCCCCCCTATGCTGAGGAGCGGTGAGGTAGTGGTGCATCTTGCGCATGTTAGGGAAGTGACGCCCGAGTGGGTGGCCGAGGCCACGGGGGGGAGGCTCCACCCCGGGGGTGGGCCGGTCCGCGACCTCCACTGGCACAGCGGCCAGGTGGGGGAAGGCTTCCTCTTCGTGGCCCTCCCGGGAAGCCGGGCCCACGGCCGGGAGTTCGCCGGAGAAGCCCTGGCCAAAGGCGCCACCCTGGTCCTCTCCGACCGCCCGGGAAGGGCCACGGTGGAGGTGGAGGACCCCCATAAGGCCCTCATCCGGCTAGGCCGGGCCCTCAGGGACCTCTTCCCCGGCCCGGTGGTGGCCGTGGGGGGAAGCTCCGGCAAGACCACGGCCAAGGAGGCCCTGGCCCAGGGATTGGGTTTTCCCGCCCCCGAGGGCAACCAGAACACCGCCCCGCCCCTGGCCCGCTTTTTCCTGAAGCTCCCCCAGGAAGCTCCCGGGGCCGTAGTGGAGCTGGGCGTGGACCGGGTGGGGGAGATGGCCGAGCTCATGGAGCTGGCCCGCCCGGACCTGGCCGTTCTCACCGCCTTGGGAGAGGAGCACCTTCTGGCCTTCGGCGACCTGAAGGGCGTGGTGGAGGAGGAGATGGGCCTCCTAAAGGCCCCCATGGCCCTGGTGAGCCAGCAGGCCAAGGAGGTGCTTTTAGCCTTTGGCCACCGGGTAGACTGGCCCACCTACGGCTTCGGCCAGGCCACCTTCCGGGGGGAGGGGCTGGAGCTTCTTCCCCAGGAAAGCCGCTTCCGCTACCGGGGCCTCCCGGTCCGGGTGCCCTACCCGGGCCTGGGCCCGGCCCTGGGGGCCCTGGCCGCCATGGCGGCGGCGGAGGTGCTGGGCTGGGACCTTTTGGAGGTGGCCGAAAGGCTCGCCCACCTGCGCCTGCCCCCGGGGCGCATGGAAAGGCGGGAGATCGGGGGCGTGGTCTTCCTCAACGACGCCTACAACGCCAACCCCCTCTCGGTGAAGGCGGGGCTCGCCTGGCTCGCCGCCCAGCCCGGGCGGAAGTGGGCGGTCCTGGGGGAGATGCGGGAGCTTGCGGAAAAGGCGCTGGAGCTTCACCTGGAGGTGGCCGAGGAGGCGGCCCGGCTGGGCCTAACCCCCCTTTACCTGGGCCCCTTCGCCAAGGCCCAGGCCGCCTTGGGGGGCGAGGCGGTGGAGGACCTCGAGGCCGCCCTCGCCTGGCTGAAGGCCCGGGTCCGGCCCGGGGACCTGGTCTACCTGAAGGCCTCCCGAGCGGTGGGCCTGGAAAGGATCCTGGAGCTATGGGACGCCTAAGGGCCCGCGCTTTGGTCTCGCAACACGGGGTGCCCAAGTCTGGGCTCTGGAAGGGCTTTTCTGGGGCCTCCACCTGGGCAAAAGCCGCGGCGGGGTACTTGGCCCTCCTCCCCGCCCTGGGCCTCCTTGCGGCCTGCGTTCCCCAGGCCCAGGGCCCCCTCCTCCCCTACCCGGGCGGGTTCGCCCGGGGGGGGCTGGTGGAAGGGCGGTTCAGCCTGGCCCTCCCCGGCACCCCCCTCTTCCTGGACGCCGACGAAAAGGCCCTCTACGCCGCCTACCCCTACCAGCTCTTGGTCTATGGGGAAGGCCGCCTGCAAAGCCTTCCCCTCCCGGGGGTGCCCCGCTTCCTCAGGGCTAGCCCCAGGCTCGTGGTGGGCCTGGAAGGCGGGGTGTGGACGGAAGGCGCCTTTTACCCCTACCCCGCCCTGGACGCCCTCCTCACCCAGGAGGGGCTTTACCACGTGGACGGCCGGGGCTTTCACCGGGATGGGGCCCTCGTCCTCCCCGGGGCCTTCCGCCAGGTGGTGGCCTGGGAGGGATGGGTGGTGGCCTTGGGCCAGGAGGCCCGCTTCTACCCCGCCGGCCCCACCCTGCCCCTCCCCGGGCCCGTCAGGAAGGCCCAGGCGGGGGCCTGCGGGGTGGTGGCCCTCCTGGAAGGGCTCTACCTCCTGCGCCCTGAGGGCCTGAAGCCCCTGGGCCCGGCCCAGGACTTCGCCGCCTTCGGGGAGAAGATCTACCTGGCCCCTTCTTTGGAGGTCCTGAACTGCAAGGAGGTGGCATGGCCCTAGCCCTGGTGCTCTCCTGGTTCCTGACGGCCGTCTGGATCGCCTTCATGAAGGGGCTCGGCCTGGGCAAGCGGGTCCGGGAGGATGGGCCGAGGAGCCACCTGGCCAAGGAGGGCACGCCCAGCATGGGCGGCGTAGCCTTCCTCCTGGCCGCCTTCCTGGCCTACTGGGCCCTGGGGATGGACGGGCTTAGGGGGCTTTGGCTTCTCGGCCTGGGCTTCGCCCTTTTGGGGCTGTTGGACGACCTTTCGGGGAGCCTCAAGAGGCCCTTGAAGGCCCGGGAGAAGCTCTTTTTCCAGACCCTGATGGCCCTGGTCTTCGCCCTCTGGGCCGTCCGGCAGGTGGCCTACACCCCCTGGCCCATCCTGGACGTCCTCCTGATCCTCCTGGCCGTGGTGGGGGCCGCCAACGCCTTCAACTTCACCGACGGCCTGGACGGGCTTCTGGCCTCGTTGACGGCCGTCCTCCTCATCCCCTTCTACCCCCTGCCCCTGGCCCAGACCCTCCTGGGCGGGGTTCTGGGCTTCTTGTGGCACAACGCCCCCAAGGCCAAGGTCTTCATGGGGGACACGGGAAGCCAGGCCCTGGGGGCCATGGTGGCGGGGCTTTTTATTCTGACGGGGAAGCTCTGGCTCCTGCCCCTGGCCGCCATCGTCCCCGTCCTGGAGGTCCTCTCCGTGGTGGCCCAGGTTCTCTACTTCAGGAGGACGGGAAGGCGTCTCCTGCGCATGAGCCCCCTCCACCACCACTTTGAGCTCATAGGCTGGGAAGAGGCCAAGATCGTCTTTCGCTTCGCCATCCTCACCGCCTTGGCCACGGCGCTGGCCTTTGGAGGTGGCCTGTGATCCTGGTCTTCGGCCTGGGGCGAAGCGGCCTGGGGGTCCTCCGCTTCCTGGCCCGGCGGGGGCTTTCCGCCCGCTTTTACGACGACCGCCCCAAGGAGGAGGAGGTGGCCCAGGCCCTGGCCCTGGGCTTCACCCCCGACTGGCGGCTGGCAGGGGCCTACCGGGAGGTGGTGGCCGCCCCCGGGGTGCCCCTCGCCCACCCCAAGCTGGAGGCGCTTGCGGCCCGGGGCGCTTTGGTCATGGGAGAGGCGGAGCTGGCCTACCGGCTCTCCCCCACGCCCATCATCGGCATCACCGGCACGGCGGGAAAGACCAGCACCACCCTCTTCACCGCCCACCTCCTCCGGGGCCAGGGGCTTAGGGCCCTCGAGGGGGGCAACGTGGACCCGCCCCTGGTCGGCGTGGTGGACGAGGCGGAGGTGGCGGTGGCGGAGCTTTCCAGCTTCCAGCTGGAAAGGATCCACCGCTTTCGCCCCCGGGTGGCCGTCCTCCTCAACCTGGGGGTGGACCACCTGGACCGGCACGGGAGCCTCGAGGCCTACCACGCCGCCAAGCTGAACCTCCTAAAAAACCTGACCCCCGAGGACGCCCTGGTCTACAACGAGGCCGATCCCAAGGTGAGGGAGGCGGCCTCCCGCACCCCCGCCAGGCCCTACCCCTTCACCCCCGGGAATAGCCCCAGGGAGAGCAACCTAAAAGCGGCCCTGGAGGCCACCCGGGCCTACCTGGACCTCCTGGGAAGGCCCCTGGACGAAAAGGCCCTGGAGGCGAGCCTCAAAACCCTCCCCGAGCCCCCCCACCGCTTTCAGGCCTTCGCCCGCAAGGGGGAGGTGGTCTTCATCGACGACTCCATCGCCACCCGCACCCCCGCCGTGGCCGCCGCCCTGCAGGCGGCCCCGGCCCCCATCGCCTGGATTTTGGGAGGCGAGGACAAGGGGGCGGACCTGGAGGCCCTGAAGCCCCACCTGGACCGGGTCCGGGTGGTCCTGGCCATAGGCCGGGACGGGCCCAGGATGGCCGAGGGCCTGGGAGGGGGCGTGGAGGTGGTGGTCATCCCGGAAAAGGACGGGCGGGAGGCCATGAGGCGCGCCGTGGCCGAGGCCCTGAAGCGGCTAGAGAGAGGAAGCGTCCTCCTGGCCCCCTTGGCCAGCAGCTTTGACCAGTTCCAGGACTACAAGGACCGCGCCCGGGCCTTCCGGGAGGCGGTCTACGCTCTGGGAGGTGAGCCGTGGACCCCTTCTACCCCCTCATAGGCCTCCTCCTCATGGCCTTTGGCCTCCTGGGCGTGGGGGTGGCGGAGCCCACCCTCCTAGGGGGGCACCTCCTCCGGGTGGGGCTCGCCCTTCTGGCCATGGCCCTGGGGGCCCTCCTCCCGCCCAGGCTCCTCCTCCGCCACGCCCTGGGGCTTCACCTCTTCACCCTCCTTCTCCTCCTCCTGGTGCTGGCCTTCGGGGACGGGCCCGGGGGGGTGCGGCGCTGGTTCTACCTGGGCCCAGTGGCCTTCCAGCCCTCGGAGCTGGCCAAGCTGAGCCTGGTCTTCTACCTGGCCTCCTTCGTGGGCCGCAAGGGCCACGACAACCCCATTCTGGGCCCGGCCCTCCTGGTGGGGGGCACCGTGGGCCTGGTCTTGGTGGAGCCCGACTTCGCCACCGCCCTCTTCCTCTTCACCCTTGGGGCCCTCCTCTTCATCCTGGCGGGGGTGCCCTGGCGGAGGCTCATCGCCATCGCCCTGGCGGGGCTCCTCGTCATCTCCCCCTTCTCCGGGGTCTACCTGAAGCGCTTCGCCTACGTTTCCGAGAGGTTCAGCGGCTTTTTGAGCTACCTGAAGGGGGAGGCTAGCCCCAAGGAGGCCGCCTACCAGGTCCTCCAGGCCCAGAAGGCCATCCTCATGGCGGGGCCTCTGGGCCAGGGCCCCGGGGCCACCCTGCTTCACCTGCCCCAGGCCCACAACGACATGGTCTTCGCCAGCCTGGTCTACGCCACGGGCTGGCTGGGGGGGCTTGTGGTCCTCTTCCTCTACTTCCTCCTCTTCCTCAAGGGATTCCACCTCTCCCTGAGGCTCCAGGGGCCGGAGAGCCTGGTGGCCATGGGCCTCACCCTCTACCTCACCCTGCAGGCCGCCATCAACATCGGGGTCACCTTGGGCTTCCTGCCCGTGACCGGGGTGCCCCTGCCCCTCATCTCCTACGGAGGAAGCTCCCTTCTGGTCTCCGGCCTGGCCCTGGGCATCCTGACCCGGCTTTCCTGGGAAGCCTCTAGAAAGGGGGTGGTAAGGTGGTCCTCCTAACGGGAGGGGGCACCGGGGGGCACCTCTTCCCCGCCCTGGCCGTGGCCGAGGAGCTCAGGAGGCGGGGGCACCGGGTCTTCTACCTGGGGGCCCAGGGGGGCCTCGAGGCCCGGCTCCTCCCCAAGACCCCCATCCCCCCCGCCCTCATCCCCGCCGGCAAGCTGGACCGGAGCGCCTTCCGCCCCGCCGAGGGATACAAGCTCCTAAAAGGCCTCCTGGCCGCCAGGAAGGTCCTGAAGGAGGTGGCCCCAAGGGCCATCCTTTCCACCGGGGGCTACGCCGGCTTCCCCGGGGCCTTCGTGGGGGCCATGGGGGGGATCCCCCTCCTCCTCCACGAACAAAACGCCAAGCTGGGCCTGGCCCTCCGCCTCCTCCTTCCCATGGCCCGGGGCCTGGCCCTTTCCGTGCCCATCCCCCTGGCCCCGGGGCTCGCCGCCAAGGCCCGGGTCCTGGGCTACCCCGTGCGGGAGGTGCGCTACCCCAAGGAGGAGGCCAAGACAAGGCTGGGCTTTGACCCCAAGAAGCCCCTCCTCCTGGTCCTCGGGGGAAGCCAGGGAAGCCTGGAGCTCAACGAGACCCTTCCTCCCCTCCTCAAGCCCCTGGGCCTCAGCGTCCTCCACCAGGTGGGGGAGAGGTGGCTGGAAAGGTTTGGCCACCTGGAGGACGAGGCCTACAAGGTGGCGGGCTTTCTGGACGCCCCCCTGGCCATGAGCGCCGCCGACCTCCTCCTCTCCCGGGCCGGGGCGGGCACCCTGGCCGAGGCCGCCTTCCACCACCTCCCCGCCCTCCTCTTCCCCCTCGCCCCGAGCCTGGACGGCGGGGCCCAGCTGGCCAACGCCATGGCCTACGCCAAGGCGGGGGCGGCGGAACTGGCCAGGCGGGAGGCCCTGAAGGAGCAGATAGAGAGGATTTTGGAAAACCCCGGCCCGTACCGGGAGGCCATGGCCCGCCTCTCCCCCGAAGGGGCGGCGGGGAGGATCGCCGACTGGCTGGAGGAGTACCTATGAAGCGCGTGCACGTGATGGGCGTGGAAGGGGTGGGCATGAGCGCCCTGGCCCGCCTCCTCATGGCGGAAGGCGTGGAGGTCACGGGGTGCGACCTGGCCCCGGGCAAAAGGGCCGAAGCCCTGGGCATCCCCGTCTACCAGGGCCACGCCCCCGAGCACCTGAAGGACGAGGACACCCTCCTCCTCCCCACCCCCATCCCCCCCGACCACCCGGAGGTGGCGGCCGCCCGGGCCAAGGGCCTCAGGGTGCTGAGGCGGATGGAGCTCCTCGCCCATCTCCTCTCCCAGAAGCCCTCCATCGGGGTCACCGGCACCCACGGCAAGACCACCACCACGGGGATGCTGGCCAGCATCCTCCTGGAGGCGGGTCTAGACCCCTGGGTCCTCCTGGGCGGGGAGCTTAGCCTCCTCCCGGGGAACGCCCGGTACGGCCAGGGCCCCCGCCTGGCGGAGGTGGACGAGTCGGACCCCCTCTTCCAGGGGGTGCGGGTCTCGGTGGCCGTGGCCACCAACCTGGAGGCGGACCACATCGCCCCTCCGGGCCAGCGGGCGCCCAACTACCACGAGAGCCTCGAGGCCCTGGAGGAGGCCATGAGGGGCTTTCTAAAGGGCGCAGGCGTGGCCGTGGTCCCGGCCTTTGACGAGAGGCTTAAGCGGCTTTCGCAAGACCTCCCCAGGCGCCTCTTTGGGGAAGGGGGGGAGCTCTGGGCGGAAGGGCTGGAGCCCGGCCCCACGGGAAGCCGCTTCCTTCTGGTGTGGGAGGGGCGGGTCCTGGGGGAGGCGCGCCTCCAGGTCCCCGGGGCCCACAACGTCAGGAACGCCCTCGCCGCCGCTCTGGCCGCCCTGGCCTTCGGGGTGGAGGTGGAGGCCATCCTGAAGGGCCTTTTCCGCTTTCCCGGTGTGGGGCGGCGCTTCCAGAAGGTGGGCGAGGTGGGAGGGGCCTGGGTGGTGGACGACTACGCCCACCACCCCACCGAGGTCCGGGCCACCCTGGAGGCGGCGGGCCACCTGGGGCGGCGCATCCGGGTCCTCTTCCAGCCCCACCGCCTCCTCCGCACCCAGGCCCTCTGGGAGGAGTTCGTGGAGGCCCTGGCCCAGGCCCAGGAGGTGGTGGTCCTCCCCGTCTACACCGCCGGCGAGCGGGCCCAGGTCTCCCCCGAGGCCCTGAGCCAGAGGATCGCCGAGGGCCTGAAGGCCAGGGGGGTGGCCGCCCGCTACCTGGAGGGGGAGGAAGCCCTGGCCTACGCCCGGGCCACGGCGGGCCCAGGGGACCTGTGGCTGGCCCTGGGGGCGGGCGACGTGACCGATCTTGCCCGGAGGCTGGTCCATGAAGGTTGAGCGGGTGCTCCTCAAGGACTACACCACCCTGGGCGTGGGCGGCCCCGCCGAGCTCTGGACCGTGGAGACCCGGGAGGAGCTAAGGCGGGCCACCGAGGCCCCTTACCGGGTCCTCGGGAACGGGTCCAACCTTCTTGTCCTGGACGAGGGGGTGCCGGAGCGGGTCATCCGCCTGGCGGGGGAGTTCCAGGCGTGGGACCTGAAGGGCTGGGTGGGGGCCGGGGCCCTCCTGCCCCTACTGGTGCAGGAGGCGGCCAGGGCGGGGCTTTCGGGCCTCGAGGGCCTCCTGGGCATCCCCGCCCAGGTGGGGGGCGCGGTGAAGATGAACGCCGGCACCCGCTTCGGCGAGATGGCGGACGCCCTGGAGGCGGTGGAGATCTTCCACGACGGCGCCTTCCACGTCTACGCCCCCGAGGAGCTGGGCTTCGGCTACCGCAAGAGCAACCTCCCCCCGGGGGGCATCGTGACCCGGGTCCGGCTTAGGCTCAAGGAGCGCCCCCTGGAGGAGATCAAAAGGCGCATGGAGGAGGTGGACGCGGCCAGGAAGGGGCAGCCCAAGAAGAAAAGCGCCGGCTGCGCCTTCAAAAACCCCCCCGGCCACTCGGCGGGCCGCCTCATAGACCAGCGGGGCCTCAAGGGCCTCAGGGTGGGGGACGCCATGGTCTCCCTGGAGCACGGCAACTTCATCGTCAACCTGGGCCGGGCCACGGCCAAGGACGTGCTGGCGCTCCTTAAGCGCATCCAGGAAGAGCTCCCCCTGGAGCTGGAGTGGGAGGTCTGGCCGTGATTTCGCGCGGTTTTCCCACCCCGGGGGTAAAATGGCGCCAATGAGGACCATCCTGGCCCTCCTTCTCCTGGCCACCCTCTACGTGGCCAGCCTGGTCCTCTTCCCCGTGGAGAAGGTGGAGGTGGTGGGGCTAAGGCACCTGAAGCCCGAGGACCTCCTGGCCAAAGCCCGCCTCTACCAGGGAGACCCCTGGCTCTGGGTCCTCCCCCAGCGGCTCGCCCCCCTGCAAAAGGACCCCTGGATCGCCGAGGCCCGTCTGGAAAAGCCGAGGCCCGGGGCGGTGCGCCTCTATGTGCGGGAAAGGAAGCCCCTCCTCCCCCTCCCGGGCGGCGATGCCCTCTCCGAGGACGGCGTGGTCCTCCCCGGCGCAGGCCCCCTGGCCCCGGGCCCAAAGGTGGAGGGCAAAGGGCCTTTGCCCAAAGAGGACCTCCTGAAGCTGGCCCGGGCCTACCCCAAGGCCAAGGCCCTGCGCTACACCCCAGCGGGGTTTTGGGTAGTCCTGGACCAAAGCACCCTTTTCGCCCCCGAGGTCCGGTTTCTGCTAGAGTATGCCCAAGTGGAGCGGCCTTCTGCAAGCCGGGTCTACCTGTATTCTTGGGGGGTGAGCGTACGCCCATGATTATCGCCGGACTAGACGTTGGCACCAGCAAGGTCACCACCGTGATCGGGGAGCTTGGCCCCGACGGGATTCTGGACATCATCGGGGAAGGTACCGCCCCCTCCCAGGGGCTGAAGCGGGGCGTGGTGGTCAACCTGGAGCGCACCAGCGAGGCCATCCGTCAGAGCGTCCACCAGGCCGAAAGGGTGGCCGGGGTCAGGGTGGAGCGGGTGGTGGTGGGCGTGGGGGGTGCCCACCTGAAGAGCGTTACCAGCCACGGCCTGGCCGCCATCCGAAGGGGGCACAGCATCGCCGAAAGCGACGTGGAGCGGGCCATTGAGCAGGCCAAGGCCTACCCCTTTGACGGCGAGCTGGAGCTCCTCCACGCCCTGCCCCTGGAGTTCAAGGTGGACGGCCAGGAGGGGATCAGGGACCCCGTGGGCATGGCGGGGGTGCGCCTCGAGGTGGAGGTCCACCTGATGGCCGCCGCCCGGGGGCCCCTCTCCAACCTGCGCCGAGCGGTGGAGGACGCCGGGCTCTTCATAGACGCCCTGGTGGCCCAGCCCCTGGCCAGCGGCCTGGGGGTCCTGAACCCGGAGGAGGAGAAGATGACCGTCCTCCTCCTGGACGTGGGCGGGGGCACCACGGACGTGGCCGTCTTCCGGGAGGGCAGGCTGGCCCACTCCGCCGTCCTGCCCCTTGGGGGGGATCACGTGACCCAGGACATCGCCCAGCTCCTCAAGATCCCCTTTGAGGAGGCGGAAAGGGTCAAGAAGAAGTACGGCGCGGCCCTGCCCGAGCTGGCGGACCCCGAGCTGGTCCTGGAGATCAACCAAGAGGGGGGCTCCCTGGGCGAGGTGCCCGCGCCGGAGCTGGCCCGCATCATCCGGCCCCGCCTCCGGGAGATCCTCCACCTGGCCCGCCAGTCCGTGGACGAGGCCATGGGGCCGCTGGAGGTCAAGGTGAACCGGGTGGTCCTCGCCGGGGGGACGGCCCTCCTCCGGGGCTTTGACCTCCTGGCCCGCCAGCAGTACAGCCTCCCGGTGCGGGTGGGCAAGCCCCATGGGGTCTCGGGCCTCACCGACGTGGTGGCCACCCCCGCCCACGCCACCGCCGTGGGCCTGGTGCGCTACGGGACCACCCTGCCCGCGAAGGCCCTCGAGGCCAAGCCCAAACGGGAAAAGAGAGAGAAGCAAGAAGGCGGCCAGGGCGCGGGCATCTGGGCCCGCATCAAGGAGATTATCAACAATCTATTCTAGGAGGGAAAGCATGGAAGGAGCGGTCATCAAGGTTATCGGGCTCGGGGGCGCGGGGGGGAACGCCGTAAACCGCATGATTGAGGCCGGGCTCTCCGGCGTGGAGTTCATCGCTGCCAACACCGACGCCCAGGTCCTGGCCAAGAGCCTGGCGGACATCCGCATTCAGCTCGGGGAGAGGCTCACCCGGGGCCTGGGGGCGGGAGGCAACCCGGAGATCGGCGAGAAGGCGGCCTTGGAGTCCGAGGACCTCATCGCCGAGGCCCTGGAAGGGGCGGACCTGGTCTTCCTCACCGCCGGCATGGGGGGCGGCACAGGCACGGGGAGCGCCCCCGTGGTGGCGGAGGTCGCCAAGCGCCTGGGGGCCCTGACCGTGGCCGTGGTGACCCGGCCCTTCCGCTTTGAAGGCCCCAAGCGCCTGAAGGTGGCCGAGGAGGGGATCCGGAAGCTCAAGGACCGGGTGGACGCCGTGGTGGTGGTCCAGAACGACCGCCTCCTCTCCGCCGTGGACAAGAAGATGACCCTGAAGGACGCCTTCCTCATCGCCGACCGGGTCCTCTACCACGGGGTCAAGGGCATCACGGATGTCATCAACCTCCCCGGCCTCATCAACGTGGACTTCGCCGATGTCAAGGCCCTCCTGGAAGGGGCGGGCCAGGTCCTCATGGGCATCGGGGCCGGGCGCGGGGAGGGCAGGGTGGAGGAGGCGGCCAAAACCGCCACCATGAGCCCCCTCCTGGAGCGCTCCATTGAAGGGGCCAAGCGCCTTCTCCTCAACGTGGTGGGTTCGGAGGACCTCTCCCTCACGGAGGCCGCCGAGGTGGTGGAAAGGGTGCGGGAGGCCACCGGCAACGAGGACGTGGACATCCTCTACGGCGTGACCTACGACGAAAGGGCCCAGGACGAGCTTAGGGTGATCCTCATCGCCGCCGGCTTCGGGGAGAGCACCGTGGTGCCCAAGCCCATCCGCCCCCTGGACTTCCCCACCCACGCCGACGCCTACAACTTTGACATCCCCGCCTTCATCCGCTACGGGGACGGGGACTTCCCGCCCAAGCGAGGCAACTGAACCTCCGTGATCGTCCTGGGCGTAGACCCCGGCATCACCCACCTGGGCCTTGGGGTGGTGGAGGCAGAGGAGAAGGGGGCCCTGAAGGCCCGCCTTCTCCACGGGGAGGTGGTGAGGACCTCCCACAAGGAAAAGGCCGAGGCCCGGGTGGGGCGGATCCACGCCCGGGCCAAAGAAGCCCTCCTCGCCTTCCGCCCCGAGGCCCTGGCGGTGGAGGAGCAGTTCTTCTACCGCCAAAACGAGCTGGCCTACAAGGTGGGCTGGGCCCTGGGGGCGGTCCTGGTGGCGGCCTTTGAAGCTGGGGTCCCCGTCTACGCCTACGGGCCCATGCAGGTGAAGCAGGCCCTGGCCGGCCACGGCCACGCCAGCAAGGAGGAGGTGGCCCTGATGGTGCGAAGCGCCCTGGGCCTAAAGGAGACCCCCAGGCCCAGCCACCTAGCGGACGCCCTGGCCATCGCCCTCACCCACGCCTTCTACGCCCGTCTGGGAGCGGCCAAGCCCCTTTGATCCTGTTTCCTTAGGCCCACCATGCCTGGTAACTTCCCCAGGAACCTTTCGCCGGGGCCCCCATGCTGGCGCAAGCTAGCATGGGGTGGTATGAGGACTATATCCAGCCTTTGCGGGCGGCGTAGCGCAGAAGCTCGCTCCGCGAAGCGAGGCCCAGCTTCTCCATTCCCCGCTCCCGGTAAGTGGCCACGGTCTTCTCGGAGATCCCCAGCTTCTCCGCCACCTCCTTGTGGGAAAGCCCCTGGGCCAGAAGGCGGAGAACCTCCTCCTCCCGGGGCGAAAGGGGGGCCTCCTCGGCGCTTTCCCGCACCAGCTCCATGGCCAGACGCATGGCCAGAGCGGGGTTCAGGTACCGCTCCCCCCGGGCCACGGCCAAGACGGCGTCCAAAAGCTCCTGGTCCACGGCCGCCTTGCTGACGTACCCCTGCCCCCCAGCCTGAAGGAACCCTCGCACGTACTCCAGGTCCTCGTGCATGGAAAGGGCGAGAAGCCTGAGCTCGGGGAACCGCTCGCGAAGCCTCTGGCAAAGGGCGATGCCCGTGCCGTCGGGGAGGGAGACGTCCAGGATGGCCACGTCAGCCTGGACCTTCTCCAGAAGCTCCAGGGCCTCCCGGCAGCTGCCCGCCTCCCCCACCACCCGCACCGGGCCCCTGGCCTCCAGCAGGTGGCGGAGCCCGCTCCGCACCAGAAGGTGATCCTCCACCAGCACCACCCGGATCATGCGGCCACCCCTATGGGAAGCCTAACCTGGACCCGGGTTCCCTGACCAGGAGCGCTTTCCACGGAAAGACGCCCGCCTAGGAGCTCTACCCGCTCCCGCATGCCCAAAAGCCCCTGGCGTCCCGGGTCCACCGCCTCAGGGTCAAACCCCCGGCCCTCGTCCTCCACGAAGACCCGGACCTCCCCCAAGACCTCCACCACCCCCACCGAGGCTCGGGGGCTTCCCGAGTGCCGGGCCACGTTGGTGAGGGCTTCCTGTACCACCCGGTAGACCACGGTCTCCAGCTCCTGGGGCAGGGGACGGGTGAGGTGGAGGGAAAGGTCCACCTCCACCCCCGTGCGCTCGGCAAACTCCCGCACGTAGCGCCGGAGGGCCGCCTCCAGGCCCAGGTGGTCCAGGACGCTGGGCCTGAGGTCCAGGGCCAGGCGGCGCACCTCGGTCAGGGTATGGCGGGCCAGCTCCTTCAGGGCCTCCACTCGGTCCCCGGGGAGCCCCTCGAGGCCCAGGATCAAGCCGGTGAGGGCCTGGCCCACCTCGTCGTGAAGCTCCCGGGCGATGCGGGCCCTCTCCTCCTCCTGGGCCTTGAGCCAGGCCTTCAGAAGCCTCGCCCGCTGCGCCTCCTTCTCCGCCAGGGCCTCGTAGAGGCGGGCGTTCTCCAAGGCGGTGGCCAGGGGTCCTGCCAGGGCCTCGAGGAAGGCCCTCAGCCAGGCCTCCTCCACCTCCGGCCGTCCATGGAGGACCAGGGCCCCGTGAGGGGGGACAGGCACCGCGACCCCCTGGGGCCGGACCACGACCTGGCGGGAAGCCAGGGCCTCCTGGGCCAGGGAGGCCACCCCACCCAGGGGACAGCGGTCCCGGCAGGCCTCGCAGTGCACCACCCGCCCGGAGAGCCAGAGATCCCCACAGGTGAAGCCCAGCTCCCGCACCAAAAGGCCCAGCACCCTCTCCGAGAGGGTGACCAGGTCCAGGGCGTGCATCTCGGAAAGGAGGCGGTTTAAAAGCCTTAGGTCCCGCTCCCGCCGCCGCACCTCGGCCCCCATGGCGTTGAGGGCCCTGCCCAGAGCCCCAAGCTCGTGGGGGGGCTCGGGGAAACGGGCCGGCTGCCCCTCTTTCAGGCGGCTGGCTTCCTGAACCATCAGGGAAAGGGGCTCCAGGAGGCGGGTAAGAAAGAGGTAGCCCAGAGCTCCCCCCAGACCCACCGCCCAGAGAAGTCCAAAAAGGCCCGCCCACACCACCCTTGAGAAGGAGGCCACCAAGGGGGTCCGCTCCAGGCCCAAGCGCCCCCCCCCCGCCTCTCCTCCCATGATCCCGGCCTCCACCTGGTACACGGTCTTGCCGCCCACCTGCAGGACCTTCTCCCCACCCAAACGGGCCAAGGCCTCGGGTACCCCCCCGCTTAGGGTATGGGCCACCACCTCCCCCCGGGGGTTCAGGATGTAGACGTAGGCCAGATGGGGGTAGCGGTCCTTAAGGTGGCGGAGCTTCTCCTCCACGGCCAGCCGATCGGAAAGCAGAATATCGTCCAGGACCAGAAAGGACAGGTCCCGGGCCAGGCCCCGGGCTTCCTGCCAGAGGGCCCTTTCCCCTTCGGCCAGCAAAAAGAGCCCACCTCCAAGAAGGAGCATCCCCCCCGTGGCCAAGGCGGCCAGCAGAACGGTGAAGAAGAGCTGCTGCACGAGCCCCCACCTCACGGCAACACCTCCCGGGCCCGCCGGTAGACCAGGCGGTACGCCTCGCCCGTAGCCGGAACGAAGCCCTCCAGGTAGAGGGCCTTCAGGGCCTCCCTGCCCTTGGGCGTGGCCGCGAAGGCCAGGATGGCCTGGCGCAGACGCTCTTTGCTCCCCTGAGGAAGCCCCTTAAGCACCACCACCGGAGGGGCGGGGTCTTGGGGCCCTTCCCAGAGGGGACGAAGCCCCGGCATCCCCAGGGCCTCGTACACCACCGCGTCCACCGCCGCCCCCTCGGCCAGCCCCTCCTTCAGGGCCATCAGGGCCCGATCGTGGCCATAGGTGAAAAAGGCCCGGGCAAAAAAGCCCTCTCCCAGGTCCCGGGCCGCCAGCCGGGGCCAGGCGTGGCCGGTGTTGGAAAGGGGATCGGTGAAGGCAAAGGGCTTGCCAGCCAGTTGCTCCAGCTTCCGGTAAGGACCATCCGCCCGCACTAGGATGAGGCTCCGGTAAGGGACTTTTGGTTGGGTCGCCAGGATCACTTCCAAAAAGCCCTCCTCCACCCCCACCCCTGCGGCCAGGGAGCAGAGAAACCCCATCTCCGCCTCCCTGCGGCGAAGGGCCTCGAGGACCCCCGCGTAGGTTCGCCGGCCGAAGACCTCCACCCGCACCCCCAGGACCTCCCCCAGCCCCCGGGCCAAAACCCGGTAGGGCTCGGCCTCCTGGGGCGAGCGCATCCCCGCCACCACCACCCGCACCTCCCCACCCGCCACCCCTATCCGATAGGGCGGGGCCAGGGCTACCTGGGGAGGCCTGGCGCAGGCCACCAAGAGGAAGCACAGGAGAAGAAGCCTCATTACCCCCCAGCATAGGAAAGGCGCAGGGGTACCAATGTCCCAAGGCCTGTCGGGAAAACTCCCGACACCTCTGTCCTACCTCCCACGGATACCCGGGCGGGGCCGAGCCGCCTAGCCTGGGGGAGGAAAGGAGGTGGGTATGGAACACACCCCCATGAACCCGGAGGAGAGGCGGCGGTTCCTGGCCAAGATGGCCAGCGCCGTCTTCGCCTCCATGGTGGCCCCCGGGCTCGCCCAGGGCACGCCCAGGCCCGAGGCGCCGGAGCCGGTGAGCGAGGACGTCCTCCTCAGGATGCAAAAGGACCTGGAGCGGGCCCTGAAAAACCCGGGCCGCAAGTGGGGCATGGTCATTGACCTCAGGAAGTGCGTGGGCTGCCACGCCTGCACCGTGAGCTGCATGGCGGAAAACCGCCTGCCCCCCGGCGTGGTCTACCGCCCGGTCAGCGAGGAGGAGGTGGGCACCTACCCCAACGTCACCTACCGCTTCGTTCCCAAGCCCTGCATGCAGTGCGACAATCCCCCTTGCGTCCCCGCCTGCCCTTACGACGCCACCTGGAAGCGGCCGGACGGCATCGTGGAGATTGACTACGAGCTCTGCGTGGGCTGCGAGAAGTGCATCCCCCCCTGCCCCTACAACTCCCGCCACAAGGACGAGGGGGCCTACTGGACGGAAGGGACCCCGGGCCAGGGCAAGATGCCCTACGAGGCCCTGCCCGTCTACGAGTGGAACAAGAAGGTGGCCCGGGAGGACGAGGCCGGCCCCATGGACAAGGTGCGCAAGTGCCACTTCTGCCTACACCGCATAGAGCGGGGCCTCCTCCCCCAGTGCGTGACCACCTGCATCGGCCGGGCCACCTACTTCGGGGACCTCGAGGACCCCACCTCCCTGGTCTCCGAGCTGATCAAGAAGCCCAACGTCATCCGGCTGAAAGAGGAAGCGGGCACCAAGCCCCGCGTGTACTACCTGGTGTAGGAGGTGCGTATGGAAAAGCTTTCCCGGCGGGAACTCCTCAAACTCTCGGGCGCGGGCGCCCTCCTCGGGCCCCTGGGCCTTGCCCTGCAAGAGGCCAGCGCCCAGGGCATGGAGGCCTACGAGGTGCAGCTGCCCGAGAACACCATCTACTCCTCCTGCCTCCAGTGCAACACCGGCTGCCCCATCAAGGTGAAGCTCTACCAGGGGGTGGCCAGCAAGATTGACGGCAACCCCCTCGCCCCCTGGACCTTCCGCCCCCACCTTCCCATGGCCACCGACCCCAACACCCTGGCCAAGGTGGACGGGGCGCTCTGCCCCAAGGGCCAGGCGGGCATCCAGACCGCCTACGACCCCTACCGCATCCGCCGCGTCCTGAAGCGGGCGGGCCCCCGGGGTAGCGGCAAGTGGGAGGAGATCCCCTTCCACCAGGCGGTGAAGGAGATCGTGGAGGGCGGAAAGCTCTTCGCCCACCTGGGGGACGAGCGCCACTACCCTGGCCTCAAGGAGGTCTGGGCCCTCAAAGACCCCGAGGTCATGGCCCGCATGGCCCAGGCGGTCAGGAACATCTGGGCGGAAAAGGACCCGGCGAAGAAGAAGGCCCTGGTGGAGAAGTTCAAGGAGGACTTCAAGGAGCACCTCCACACCCTCATTGACCCCGACCATCCCGACCTGGGACCCAAGAACAACCAAGTGGTCTTCGCCTGGGGCCGCCTGAAGGCCGGACGCCGGCACTTCATAGACTGGTTCTTCCAAAGAAGCCTGGGGACCGTCAACCTCCACGGGCACACCACTGTCTGCCAGGGCTCGCTCTACTTCGCGGGCAAGGCCATGAGCGAGCAACCCACCTTTGATGCTTCCGGCAAGCTCTCCTGGTCCGGGGGAATGAAGTTCTACTGGCAGGCGGACCTCTCCAAGGCCCGCTTCGTGGTCTTCGTGGGGGCCAACATCTTTGAGGGCAACTACGGTCCGCCCCTGCGGGTGGGCTGGATCACGGAGAGGGTCTCCAAGGGGGAGCTGGAATACGCCATCGTGGACCCCAGGGGGCAGAAGGGGATCAAGGAGGCCAGCCGCTGGATCGCGCCCAAACCCGGGCACGACGCCGCCATCGCCTTCGGCATCATCCGCCTCCTCCTGGAGTGGGGCAAGTACGATGCCAAGTTCCTCTCCGCCGCCAACAAAGGGGCGGCCAAGGCCATCGGTGAGGCCAGCTGGACCAACGCCACCTGGCTGGTCAAGATGAAAGACGGCCAGCCGGAAAGGCTCCTCCGGGCCAGCGACCTGGGCCTTCCCAAGCCCAAGGCCAGGGTGGGGGACAAGGAGGTGGAGCTGGACGCCCCCGTGGTCCTGGTGGAAGGAAAACCCGTGGCCTTCAACCCCAACGACGAGGCCCAGGCGGTCTTCGGAGACCTCTTCGTGGACACCCGGCTCTCGGGGATCCCCGTGAAATCCGCCCTGCAACTCATCAAGGAGGAAGCCTTCAAGCACCAGGTGCGGACCTGGGCGGCCTTCGCCGGGGTCCAGGAGGAGGACATCCGCTTCCTGGCGGAAAAGCTGGCCCAGCACGGCAAGAGGGCCGTGGTGGACCTCCACCGCGGGGCGAGCCAACACACCAACGGCTTCTACACCGTGGCCGCCTGGCTCACCATCAACGCCCTCTTGGGCAACCTAGACCACCAGGGCGGGTCCACCATGGGCTTCACCTACGACATCACGGGCGCCCGGGCGGGTGGTCCCTTCCGTATAGATCGGCTCCACCCCAAGCCCCTTGCGCCCTTCGGCGTAAGCCTCATCCGCCACGAGGTCAAGTACGAGGACACCACCCTCTTCGCCGGCTTCCCCGCCAAGCGGCCTTGGTACCCCCACGCCTCCGACGTCTACCAGGAAATCCTCCCCTCCGCGGCCCAGGGCTACCCCTATCCCATCAAAATCCTCTTCCACTACATGGGGGACCCCGCCTACGCCCTCCCCGGGGGCCACGAGCAGATCCGGGCCATGCTGGACCCCGACAAGATCCCCCTGATCGTGGCCTTTGACATTGTCGTGGGCAACACCTACGCCTTCGCCGACTACGTCATCCCCGACCTCTCCTACCTGGAGCGCTGGGAATTCCACGGCACCCACTTCTCCATCCCCTGGAGGGTCCAGCCCGTGCGCCAGCCCGCCATCGCCCCCATCCCCGAGGAGGTGGAGGTCTTCGGGCAGAAGATGCCCATCTGCCTGGAAAGCTTCCTGATGGCGCTGGCGGAGCACCTGGGCCTGCCGGGGTTCGGGGAAAAGGGGTTCGCTAACGGCATGCCCTTCACCCACATGGACCACTTCTACCTGAAGCTGGCCGCCAACCTGGCCTTTGGGGAAAGGGCCGATGGCTCCGACGCGCTCCCTGAAGCGGGCGAGGAGGAGCTCAGGATCTTCCGCCAGGCCAGGCGGCACCTGCCCCCCTCGGTCTTTGACGAGAGGCGCTGGCGGGAAGCCGTCGGGGACGAGAGCCTCTTCCGCCGCACCGTCTACCTGCTGAACCGGGGCGGCCGCTTCCAGGAGTTCGCCAAGGTGTACGGTTCCGGCGGCCTCCTGACCAACCGCTACGGACGGCAGGTGAACCTCTTCTTTGAGAAGCAGGCCCTCTCCCTCCACCCCATGACCGGAAAGCCCTACTGGCCCCTGCCCGCCTACTTCCTCCCCTACCAGGACGCCCTGGGGCGGCAGCTCCGGGACCCCGGCTACGGCCTCACCCTCCTCACCCACCGGGACATCCTCATGACCAAGAGCCGCACCGTCTCCAACTACTGGCTCAGGAGCATCAAGCCGGAGAACGCCATTCTGGTCAACGCCGAGGACGCCAAGCGCCTGGGGCTGAAGGACGGGCAGCTGGTGAAGGTGGTTTCGGCGACCAACCCTAAAGGGGAGTGGGACCTGGGGCCCATGGGCCGGAAGCCCATGGTGGGGCGGGTCAAGGTGGTCCAGGGCCTGCGCCCGGGGTGCGTGGCCTTCCCCTTGGGCTGGGGGCACTGGGGCTACGGGGCCACGGACCTGGTGGTCAACGGCCAGGTCATCAAAGGAGACCCCAGGCGGGCCATGGGCATCCACGCCAACGCCGCCATGCGCCTGGACCCTTACCTGAAGGACATGGCCCTCACGGACATCGTGGGGGGTAGCGTGGTCTTTTACGAGACCAAGGTGAACCTGCTTCCGGTCTAGGCCGCGTCCCCCCGGGCCTCCGGGGGGACAAACCTACCGGGATACCCGTGATAGTGCGTTGACGGAGGGTAGGCATGATCCCTGCGCTAAGAACCGCCCAAGACCCCACCCGCTTCGCCTTGGAGCTCATCCGCACGGTGATGCTCATCCTCTGCCTGGTGGGTTGGGTCATGTACCCCCTGGAACTCCTCCTCCTGGAGCACTGGACCGAGGCCTGGCAGAGCCGGATCCCCTTCCTCGTGGCCGTTCCCGGCTTCGTCTTCACCCTCTGGATCCTCTTTGACCGCAAGACCCCCTGGGTGCGCATCGCCTTCATCCTCACCATGTGGGCCTCGGTGCTCACCGGGGTTCTGGGGGCCTACTTCCACCTGGTTTGGAACATGGAAGGGGACATTAACTGGGAGTTTGAGGCCGCCATGGAGGCCATGGCGGGAAGCCGCCCGGTGCTAGCGGCCCTGGCCTTCACCCACATGGGGGTGACCGGGGTTTTAAGCATCTACCGGGCCCGCTAGGAGGTGAGGGATGATAGAGGCCTTGATCCGCGCCGACACAGAAGAGAAAAGGCTTCTGGAGTTCATCCGGAGCGCCTTTCTCCTCATCGCCATGGTGGGGTTCGCCTTCTACGGGATGGAGCACTGGATTCTGGACCACTGGACGGAGTCCTGGCAAAGCCGCATCCCCTTCTACGTTTCCTTGGTGGGCTTTCCCCTGACGCTCCTCATGTTCTTTCACCGGGGCAGGTGGGTGCGCTATCCCTTCCTTCTCTGGATGCTGGTCTCCGTGGCTACGGGGGTGGTGGGGGCCTACTACCACCTCCTCTGGAACGCCCAGGATGCGGAGGTGAACCTCTTTAGCCTCGCCGGCTTCCTGGAGGCCTTCAAGGGAAGCCGTCCGGTGCTGGCGGCCTTGGCCCATACCCACGTGGGCGCCGTGGCCTTCGTGGTGGGAATAACCATAAGGGACTGAGGGAGGTAAGCGATGAAGAGAGCGGTTTTCGGTTTTCTGGTGCTGGCCCTAGGTTTGGTGTTGGCGCAGGCCCCCAAGGTGGACGGAAAGATCGCCCCCGGGGAGTACGCCAAGAGCTTCAGGCACGATAAAAGCGGCTTCACCCTTTACTGGAGCATCGTGGGGGACACCCTCTACCTGGGCCTCGAGGGGGAGAGCAAGGGCTGGATTGGCCTGGGGTTCCTGCCGGAAAAGACCGACAAGAAGAAGGGGGCTGACCAGTACCTCTTCTACATGGACGGGGGCAAGCTGGTGGCCCTGGACATGTACCAGACCAAGCGCACCGGGGCCCCGGTCCCCGACGAAAAGGAGGGGGGCAAGAACTCCATCCTGGCCGCCGCCGCCACCTATGAGGGGGGTAGGTGGACCGTGGAGTTCAGCCGCAAACTGAAGACCGGGGAGCCCACGGACGTGGAAATCGTCCCCGGGAGGAAGCTAATCCTCATGCTGGCGGTGGCGGACAAGATGGACCCCAAGGAGGAGCACAAGAAGACCCAGCGCTGGTACGTGGAGGACTTCGCCTTCTAGAAGCGGCTTCAGAGGCCCTGGGTCTTCCCAGGGCCTCTTTTTCCTTTGGGGCTTTATACCCTTGACTTTTATAGACGCATGGGTACCATAAGGCCATGGAGCGGACAGCGCGTCCCATGCCCCTCCCCCTCCTCCTCTTTCTCTTGGCCTCGGCCTGGCTCTCCTTTGCGGTCTATGAGACCTCCGGCACGCGGCTTCTTCTGGCCTTCTGGGTGGCCATCCTCCTGGGCCTCGCCCTCTTCCACGCCAGGTTCGGCTTCGCCTCGGGCTTCCGGCGCTTCCTCCTCACGGGGGAAAGCCGCCTCATGCGGGCCCACTTCCTCCTCTTCGCCCTCACCGCCCTCCTTTTCTTCCCCTTCCTCAAGGAAGGCGAGGCCTTCGGCCAGGCGGTCCAGGGCTTCCTGGTGCCCCTGGGGGTGGCCCTCTTCTTGGGAGCCTTCCTTTTCGGCCTGGGTATGCAGCTGGGAGACGGGTGCGCCTCCGGTACCCTCTACCACACGGGAAGCGGGGACAGCCGGGGGGTTCTCGTCCTCCTGGGCTTCATGGCGGGCTCCCTCCTTGGGGTCTACCACCTCCCCTTCTGGCAGGGCCTCCCCGCCTGGGCTCCGGGAAGCGCCCTCACCTGGTTTCCCTCCCCCTACCTGGGCCTAGCCCTCTGGCTCGGCCTCTTGGGCGGCCTGTACCTGGGGGTGAGCCTGGTGGAGAAAAGGAGAAGGGGCAAGGTGGAGCCCCTCTTCCGCCAGGAGGCCACCCACCCCCTCCTGGGCCCCTGGAGCCTGGTGGGCGGGGCGGTGGTCCTGGCCTTGGGTAGCCTCCTCCTTCTCCTCCTCCAGGGGCGGCCCTGGGGCGTAACGGCCGCCTTCGCCCTCTGGGGTGGGAAGCTGGCCGAGGCGCTGGGGGTTCCCGTTTTGGACTGGGCCCTTTTCAACGCTCCCGACTTCGCCGAGAAGCTCCAAGACAGTGTGCTTCGGGACCCCACCAGCGTCACCAACTTCGGCCTCTTCCTGGGGGCCTTCCTGGGGGCCGCCTTGGGCGGGGCCTTGCGCTTCAAGGACCTCCGAAAGATTCCCTGGAGCACCCATCTGGGGGTCTTCCTGGGCGGGGTGCTCATGGGCTACGGGGCCCGGCTGGCGGGAGGGTGCAACATCGGGGCCTACCTGGGAGGGACGGCCTCCTTCAGCCTCCATGGGCCGCTTTGGGGGGTCTTCGCCCTCCTGGGCACCGCCCTGGGCCTTCGCCTCAGGCCCCTCTGCCGCCTGGAGAACGAGCTAGCACCGGAGGTAGCCCGGCAGGACCTCCTCCAGGGGCGTGGGGCGGGGGACTAGGGCCAGGACCTCAGGGGAAAGGGGGGCGGTGTTGCCCCCCTTCAGCATCACGTACTGGTCCTTGGTAAGGGGGGCGAAGGGAAGAAGGCTCATGAGGGGCACCAGGAGGTCCATGAGGCCAAGGGAGATGGGCAGGAAAGGCTTCTTCCGCCCCACAGTCTCCATCACCCTCTCCAGAAGCTCCCGGAAGGTGTACTCCCTGGGCCCCACCAGGTCGTAGGTCCCCAAAACCCCCCGCTCCAAAGCCTCCACGAAGGCCAAGGCCACGTCCCCCACGTAAACGGGGCGGAAGGGAAAGCGCCCATCCCCGATGAGGGGAACAAAGGGCAGGGGGCCGCAGACCAGGTTTTTCAGGACCCGGCCGAAAAACTCGTCGCCGGGGCCGAAGATGAGGCTAGGGCGGAAGATGGTCCAGGAAAGGCCGCTTTGCCGCACCACCTCCTCCCCCTCGGCCTTGGTCTCGTAGTAGCGGCTCCCCGTGCCCCTCCTCGCCCCCAGGGCGGACATGTGGAGGAGGCGGCCCACCCCGGCCCTACGCATCCCCTCCACCAGGTTCCTCACCCCCTCCACGTGGACCGCCCGGAAGGTTTGGGGGCCTTCCCGGATGATGCCCGCCAGGTAGATGGCGGCCTCCGCACCCCTCAGGTCTGGGACCTCCCGGGTGATGTCCCCCTGGAGCCAGACCGCTCCCCGGGGAAGGTCCATGGGCTTCCGGGAGAGGACCAGGGGGGTGTGCCCCCGCTCCAGGAGAAGGGGCACCAGGGCCCGGCCCACGAAGCCCGTGCCCCCCACCACAAAAACCCGCATCCTAGGCGGCCTCCAAAACCCCTTCCGCCGCCTCCTCCAAGGCCCCTAGGTCCAGGAGGTAGACCTTGCGGTAGGCGGTGGCGATGAGGCCCTCCTGGCGCAGGTCGGAAAGGATCTTGGAGACCGACTCCCGGGTGGAGGCGGTGGCGTCGGCGATCTCCTCGTGGGAGGCGGTCACGTAAAGGCCCTTTTCGTCGCGGAAGGAGGCGGGCGTGTCGGCCAGGAAGAGGAGGTAGCGGGCGATGCGGGACCGGAGCTCCCCCGTCTGCAGGTGGGCCTCGTAGGCGTGGACCCGGCGCATCTGCCGGGCCAGGTTTCTGGCCACGGCGTGGAGGGCCTCGTGGTTCATGGCCCTGGGGTCAAAGCCCTGGACGGCCACCTCGGTCATGGCCTCGGCGGTGTAGCGGTAGCGCTTGCCCTCCAGGGCCTCCTCCCCGAAGTAGTCCCCGGGCAGGACGTGGCGGAGGGTGATGAGGCGGCCATCGGGCAGGAGCTCCACAATGCGGACCAGGCCCTCCTCCAGGCGGTACAGGGTGTGGGCGCTTTCGCCCCTTAGGTAGATGGTCTCCTTGCGGCCGAACTTCTTCATGCTTCCTCCTCCTTTTTGGCCTGCCACAGCTCTTGGGCCAGGCCCTCGAGGCCCTCCACGTACCGGGCCCCGAGGCGATGGGCCTCTTCCGGCGAGGCCCCCCGCCCCCCCAGGTAGACCCTGGGACCCAGGGAGGCCAGGGCCCCCTCGGGCAGGGCCTTCAGGTGATCGGGGAGGGAGACGGAAAGGACCACGGCCCGGGCCCCTAGGCGCTCCGCCAGGCTCCGGAGGTCGGGGAGGGGGATATCGGGGCCCAGGTAGAGGGCGGGAAGCCCCCGGCGCCTCAGGGCGTAGGCCGCCAGCATGGCCCCGATTTCGTGCCGCTCCCCGGGGGGCGTGGTCACCAGAATGGGGGGCCCCGGGGGGAGGCCCGCCAGGTCCAGAAGCTCCTGGAGCCTGGCCCGGAGGAAGGTGGTGGCCAGGTGCTCCTCGGCCACCCCCACCTCCCCCTGGTGCCAGGCCTCCCCCACCCGCTTGAGGACGGGGACGAGGAGGCGGGTGATGGCCCCCTCGGGGCCCAAAAGCCGCACCCCCCGGCGGAAGAGGGCCTCGGCCTCCTGGAGGTCGGCGGCCAAAAGGGCCCGGTAGAGGCCCTCCTCCAGGCCCTCAAAGGAGCCCTCCTGGGCCAGGTAGCGGCGGATGGCGGCCTGGGGCGTGGCCCCTTCCTCCAGCCAACGGCGGATGGTCCTTAAGGCCTCCACCTCCTCCTGGCGGTAGAGGCGGTGCCCCCCGGGGGTGCGCTCGGGCCTGGGGAAGCCGTAGCGGCGCTCCCACTGCCTGAGGACCTCGGCGGAGAGGCCGGTCATGGCCTCCACCTCGGCGATGGTGTACACCCCAGGACGGGTCATGGCTTTAGCTTAAGGGGTTGTTCAGGTTTTGTCAAGCTTTGGTTCACCTCGGCCGAGTGTGGCCGGGGCAAAGGTCTCTTTCCTGAAGTATCCTGAAAGTGGAGGCTATATGGAGCCCGACTGGAACGCCCTCTCCCGGGTGATCCGGGCCCACTCCGCCACCTTTTACTTGGGAAGCCGCCTCTTTCCCCCGGAGGCCAGGAAGGGGGCTTGGGCGGTCTACGCCGCCTGCCGCCTGGGGGACGAGGCCGTGGACGGGGAAGGCGGGGGCGAGGAGGCCCTTGAGGCCTGGTGGGAAGGGGTGGAGCGGGCCTACGCCGGAAGGCCCCGGGAGAACTGGGAGCGGGGCCTCACCTGGGCCCTGGAGCGCTGGCCCATCCCCTTTGAGGCCTTCGCCCACATGAAGGAGGGCTTCCTCACCGACCTGGGCCCCGTGCGCCTGAAGACCGAGGAAGAGCTATTCACCTACTGCTACCGGGTGGCGGGCACCGTGGGCCGGATGATGGCCCCCATCGCCGGGGGGACCCTCGAGGCCGAGGCCAAGGCCATCCGCCTGGGCCAGGCCATGCAGCTCACCAACATCCTGCGGGACGTGGGGGAGGACCTGGCCCGGGACCGGCTCTACCTGCCCCTGGACCTGTTGGAGGCCTATGGGGTGAAGCTGGAAGACCTTCGGGAAGGCCACATCACCCCCGGCTACCGGGCCCTCATGGCCCACCTGGAGGCCAAGGCCCGGGCCCTTTACCGGGAGGGCCTGGAGGGGCTCCGCCACCTCCAGGTGGGGCGGGCCGCCATCGCCCTGGCCGCCTTGCAGTACCAGGGCATCCTGGACAAGCTCCGCCTCCAGGGGTACGACAACCTGAGGCGCCGGGCCCACCTCAAGCCCTGGGAGAGGCTTTTGCTCCTCCCCAAGGCCCTACTGGCGGCGCGGCCATGAACCTGGTCTGGCACCGGGGCGACCTGCGCCTCAAGGACCACCCCGCCCTCCTTCAGGCCCTATCCCAGGGGCCCCTGGTGGGCCTGGTGGTCCTGGACCCCAACAACCTGAGGACCTCCCCCAGGCGGCGGGCCTGGTTTTTGGAGAACGTCCGCGCCCTCAGGGCCGCCTACCGGGAGCGGGGCGGGGCGCTGTGGGTGGTGGAGGGCCTCCCCTGGGAGCGGGTGCCGGAGGTGGCCCGAAGGCTGAAGGCCAAGGCGGTCTACGCCCTCAAAAGCTACACCCCCTACGGCCGCTACCGGGATGCGAGGACGGAGGCGGCCTTGGGCGTCCCCCTCCACCTCCTCCCCGCCCCCCACCTCATCCCCCCGGACCTCCCCCGGGCCCACCGGGTCTACACCCCCTTCAGCCGGAACTTCCAGGGCCTGGACCCGCCCCTCCCCGCCCCCGAGGCCCTGCCCCAGGCCCCGGAGGAAGGAGAGATTCCCCAGGAGGACCCCGGCCTCCCCCTGCCCCAGCCCGGGGAAGAAGCCGCCTGGGCTAGGCTCCAGGCCTTCTTGGACACCCGGCTCCCCCGCTATCCCCTGGAGCGGAACCGCCTGGACGGGGAGGGGGGCTCGAGGCTCTCCCCCTACTTCGCCCCGGGGGTCCTCAGCCCCCGAGAGGCGGCCTGGGAGGCCCTGAGGCGGGGAGGCGAGGGGGCCAGGAAGTGGGTGGCGGAGCTCCTCTGGCGGGACTTCTCCTACCACCTCCTCTACCACTTCCCCGAGATGGCCCAAAGGGCCCTGGACGCCCGCTTTGAGGCCCTGCCCTGGACGGAGGACGAGGAGCTCTTTCAGGCCTGGTACCTGGGGAAGACCGGGGTGCCCCTGGTGGACGCCGCCATGCGGGAGCTCCAGGCCACCGGCTCCCTCTCCAACCGGGCCCGGATGGCCGTGGCCCAGTTCGCCGTCAAGTACCTCCTCCTCCCCTGGCAGAAGGCAGAGGAGGCCTTCCGCCACCTCCTCCTGGACGGGGACCGGGCGGTGAACCTCCAGGGCTGGCAGTGGGCGGGGGGCCTGGGGGTGGACGCCGCCCCCTACTTCCGCGTCTTCAACCTGGTGGAGCAGGGCCGGCGCCACGACCCGGACGGGGCCTGGCTCCGGCGCTTCGCCCCGGAATATCCCTCCTACGAGCCCAAGGACCCCGTGGTGGACCTGGCGGAGGCCCGAAGGCGCTACCTGGCCCTGGCCAAAGGCCTAATAACGTAGCGGGAAGCCCACTTCCCCATACCCCCTCCCCTATCCTAGGGTTATGTTCAAGGTGCGCGACCCCCAAAGGACTCTGAGGACCATCGCCCTCTTCCGTTACGGCCTGGCGAGCCTCTTCCTCCTCCTGGCCTCCTTTCACGAGGAAAAGCTCCTCTTCCTGGGCCTGGCGGTCTTGGCCCTGGTGATGGCCCGCACGGGGTTCTGCCCCGTCATCCGCCGCTAGGGTATCTTGGCCCCATGGAGCGCTTAGACCTCAAGGAGGCCCTGCCCCACCTGAAGCGTCTCCAGCAGGACCCCCTCGCCGTCCTCCTGGAGTGGGGTCGGGCCCACCCCCGCCTCTTCCTGCCCCTGCCGGGCCTCCCTCTGGCCCTGGTCTTTGACCCCGAAGGCGTGGAGAGGGTCCTTCTGGCAGAAGGGCTCACCAAGGCCACCTTCCAGTACCGGGCCCTCGCCCGCCTCACCGGCAGGGGCCTCCTCACCGACTGGGGCAAGGGCTGGAAGGAGGCCCGCAAGGCCCTCAAAGACCCCTTCCTTCCCAAGGCGGTGCGGGAGTACCGCCCGGCCATGGAGGCCGAGGCCGAGGCCTTCTTCGCCCCCTGGCGGGAAGAGGTGCGGGACCTGGACCACGAGATGCTGGCCCTCTCCCTGAGGCTTCTCGGGGTAGCCCTTTTCGGCAGGCCCCTTTCCCCAAGGCTGGCGGAGCTTTCCCTGGAAGCCCTGGACCGCGTCATGGCCCAAACCCGCTCCCCCCTTGCCCTCCTCAACCCCTTCCAAGAGGCCCGCTTTCAAAGAGCCAAGGCCGCCCTTTACCGGGAGGCCGAGGCCCTAATAGGCCACCCACCCCTCTCCCACCTCCCCCGGGAAAGGGCCCTCGCCGAAGCCGTGACCCTCCTGGTGGCCGGGCACGAGACCGTGGCCAGCGCCCTCACCTGGTCCCTTTACCTCCTCTCCCACCACCCCGAGTGGCAAAGCCGGGTGGCCAAGAGCGAGGAAGCCGCCCTGGCCGCCTTCCAGGAGGCTCTGCGCCTCTTCCCGCCGGCCTGGATCCTGACCCGCAAGGCGGAAGGCCCCTTCGCCCTGGACGGAACGACCCTTCCCCCAGGCACCACCCTGGTCCTCTCCCCCTACGTGACCCAGAGGCTTTACTTCCCCGACGGCGAGAGTTTCCGGCCGGAGCGCTTCCTGGAGGAGAAGGGCACGCCCTCGGGGCGGTACTTCCCCTTCGGCCTAGGGCAGAGGCTCTGCCTGGGCCGGGACTTCGCCCTCCTGGAAGGCCCCGTCGTCCTAGGGGCCTTCTTCCGCCGCTTCCGCCTGGACCCCCTCCCCACCCCCCGGGTCCTGGCCCAGGTGACCCTGAGGCCGGAAGGGGGGCTCTGGGCAACCCCCAAGCCCCTGGAGGTGCGGGCATGACCTACCTGGAGTTCCACCTGGTCTTTATCCTTCCCCCACTCCTTCTCCTCCTCCTCTGGACCAGGCCCAGGCCCCCTAGGCTTTGGGCCTACCTCCTCATGCCCCTCATCGCCCTCCTCTACACCACCCCCTGGGACAACTTCCTGGTCTACCGGGGGGTCTGGGGCTACCCCGAGGGCCGGGTCCTCCTCCGCATCGGCTACGTGCCCCTGGAGGAGTACCTTTTTTTCGTCCTCCAGCCTCTCCTCACCGGGGCCCTCCTCTTGCGGCTGGCGGGGGCTCCGCCCCCGGGGGGGCCGGGCCTCTTCCGGGTGGTGGGGGGAGGGTTCTGGCTCCTCGTCGCCGCCTTGGGGGTGATGCTCCTGGCCCTTGGGGGCGAGTACCTCTACCTGGGCCTGATCCTGGCCTACTTCGCCCCCGTCTTCGTCCTGCAGTGGGCCTTTGGGGGGGACCTCCTTGTGGCCTGGCGGAAACCCCTCCTCCTGGGGACGGCCCTCCCCACCCTCTACCTCTGGTTCGCCGACTTTTACGCCATTACCCGGGAAGGGATCTGGTGGATTTCCAAGGAATATACCCTGGGCCTGGGCCTGGCGGGGCTTCCTCTAGAGGAGATGCTCTTTTTCCTCTTCACCAACCTGGCCGTGGTCCAGGGCCTCCTTCTGGCCTGGCACCCCGAGGCCCTGAGGCGCCTAAAATAGCCCCCATGGAGGCCCTTCAGGAAAGGCCTTTGGGGAAGCTCCTCTCCGCCATCGTGGGGGGATTTCTGCTCCTAAGCCTCAAGGGAAGCCTCCGGGGCGTGTACCTGAAGGGGGAGGTGCCCAAGGGGCCTCTGGTGCTGGCCATGAACCACCACAGCTTCTTTGACGGCCACCTGGTCTGGTTTCTTTCCAGGCGAGAGAGGCGGTCGGCCAGCCTCCTGGTGGCCGAGGAGAACCTGAAGGCCTTCCCGGTGCTTAGGCTCCTTGGGGCCCTCGAGGCCAGGCGGGTCCGGGAGGCCCTGAGGCGCCTTAAGGAGGGGGCCTGGGTGGCCCTTTTTCCCGAAGGGGAGATGCGCTACCCCGGGCCCCTGGGCCCCTTGAAGCCTGGTGCGGCCTGGCTGGCGAGGCGGGCTGGGGTTCCCCTCCTCCCCGTGGCCTGCCGGGTAGTCCTCAGGGGGTTTGAGCACCCCGAGGCCTTTCTCCTGGTGGCCCCGCCCCTTTCCCCGGACGTGGACCTGGAAGGGGCGCTAAGGGGGCTTCTTCAGGAGCTGGACGAGACCTTAAGGCGCACCCACCCCAGAAAGACCCCGGAGGGCTTCCGGGAGGTCCTAAAGGGAAGGCGGAGCCTGGAGGAAAGGCTAAGCCCCCTGGTGAGGCTTTTTCGCTGATGGGCGACTTCTTCTTCGGGGTCTTTCTCTTCCTCCTCATGAGGTGGCTCGCCCTCCTCCATAACCTCCTCCGCTTTCCCCGCCTCCGCCCGGGCCCCACGCCGGAAAGGCCCACGGCCTCCATCCTGGTCCCCGCCCGGAACGAGGCGGAAAACCTGAGGCGCACCCTCCCCACCCTCCTCCACCAGGGGGCCCTCGAGGTCCTGGTCCTGGACGACCTCTCCGAAGACGAGACGGCCCGGGTAGCCCAGGAGGTGGCCGGGGGGCATCCCGGCTTCCGCCTCCTCCGCGGGAAGCCCCTCCCCCCGGGCTGGCGGGGGAAGAACTGGGCCTCTTGGCAGCTGGCCCAAGCGGCCCGAGGGGAGGTCCTGGTCTTCACCGACGCCGATGTCCTCTGGGAGGAAGGGGCCTTGGGGGGGCTCCTTTCCGCCCTGGAGGGCAAGGACCTGGTCTCGGCCCTGCCCCGGCAGGAGGGGGTGGTGGAGGCCTTCGTCATGAACGGGCTCCTCTCCTTCCTGCCCCACCCCGCCCTGGAGGCCCTGCGCCTGGCCAACGGCCAGGTCCTGGCCTTCCGGAAGGAGGCCTACTGGGCCATGGGGGGGCACAGGGCGGTGCGGGAAGAGGTCCTGGAGGACGTGGCCCTGGCCCGAAGGGCGGGCCGCTACGGCCTCTACCTGGGCGTGGCGCTTTTCCGGGTGCGGATGTACAGGGGCTACGGCGAGGCCCTTAAGGGCTTCGCCAAGAACTTCCTGGACATCCACCTGAAAAACCCCGCCGTCCTCCTAGGCTCGGCGTTCTACCACCTGGCCCTCTACACCCTGCCCTGGCTCCTCGGCCGCTTTGACCTGGGGCTTCTGGGCCTCTTGGAGCGCCTGGCCGTCCAGCTCGTCCTCAAAGGCCCCCTCCTCCCCGCCCTCCTCACGCCCCTGGCCCCGCTCCTCCTCATGCCCGTATACCTCAGGGCCCTCCTCCCGGGAAAAACCTGGAAGGGTAGGCCCCTTTGACACCACCCCATGCTGGCGCAAGCCAGCATGGGGTGGTATGAAAGGTGGGCCAGGCCCATCTTTCCCGGTAAAGGAGCCTGGTAGACTCCTCCCATGCGCGCGGTGGTGATCGGTAGCGGGGTGGGCGGGCTTTCCGCCGCCATACGGCTTGCGGCCATGGGCCTAGAGGTCCTGGTCCTGGAAAAGCTCCCGGGCCCTGGGGGCCGGGCCTTCGTCCACCAGGCCCAGGGCTTCACCTTTGACATGGGCCCCACGGTGATCACCGTCCCCCCCTTCCTGGAGGACCTCTTCGCCACCAGCCCAGGAAACCCCAGGCTCTACCCCGACTTCCCCGAGGAGGAGGGGCTAACGCACACGCAAAGGTACGTGAAGATCGTCCCCCTGGACCCCTTCTACCGCATCCACTTCCCCGACGGCACCCACTTTGACTACAACAACGACCGGGAGCACCTCCTCTCGGAGATCCAGCGCCTGGCCCCGGAGGACCTCCCGGGCTACCGCCGCTTTGAGGCCCACGCCAGGGCCCTCTTCCAGAAGGGCTTTCTGGAGCTGGGCTTCACCCACTTCGGAAGCCTCCTGGACCTCTTGCGGGTGGCCCCGGACCTCCTCCGCCTGGACGCCGTGCGCCCCCTCTTCTCCTTGGTCTCCCGCTACTTCCGAAACCCCAAGATGCGCCAGGTCTTCTCCTTTGAGTCCCTCCTAATCGGGGGGAACCCCCTCTCGGTCCCCGCCCTTTACGCCATGATCCACTTCGTGGAGCGGAACTGGGGGGTCCACTTCGCCATGGGGGGGACGGGGGCCCTGGTCCGGGGCCTGGTGCGGAAGCTGGAGGAGCTCGGCGGGAGGATCCGCTTTAACGCCCCTGTGCGCCGCATCCTCACCAGGGGCAGGCGGGCCGTGGGCGTGGTCCTCCAGGACGGAGAGAGGATAGAGGCCGACCTGGTAGTCTCCAACGCCGACTACGTCCACACCTACGGGGAGCTCCTCGCCCCCGAGGACCGCTTCTGGCACAGCGACCTCCGCCTCAAGCGCACCCGGCTTTCCATGAGCCTCTTCGTGGCCTACTTCGGCTTCAGGGCCCGGGGGGACGAGGGGGAAAGGCTCAGGCACCACAACGTCCTCCTCTCCCACCGTTACGAGGAGCTCCTCCGGGACATCTTCCAAAGGAAGGTCCTCCCCGACGACTTCGCCCACTACCTCCACCTCCCCACCCTCACCGACCCCTCCCTGGCCCCCCCGGGCCACCACGCCGCCTACACCCTGGTGCCCGTGCCCCACAACGGAAGCGGCCTGGACTGGGGAAGGATCGGCCCCGAGTACCTGGAAAAGGCCCTGCGCTACCTGGACGAGGCCGGCTACCTGCCCGGCCTCATGGACCGGCTGGTCTACACCCACTTCGTCACCCCGGACTACTTCCAGTGGACCCTGAATAGCCACCTGGGCAACGCCTTCGGCCCCGAGCCCGTCCTGTGGCAGACGGCCAGCTTCCGGCCCCACAACCGCTCCGAGGACGTGAAGGGCCTCTACCTGGTGGGGCAGAGCTACCAGCCGGGGGCGGGGCTTCCCAGCGTGATGATGTCGGCCAAGATGACCGCCCGGCTCATCGCCCACGACCTGGGCCTGGAACGGGCCCCCAAAGAGCTTCTGGAGGCCAGGGCTTGAGCACGCTGGAGAGGAAGCGGAAGCACCTCGAGGCCTGCCTCCACGGGGAGGTGGCCTTCCAGAAGACCACCACCGGCCTGGAGCGCTTCCGCCTCCGCTACCAGGCCCTCTCGGGCCTCGCCTTAAGCGAGGTGGACCTCACCACGCCCTTTTTGGGTAAGACCCTGAAGGCCCCCTTCCTGATCGGGGCCATGACCGGCGGGGAGGAGAACGGCGAGCGCATCAACCTGGCCCTGGCCGAAGCCGCCGAGGCCCTGGGGGTGGGGATGATGCTGGGCTCGGGCCGAATCGTCCTGGAGCGCCCCGAGGCCCTGAGGAGCTTCCAGGTGCGCAAGGTGGCCCCCAAAGCCCTCCTCGTCGCCAACCTGGGCCTGGCCCAGCTGAGGCGCTACGGGCGGGAGGACCTCATCAGGCTGGTGGAGATGCTGGAGGCCGACGCCCTCGCCCTCCACGTGAACCCCCTCCAGGAGGCGGTGCAGCGGGGGGACACCGACTTTAGGGGGCTTCTCGCGAGGCTTAGGGCCCTCCTCCCCCTCCCCTTTCCCGTCCTGGTCAAGGAGGTGGGGCACGGCCTCTCCCGGGAGGCGGCCTTGGCCCTAAAGGGCCTCCCCTTGGCGGCGGTGGACGTGGCCGGGGCCGGAGGGACCAGCTGGGCCAGGGTGGAGGAGTGGGTGCGCTACGGGGAGGTCCGCCACCCCGAGCTCTGCGAGATGGGCGTTCCCACGGCTCAGGCCATCCTCGAGGTGCGGGAAGTCCTCCCCGAGGTGCCCCTCATCGCCTCCGGAGGGGTCTACACGGGGACGGACGCCGCCAAGGCCCTGGCCCTGGGGGCGGACCTGGTGGCCGTGGCCAGGCCCCTCCTCAGGCCCGCCCTCATGGGCGCTGAGGCCGCCGCGGCCTGGATAGCCGACTACCTGGAGGAGCTCCGCACGGCCCTCTTCGCCGTGGGGGCGAGGAGGCCAGTGGAGGCCAGGGGAAAGGTGGAGGCTTCGCCGGGGCTTTAGCCACGGCGGGGCGCTCAGGAACTCTTCAGGTCCATGAGGGGCTTGGGGTAGGGCATCAGGAGGGCCTGGGCTTCTATGTACTCCTGGCCGAAGCGGAGCGCCCAGGAATGGAGGAGGGCCAGGGGGGCCTCGAGGGGCGCCCGCTCCTCGCGGAAGTCCAGCAAAAGGTCCAGGAAGTGGGCCTTCTCCCGGGCGTTTAGGCCCTTCTTAAAGTAGCCAAAGGCGTGGAGAAGGGCATCGGCCATGGCCCCCAGGCGGTAGGGCTTTTCCGTGGCCCTGAGGAAGCCCTCCTCGTAGGCCCGAAGCACCTCCCGAAAGGCCTTCCCCCGGGCCTCGCCCAGAAGCCGGCCCAGGGCCCGGGTCTCCTTCTGGCTGTAGGCCATGAGGAGGAGCTTGTAGCGGGCGTGGAAGGCCATGAGCTCGCCCAGGTCCCCAAGTCGCCTAAGCCGGGCCAGGCCGAAGATGCGGGTGAAGAATTGGGCCCGGACGCGGGCGCTGGTGAGCCGCCCCTCGTCCTCCTTGGGCAGGAGGGGAAAGGCCGCCATCACCGCCTGGGCGAAGAGGCCGGGCCCGTGGCCCACGGCGCCCCCCTGGTCGGCGTAGGCGTAGACCTTGGCGTCCTTGAGGGCGCAGGTGGGGGAGCGGTTTTTCAGGATGAAGCCCTCCACCTCCCCCAGGCCGGAGAGGAAGGCCCGGCTGAAGGCCCGCATCCTTTCCGTCAGGTCCTCCCCCGTCTTGGGCTGGACCATCCTGGGCCCATCCTCGCCCCGCACCAGGCGCACCGTGGGCCTGGGCACCCCGAGGCCGATCTCCACCTCGGGGCAGACGGGCACGAAGTCCACGTGCGCCTTCAGGGCGGCCACAACCTTGTCGGGGATCAGCTCTCCCGAGTAGCGCACGGCGGCGAAGCCCAGGCAGGCGCTCACCACCAGGCGGGGCCTGGGCCAGGCCTCCAGGGAGGGGTTCGGGGCCTCCATGGCCTTATGCTAAGGGCTGGCCTCGCATTTTCACACGGCTTTCACACGGCCCTGTAATATTGTCCTCTGAGGGGAGGCGATGAACCCTCGAGCCCAAGATGGGCGCCATGGGCCGAGGGGGAGCCAGTGGCGCAACCGGCCCCTAAAGCCCTTTAGGAGGTGCAGAGATGAAAAGGAAGCTGGTTGCCCTCATGGCCCTTCTGGCAAGCCTGAGCCTGGCGCAGACCGCTAGCCCCAAGGTCACCGTGAACATCCCCTCCGTCCTCCAGCTCACGCTGGACGCCACCGACTACCTGTTCGACTTTGGCGATGCCAGCGCATCGGGTACGGTTACCATAGGTGGAACTCCCTACACCAAGGCCTCCTGGGCCGCCTACCTGACCTTCCTGGACACCGCTAGCGGCACCCAGGACTTCGCCCCCACGTCCATCAGGGATGCGGCCGAGAACGACCTCGGGGACTACGGGACGGTGACCGTCCGCACCAACCGAGCTCAGTGGACGGTGAAGATCGACTCCATCAGCGGGACCCTCACCCTGGGCAACGGCCGGGTCAAGGTCTTCGCCGAGAAGGTGAGCGGCAAGGGGGCCTCCTGGACCACCACCCCCACCCCCATCACGGCCGCAAGCCCTCTCACCCTCTTCAACGCCGGTAGCGGCGGCCAGGGGAGGAGCGTCTACAAGCTCTACTACCTCTTCACCATGGACATCACCGACGATATTCCTCTCGCGGGCATCAACCAACAGATCACCGTCAACCTCCTCCTCACCTCGCCCTAGGCCTTAGGAGTTTTCCGTGGCCGCTTCCTGCCCAGGCCGGAAGCGGCCTGTATGCTTAAAAGGGGAAACGAAACCATGAAGCGCCCCCTAGTCGCCCTCACGGGCCTCCTCCTGACCCAGGCCCTGGCCCAGGTGGACCTCGCCCTCTCCCCCGCCCGGCTGGAGCTGGTCCTGCCCCCTGGGGGAGAAGTCACAGAAGTGGTCCGGATGCGGAACGGCCTGGACCGGGAGGAAGCCCTCAGCGTAGCCCTAAGGCCCTTCGCCCTCACGCCCCAAGGGGACGTGGCGGAAAGCCCCGAGCGCAACCTCTGCCCCCACCTCACCGCCACCCCCACGGCCTTCACCGTGCCCCCAAGGGGGACCGCCGAAGTCCGCCTCACCCTGAAGGCCCCGCCCGGAGCCGAGGGCACCCTGGCCTGCCTGGTGGTCTTCACCGCAGGGCCCAGGCCCACGGGCCTGGGAGGCCTCCGGATCACCGCCAGCCCCTCCCTGGGCCTCGCCGTCTACCTCACCCTGAGGGGAACGGAGCGCCCCGCCCTCCGGGCCAAGGTAGGGGGCGAGGGGAAGGCCCTTCCCCTTTTGCTGGAAAACCCCGGGAACGTCCTCCAAAGGGTCACAGGGGAGGCCCGGGTCTTTGACGGGGAGGGGAAGGAGGTGGCCCGCCTCCCCATCGCCGAGCTCCCCGTCTTCCCCGGGGGATACCGGGAGCTCGCCCTGGAGCCGGAAGCGCCCCTTCCCCCAGGGCGGTACCGGGTGGTCCTGATCCTGGAAAGCGCCTACGGGCGCTACGCAGCGGAGGGCGTATGGGCCGTGCCCTGAGCCTTTTCCTCCTCGCCCTCCTCCTTCCCGAGGCCCTGGGCCAGAGCGTGAACTGCGACGCCACGGACCTGCTATACGACTTTTCCGCCCCCGGCTCCCTCACCCAGGCCACCGTGGCGGGACAGCCCTACTACGTGGCCAACCTGGCCTCCTACCTCCTCCTCCTGGACGGCACGGGTCCCATGCGCTTCCTCCCCACGGCGGTGACGGGAGCGCCCGGGGGAGTGTACCGGATGGCCTGCACGGTGCGGACCCCAAACCGGGACCCGATAAGGGGAGGGACGCTTTGCGGGGCGGGGAGGAGGTTCTGCTTGCGGGTGACGGGCGTTTCCGGTTCCCTCCCCGTGGACTGGACCTCGAGGCTCTACGTCATGGTTCAGGTCATCTCCGGAAACGCCACGAGCCTCGCGCCCACGCCCACCCTTCTCTCCGCCGTCCCCTACAACCGGCGCCTCGCCGACATACGGAGGAACACCACCGCCACCTTGCACATCTACTACTGGGTCGAGGTCAGCCCCCACGACCTCTTCCCCCCCCTGCCCGCCACAGGCGCCCTCACCCTCACGTACGAGGTCCAGGGTGACTGATCCCATGCGCCCCATCCTCGCCCTCCTCTTCCTCTCCCTGGCCCTGGCGGCGAGGCCCGGGGAGGTTCTGGTCCTCCCGTTCCTGGGCCTACCCCCTGGGGAGGTGGAGGTAGCCTCGGACCTCCCCCTCCTCCTCACGCCGAGCCCTGGGGAGGGACCCTTTCTCGTGGTGGTGGAGGTTCCCAAGGAGGCCCCACCGGGCTCCTACCGGGTGTGCCTCAGGCCCAGGGGGGGAACGGAGGTCTGCCAGAAGGTGGAGGTGGAGGCCATAAGGGACCTGGAGGCGAGAGTCCCCCGGGAGGTCTACGGAGGGAGTCTCCGGCTCCTCCTCCGGAACCGGGGGAACGTGGCCGAAAGGGTCCACCTGGCCCAAGCCGAGGGGAGCGAGGTGAACCTTAGCCCTGTGAGCCTCACCCTGGCCCCGGGGGAGGAAAGAGAGGTGGCGCTCTCCCTCTCTGGCTTCGGCCTCCTGAAGCTGGCCCTCCTCTTCGGGGAGAAGCGGGCCCTCTACCTCGTTCAGGTCCTCCCCGAAGGGGGAAGCCCCCTCCCCTACGCCCTCCAGGGACGGCTGGAGGGAAGCCTGGGCCAGGGCCCTCCCGCCTTCCGCCTCTCCCTGGAGGGCCCCCTCTCCCGGGAGGTGGGGGTGGGGTTCCTGGGGGGGACGGACGCTCTGCGCCTCGCCCTGCGCACGGGGCCCTGGAGCGGGCGGCTTAGCCTGCTCCCCACCCTGGGGGGGGAGGTGGGCTACCGGGAAGGCCCCCACGCCCTCTCCCTGGCCTACCCCTGGGCCCTGGAATGGACCTACACGCCGGGAGAGACCTACCGCCTGCGCCTCTCCCCCACCTCCCTCGCCCTGGGCTACGCCGACGGCACCTACACCTTTGGGGCTAACTTCCCTTGGACCTTCCGGTCCTTTTCGGAAGCCTCTTTACGCCTGGAACGCCACGGGGACCTTTACCTCTACGCCCGCTACGAAGGGGGGCTCTACGGGGGCCTGGCCTGGGGAGGGTGGCGGGGCGAGGCGGGGTACGGCCCGGCGGGGCCTTCCCTGCGGATGGCCCACACGGGCACCCTCTCCGGTCGCTCTGGGGCCCCTACACCCCAGATGAACCTCACCTACGCCCTTCAGGGAGGGTACGCCGGAGGGCCGGAGCTGGGCTTCGCCCTGGCCTACCCCCTTTCCCCCTTCACCCTGGCCTTCCGGGGGAGCCTCCTGCCCCAGGCCTCCTTTGGCCTCGGCCTGGGGTACCGGGAGGGAGCGCTTTCGGGAAGCCTGGACCTGAGCCCGGGGAGGGCGCTTCTCTTCCTGGAGTGGCGGGATAGCCCTTACGCCCTGAGGCTGGAAGGGCGGTACGACGGGGACTTTCGTCTGGCCCTGGCAGGGAGCTACGCCTTCCGCCTCCCCGTGCCCGAACCCGTTACCCTGGCCCTGGGCGGGTACGAGGAAGCGCCAGTGGAGGGGCGGGTGGAGGTCCTGGGGAAGCCGGTAGCGGGTGCCCGGGTAGGGGGGAGGAGGGGCCAGGCGGTCACCGATGCCGAGGGGCGCTTCCGCCTCTACGTCCGCCGGGAGGGGGAGGCCCTGCGGATAGACCCACCCCCGGGCCTCCTGGCCCTGCCGGGGGAGGTCCGGGTCCGCCCCGGGGAAGGCCCCTACCGGGTGGCCCTCACCCCGGCGGGGGCCGTGCGCCTCCGGTGCGAGGGTTCGGGCCAGGGGGCCTACCTGGTGGGGGAAGTGGGGGTGTTCGTGGCCTGCGGGAACCGGGCGGTGGTGCCCCCGGGAACCTACCGGGTGGAGCCCGTGGCCCCTAGGGGCTACCGGGCGGAGGGGCTTTCCCTGAACCTGCCTCCCCTAACCGAGGAGGAGCTCGCCCTCACCTTCACCCCCGTTCCCGAGGAGAGGCTTTTGGAGGCGAGGCCCCTCAGGGTGGAGTGGCCCGCGGCCCTGGCCCCGGGGGAGGTGGGGCGGGTTCTGGTGCGGGAGGTGGCCGAGGCGGAGCTCCTGGATCTGCCCCTTCTCCGGAGGGAGAGGACCGAGGAAGGGGTCCTCCTGCACTTCCAGGCGCCGTGGGAGGCCCAGGGCTCCCTGGCCCTCAGGGTGGCGGCGGGCGGGAAGGTGGAAAGCCGCCTGGTACCCGTGGACCCGGGAAGGCCCCTCTTCCAGGTGAGGCTTTCGCCCCCCAGGGCCTCCTTAGGCCAAGAGGTGGAGGTGCGGGTGGAGGCCCTCTTCCCCGCCCAGGGGGCCGAGGTCTACCTGGAGGGGGAAAGGCTTCTCGCCCTGGAGGCCGTGGGCGAGGGGCCTCCCTGGGTCTATGTGGGGAAGCTCGCCCTCACCCAGACCCTGGCGGCCAGGGCCTCCCCCCTGGCGGGCCTCCTCGCCCTGCCCCTCGAGGTGCGGGCCTGGCAGGGGGAAAAGGAGGTAAGGACGAGGGTCCGCCTCCTCCTTTCGCCCTAAATGGCTTCTTCCCCACAGAAAGCCTTCCCTGAGCCTCGGATGCGCTTCTTTGGGGCCCCCGCCGCGGCAAGAGCCACGGCGGGGTACTTAAACTGAAGGCGTGGCGGAAATCCGGGTGGGCACGGCCAGCTGGACGGACGAGACCCTGCTTCAGTCCGGGTGGTACCCGCCCGAGGCCAGGCGGGACCCGGAGAAGCGCCTCCGCTACTACGCCCGGTTCTTTGACACCGTGGAGGTGGACAGCACCTTCTACGCCCTGCCCAAGAAGGAGGTGGTGGCCAAGTGGGTGGAGAGGACCCCCGAGGGCTTCCTCTTCCACGTCAAGGCCTACTCCGCCTTCACCGGCCACGGCCTCGAGGCCGGCGCCCTCCCCAAGGACCTCCGCGCCCTCCTCCCCAGGCAGGAGGGGCACCTGGCCCAGCGGGAGGTGCCGGAGGAGGTGGTGGAGGCGGCCTGGGAACGCTTCTTCCTGGCCCTGGAGCCCCTGAAGGCCTCGGGCAAGCTGGGCTACCTCCACTTCGGCCTCCCCCCCTGGACCGAGCCCAAGCCCAGGAGCTTCCAGTACCTGGAGAGGCTTGCGGAGAGGACCCGGGGCTACTGGGTAGCCGTGGAGTTCCGCAACCCCAAGTGGTACGTGGCCTGGGGCTTCGTCAAGCGGGAGCTTTCCCGGCTGGGCCTCATCCACGTCAGCGTGGACGCGCCTCCCCACCCCGAGGCCCCGCCCCGGGTCCTGGAGGCCACCCACCCCGTGGCCGTCCTCCGCTGCCACGGCCGCAACGCCGAAACCTGGAAGGGCCCCCACACCAGGCCCTACGAGCGCTTCAACTGGCGCTACAGCGAGGAGGAGCTCGAGGACCTGGCCCAGGCCACCCGCACCCTGGCCAAGGGAGCGGAAAGGGTCTTCGTCATCTTCAACAACAACTACGGCACCCAGGGGGTGGAGGCCGCCTTGGGCCTGAAGCGCCTCCTGGGACTCCCTTAGAGGGCCAGGGCCAGGCCCTCCGCCCGAGGGTCGGAGGCGGCGCAAAGGGCCTCCTCCAGCCGGAGGATCACCTGCCCCCGCCCGAAGGCGCCGTACTCCGCCTCGTAGCGCACCCTGTGCCCCAGGTCCTTGAGGAAGAGGGCCGTGGCCTGGGGGATGCCGGGCTCCAGGAGGACCTCCCCCCCGGGGACCACCTGCCACCGGGGCCGGTCCAGGGCGGCCTGGGGGTTGAGGCCGAAGTCCGCCAGGCCCAGGACCACCTGCACGTGCCCCTGGGGTTGCATGAACCCCCCCATGACCCCAAAGGGCCCCAAGGGTTTCCCCTCCCGGGTCAGGAAGCCCGGGATGATGGTGTGGAAGGGCCTCTTTCCCGGCCCCACCCGGTTGGGGTGCCCCTCCTCCAGGGCGAAGCCCAGGCCCCGGTTCTGCAGGGCGATCCCCGTCCCCGGCACCAGGATGCCGGAGCCGAAGCCCTGGTAGTTGGACTGGATCAGGGAGACCATGACCTCCCCGTCCGCCGCCGCCAGGTAAACCGTCCCCTCGGGCTTGAGGCCGGGAAGGGCCAGGGGAAGGGCCCTCTCCCCGATGAGGCGCCGCCTCTCGGCGGCGTAGGCCTTGGAGAGGAAGGCCTCAGGGGCCAGCTCCATGAACCGGGGGTCGGCCACAAAGCGGTAGGTGTCGGCCAGGGCCAGGCGCATGGCCTCAATCTGCAGGTGGTAGCCCATGGGGTCCTCGGGACGGAGGTCCAGCCCCTCCAGGATGTTCAGGGCCAGGAGGACGGCCACCCCCTGGCCGTTGGGGGGAAGCTCGTGGACCGTGAGGCCCTTGTAGGTGGTAGCGAGGGGCTTCACCCACTCGGGGGCGTGGGCCTTCAGGTCCTCCAGGGTGAGAAGCCCCCCCGTGGCCCCGCTGAAGGCGGCCAGGGCCTGGGCCAGCGGGCCCCCGTAGAGGCTTTCCCCGTAGCTCTCCCCGATCTCCCGCAAGGTTTTGGCGTGGAGGGGGCTTCGCCACACCTCCCCCGCCCGGGGGGCCCGGCCATGGGGAAAGAAGACCTCCTGGAAGGCCTGGAACTCGGGGGCTTTGAGGGGAAGGTACACCCCTTCCGCCCGCCGCCAGGCCCTAGCCGTCTCCGGCCCCACGGGAAAGCCCTCCTCGGCGTGGCGGATGGCGGGGGCCAGGACCTCCATGAAGGGAAGCCTCCCCCATCTTTCGTGCAGGGCCCGCCAGCCGGAGACCGCCCCGGGCACGGTGACGGGAAGCCAGCCCCTCTCCGGCATCCGCCCTTCGGGAAGCTTCTCGGGGGTGAGAGCCAGGGGGCTTTTGCCGGAGGCGTTCAGGCCGTGGAGCTCCCCGTCCCAGACGATGGCGAAAAGGTCCCCGCCGATGCCGTTGGAGGTGGGCTCCACCACGGTGAGGCAGGCGGCCATGGCGATGGCGGCATCCACGGCGCTGCCCCCCTTCAAGAGCATCTCCATCCCCGCCAAGGCCGCCAGGGGCTGGCTGGTGGCCACCGCCCCCCGCCTCCCCAGGACCACGTGGCGGCGGGAGGGGTAGGGGTAGTGGGTGAGGTCCATGCCCCCATGCTACCTTGAGGGGGATGGCCCGCCCGCCCCTGTCCGAGGCCCAGGAGGACTACCTCAAGCACCTCTACGCCCTCGAGGAGGCCCTGAAAGGCCCCGTCCCCACCCAGGCCCTGGCCGAGCGCCTTGGGGTCAAGCCCCCCTCGGTGACGGAGATGCTGAAGAAGCTTTCCGCTTTGGGCCTGGTGGAGCACCTCCCCTACCGGGGGGCCAGGCTGACGGAGGCCGGGCAAAGGGTAGCCCTCGAGGTCCTCCGCCACCACCGCCTCCTGGAGGCCTACCTGCACCAGGCCCTGGGCTACGGCTGGGATGAGGTCCACCAGGAGGCCGAGAGGCTGGAGCACGTCATCAGCGAGGAGCTGGAGGAGCGCATCGCCGAGGCCCTGGGCCACCCCCCCTTTGACCCCCATGGGGACCCCATCCCCACCCGGGACCTGACCCTGCCCCAGGGGCGAGGCCTCACCCTGGACCAGGCCCCCCTGGGGCCGGCCCGGGTGGCCCGGGCCCTGGCCCAGGACCGGGGCACCCTGAACCTCCTCGCCCGGCTGGGCCTGGTGCCGGGAGCCTTCCTGGAGGTGCTGGACAAGGAGACCGGGGTGCGGGTGAGGGTGGGAGGAGAGGTCTACCTCCTCCCCCTGGAGCTAGCCCAAGGGGTGGCCGTGGAGCCCTTAGGCTAGGGGCGTGATAGACCTGAGGAGCGACACCGTGACCCGGCCCACCCCGGCCATGCGCCGGGCCATGGCCGAGGCCCAGGTGGGGGACGACGTCTACGGAGAAGACCCCACGGTCAACCGTCTCCAGGACCTGGCCACCGAGCTATTGGGCTTTAAGAGGGCCCTCTTCTTCCCCTCCGGCACCATGGCCAACCAGGTGGCCCTCCTCCTCCACCTGCCCCGGGGAGGCGAGGTCCTGGCCCCGGAGGGGGCCCACCTCTACGAGTACGAGCTTGGGGCCCCCGCCCTCCTGGCCGGGGCCCTGGTCCGGGCCGTGTCCGCCCCTGGCGGGGTGCCGGACCTCGAGGCCCTTAAGAGGGCCATCCGCCGGGGCCCCTTCCAGGCCCCCACGGGCCTCATCGCCCTGGAGAACACCCACAACCTGGCGGGGGGCCGGGTGGTGCCCCTGGAGGCGCAGAAGGCGGTCCAGGCCCTGGAGGCGGTGGACAGGGCCCTTCAGTCCAAAGCCCCGTAGACCAGGGCGCGGAAGGTGAGCCAGAGGCGGCTCCCGTAGCGGGAATGGAGGGCCCTCTCCGGCTCCAGGACCGAGAGGAGGTTGGGGGCCTGGGCCATAAGGAGGGCCGTGAGCCCAATCCCCGGGTCCACGAAGAAGTAGGTGCCGCCAAAGCCCGCCCAGTTCCACTCCCCGGGGTTCCCCGGGGCCAGGCCCATGCCGGAAAGCCTCACCGCCACCCCCAGGCCGAAGCCGTACCCCGGCCCCGGCATGTACTCGGACCCCCGGCGCATCCCCTCATAGGCCAGAGGCCCCAGGTGGTCCTGGGTCATGAGGCGGCAAAAGGCCGGGGCGAGGAGGCCCCGCCCCAGGCGCAGGGCCTCGAGGAAGCGGAGGTAGTCCCAGGCCGTCCCCACACCCCCCATGCCCCCGGCGTACCTGGGAGGCTTTCCCTCCACGGGGAGGAGGCGGAGGCTCCGCCCGGTCTCCGGGTCTTTGGGGAAGGGCTGGGCTAGGCGGGCGGGGTCCTTGGCCACGAAGCCGGAGTCCCTCATGCCAAGAGGCCCAAAGACCCGCTCCTCCATGAGCTCGGCCAGGGACTTCCCCGAGAACGCCTCCAGGAGGTGGCCCAGGACATCGGTGGAAAGGCCATACTCCATGGTCTCCCCTGGCTGGAACCGGAGGGGAATCCGGGAAAGCCTCTCCAGGAAGGTTTCCCGGTCCAGGTCGTACCGGTCCACCCCCGCCTCCAGGTAGAGGCGCTTGACCGGCGAGCGGAAAAAGACCCCGTAGGTGAAGCCCGCCGTGTGGCGCAGGAGGTCGTAGAGGGTGATGGGGGCCTTGAGGGGCTCTAAGACCACTTCCTCCCCCACCTCCCGCCCCACCTGGAGGTGGGCGAAGCCTGGGAGGTACTTCTCCAGGGGGTCCTGGAGGGCAAGGGCCCCCTCCTCCACGAAGGTGAGGGCCAGGGCGGAAACCCAGGGCTTGGTCATGGAGTAAAGGCGGAAGAGGGCGTCCTCCCGCATGGGTAGGCCCCTCTCGGGGTCCAGGAGGCCGTAGACCCCCTGGAAGACCACCTCCCCCTCCCGGGCCACCAGGGCCACGGCCCCGGGAAGCCAGCCCTCCTCCACCGCCCGCCTCAGGTAAGCGTCCAGTCTAGAAAACCTCACCTTGGCCTCCTTTCGCCTTCAGGAAAAAAGAGGCCCAAAGCGGGGGGCTCCTGCCCCAGAACGCGTAGAAGAAGCGCCACCTGGGCCCCATGCCGCGCCTCGTGCAAGGAGGCGTGCCAGAGGAGGTCCCCCAGGGGGTAGCGCTTCTCGGGCGCGTCGTGCAGGGCCACCACCTGGTTCTCGTCCACCGGGCCCTGGAGAGAGGCCCCGGTGGCCCGGCCCACGGCCTCCTGGTACCTCCCGGGGCAAGCCCTCCCCCTCCGGGAAACGGGCGAGGACCATGGGGGCCCTGAGGATGTCCTCGTGGAGCCAGGCGTCCACCACCACCGCCGTGTGCAGGAGAAGGGCCTTCACGCTCCTGAGCCTTTTCCGCACCAGGGGCCTTTCCAGGGCCTCTTCGGAAACCCCCTCCAGGGCCTCCCTGGACCAGAGGAGGTAGGCGCAAAACCCCTTTAGGTCCACGGGGGCCATCCTACCACCCAGGCGTAGTAGGGGGTTTCCACGAACTCCGGAGGGCCCTCCAGGTAAACCCGAAGCCCGGGGAAGGCCAGAGTCCCCCCTTCCCAGGCGAAGTCCAGGGGGTCCACCGGCATGGGGTAGTGGAGGACCCCGTGGCGGGGAAGGCCCAGGCGCAGGGCCTCGAGGGGGGAGACCTGGCCCACCAACAGGTAGCGGGCCCGCCTGGGCCCCCTTTCCGTGTAAAGGTCCACCTCGGCTCCCAGGTCCAGGAGGAAGGCTTTGCCCTTCACAAAAAGCCTAGCCCTATCCGTCCAGGTAGACATGGGGCCTTCCCCCAAGGTGGGCCACCCGGACCCCAGGGCCGTAGAGGCCTTGGAGGAGAGGCTCGGTGAGGACCGCCTCCGGCCTGCCCTGGGCCACCACCCGCCCGCCATGCACCACGGCCACCCGGTGGGCCAACGCCGCCTGGTTGGGGTCGTGGAGGACGGCAAGGACCCCGAGGCCCATCTCCGCCAGGCGCCTCAAGAGGGCTACCACCCCCACCTGGTGCTCCAGGTCCAAAAAGGTGGTGGGCTCGTCCAGGAGGAGGTACCTGGGCTTCGCCGCCAGGGCCCGGGCCAGGAGGACCCGCTGCCGCTCCCCGCCGGAAAGGGTCCCAAGAAGCCTCCCCCGGAGGTGGGCGGCCCCGGTGGCCTCGAGGGCCCAGGCCACCGCCTCCCCGTCCTCCTTCCCCTCCCGGCCCCAAAGCCCCAGGTGGGGAAGCCTTCCCAGGCGCACCACCTCCTCCACCAGAAGCCCCTCGGGGTAGGGCCCCCCTTGGGGGAGGTAGGCGAGGAGCCGCCCCCGCTCGTAGCTGCCGTAGGCCCTTAGGGGCTTCCCCTCCAGGAGCACTTCCCCCCTCTGAGGGCGGAGGAGGCCCGCCATCGCCCTAAGGAGGGTGGTCTTCCCCGCCCCGTTGGGCCCGAGGAGGGCGAGCCACTCCCCTGGCCTTAGGGCGAGGTCCACCCCCTTAAGGGCGTGGGGCCCCCAAAGCCCCCTGGCCTCAAGCCCAGCCACGCCGCCTCCACATGAGGTAAAGGAAGAAAGGCCCCCCGAGGAGGGTGGTCACCACGCCCACGGGAAGCTCCGCCGGCCGGGTGAGGGTGCGGGCCAGAAGGTCGGCCAGAGAAAGGAGAGCCGCTCCACCCAGGGCGCTGGCGGGAAGGAGGAGGCGGTAGTCCTCGCCGAGAAGGCGCCTTAGGGCGTGGGGGGCCACCAGGCCCACAAAGCCGATGATGCCCGCCTGGGCCACGGCGCCCGCCGTGAGGAGGCTGGCCGAGAGGAGCAGGGTGAGCTTTAACGCCTCCAGGGGCAGGCCCAGGCTCCTCGCCGTCTCCTCGCCCAGCTGGAGGGCGTTCAGGGCCCGGCCCAGAAGGAGGAGGGGGGGCAGGGTCAGCAGGAAGATGAGGGCCAGGACCCGCACCGAGGGCCAGCCCAGAAAGGCCAGGTTCCCCAGGGTGTAGGCGAAGACCGCCCGCACCCGGTCGGCGTCCTGCATCATCAGGTAGGTGGTGGCCCCGGTGAGGACGCTCCCCACCACCACCCCCGCCAGCACCAGCTCGTGGGTGCGGGCCACTCCCCCGGCCAGGACCAGGGTGAGGAGGGTGGCGAGAAGGGCCCCCAAAAAGCCGAAGAAGGTGGCGGAAAGGGGCAGGTGCTGGAAGACGGCGTGCTGGGCGAAGGCGGGGGAAAGCCCCCCCAAAAGGGCGGCGAAGAGGGTCACGGCGAAGGCCGCCCCCGAGGCGGAACCCATCAGGTAGGGGTCGGCCAAAGGGTTGCGAAAAAGCCCCTGAAAGGCCGCCCCCGCCACCCCAAGGGCGGCCCCCACCAGCATCCCCCCCAGGACCCGGGGCAGGCGGAGCTGGGTGACGATGGGGTTCTCCTCCCACCCAAGAAGGGCCCGCACCACCTCCCCCGGGGAGAGGGCCACCGCCCCCAGGGCCACCCCCAGGACCAAGGCCAGGAGGAGCAGGAAGAGGAGCCAGGCGAAGACCAGGCTCCGCCTGAGGGCCAGGGGCAGGGCAAGGGTCATGGCTTGTGGAAGCAGTCCACCAAAAGCCTCAGGCCCTGGGCCACCCGGGGGCCGGGGCGGGAGAGGAGGCTGTCCTCCCCGCCCGTGTAGACGCAGATCCGCCCCTGGCGCACGGCGGCGATGCGGTCCCAGCCCGGCCGCTTGCGGATGGTCTCCAAGGCGCCCGGGTAGGTGGCCACGATCACCTCGGGGTTTTTCTCCAGGACGAACTCCGGGCTGATCTTGGGGAAGAGGCCCAGCTCCTTGGGGACGATGTTGACCCCCCGGGCCTTGGCGATGAGGACCCCGATGAAGCTCTCGGGACCCACGGTGTAGGGCGTGGGGTCAATCTCGTAGTAGACCCGGGGGCGGCCCTTGGCCTTGGCCGCCCGGGCCTCTTCCCCGTAGACCTCCTTCTGGATCTGGGCCACCAGCCGCTCGGCCTCGGAGGAAAGCCCAAGCAGCCTCCCCAAGGCGCGGACCGTCTTGAAGATGTCCTCGTAGGTCTCGGTCCGGACGGCGTAGACGGTGAGGCCCGCCCGCTCCAGGGTCTCGTAGAGCTTGCCGTACTTGGAGACCAGGACCAGGTCGGGCTTCAGGCTCACGATCAGCTCGGGGTTGGGGTTGTAAAGCCCCCCGGCCTTGGGCAGGCGCTTCACGCTTTCGGGCCAGTCGGAGTAGTCGTCGGTGGCCACGATCCGGTCGCAGGCCCCCAGGGCGCAGACCGTCTCCGTCACCGAGGGGAGCATGGTGACGATCCGCTTGGGCGGGGCCTTGAGGGTGACGGTACGCCCCAGGTCGTCGGTGACCGTGAGGGGAAAGGCCAGGGCCAAAGCCAAAAGGACCGAAAGGAACGCCAGCACTCGCTTCATGCCTACCTCCCTAAGGCCGCTAGGGCCAGGTCCAGGGGAGGTAGGGAAAAGCCCCTGCCGGGAGGCAGGGGCTAAAGGCAAAAGGCCGTTCGCCCCCACTTCTCCCCCATCCGCGTGAGGTGCCCGCCTCGGGGAAAGGCGGGCGGCCCTGGCAGGCATTCGGGCTTCCGGTCTGCGTTGAAGGGCACGAAGCGGGACCGGTTACCGTTGCGGGACAGCGCCGGACTTGCACCGGACTTCCCCACTTTAAGCCTGGACTACGCGCCCAGGCACCAGGGCATACGGGACCTGGCTTTGGGGCCCTAGCGGGCCTTGCCCCAAGGCTACGCCCTGCCCCCATACCTTGACAAGGGGTAGGCGGAGGGAGTTAAGTGGGTACCGAGGAACCAGCGCCGCTAACCCAGCGCTTTAAAGTGACCTGGTCCCTCGGGTGCGTTGGCCGGCTTGCGGGCCGAAAGTCCGCGGCACAAGAGGAGGTGGAGGTTATGAAAAGGTGGCTTCTGGCGGTAGGCGTGGCCCTGGGACTCGGCGCCCTGGCCCAGACGGGCAAACTGGAGATCTTCTCCTGGTGGGCGGGGGACGAGGGCCCGGCCCTCGAGGCCCTCATCAAGCTCTACAAGCAAAAGTACCCCGGGGTGGAGGTCATCAACGCCACCGTGACCGGCGGGGCGGGGGGTAACGCCAAGGCGGTCCTCAAGACCCGGATGCTGGGCGGCAACCCCCCCGACACCTTCCAGGTCCACGCCGGGATGGAGCTGATCGGCACCTGGGTGGTGGCGGACCGCATGGAGGACCTCACCCCCCTCTTCCGGCAGGAGGGCTGGCTCAAGGCCTTCCCCAAAGGACTTCTGGACCTCATCTCCTACAAGGGGGGCATCTGGAGCGTTCCGGTCAACATCCACCGCTCCAACGTCATGTGGTACATGCCCGCCAAGCTCAAGGAGTGGGGGGTCACCCCGCCCAAGACCTGGGCCGAGTTCCTGGCCACCTGCCAGACCCTTAAGAAGAAGGGCCTCGAGGCCCCCCTGGCCCTGGGGGAGAACTGGACCCAGCAGCACCTCTGGGAGAGCGTGGCCCTGGGTATCCTGGGCCCCGAGGGCTGGAACAACCTCTGGAACGGCAAGCTGAAGTTCACCGATCCCAAGGCCGTGGCCGTCTGGGAAACCTTCGGCAAGGTGCTGGACTGCGCCAACAAGGACGCCGCCGGCCTCTCCTGGCAGCAGGCCGTGGACCGGGTGGTCCAGGGCCAGGCCGCCTTCAACGTCATGGGGGACTGGGCGGCGGGCTACATGAGCACCACCCTGAAGCTGAAGCCCGGCACCGACTTCGCCTGGGCCCCTTCCCCCGGTACCTCCGGGGTCTTCATGATGCTCTCCGACTCCTTCGGCCTGCCTAAGGGGGCCAAGAACCGGCAGAACGCCATCAACTGGCTGAAGCTGGTGGGCTCCAAAGAGGGCCAGGACACCTTCAACCCCTTGAAGGGCTCCATCGCCGCCAGGCTGGACTCCGACCCCGCCAAGTACAACGCCTACGGCCAGTCCGCCATGAAGGACTGGCAGTCTAATCGCATCGTGGGCTCCCTGGTCCACGGGGCCGTGGCCCCCGAGAGCTTCATGAGCCAGTTCGGCACGGTGATGGAAATCTTCCTCCAGAGCAAGAATCCGCAGGCCGCGGCCAACGCGGCCCAAGCCATCGCCAACCAGGTGGGGCTCGGGCGCTAGCTCCCAAAAGCCCGTGGGGGCCCCCGGCCCCCGCGGGTTTCTTGGAGGAACCATGCGCGACCGGATCGCGGCTTTTTTGGTCCTGTTCCCCTCCTTGGTGGCCGTGGGGATTTTCGTCTACGGCTTCATCGGGCAGAACCTCTGGGTCTCCCTGACCGACTGGGGAAAGGACCCGGCCCAGGCCCTGGCCCTCCACCCCCAGCTCCGCTTCCTGGGCTTGGAAAACTACCGGGAGCTTTTCACCGGATTCGTGGACGTGCGCTTCCGGCAAAGCGTCGTCAACCTCATCTTCTTCACGGTCTTCTTCATGGCGGGAAGCCTGGGCCTGGGCTTCCTCCTGGCCTTGGCCCTGGACCGGGCCCCCAAGGGGGAGGGGTTTTTCCGCACGGTCTTTCTCTTCCCCATGGCCCTCTCCTTTGTGGTGACCGGGACCATCTGGCGCTGGCTTCTCCAGCCCCAGGGCGGCGTCAACGTCCTGCCCACACTCTTCGGCCTGCCCCCCCTCTCCTTCCCCTGGCTCACCACCCGGGAGCAGGTGTTCGTCTTTGACTGGAACCACCTCCCCTTCTTCACCGCCCTGGTAGTGGGGGGCCTTCTCCTCTACGTGGCCCTTAAGGCCCGCGGGGAGGGGGAGAGAAGGCGCTTTCTCTGGGGCCTGGCCTCGGGAGGGGTCCTTCTCCTCTGGGCCTTCACCCTGGGCCAGCGGGTCCAGCTCCTCCCCTACCCCGAACCCCACGGCTTCAGCCTAGCCCTGATCGGGGTCATCCTGGCGGCCGTGTGGCAGATGTCCGGCTACACCATGGCCCTCTACCTGGCGGGCCTCAGGGGGATCCCGGTGGAGGTCATTGAGGCCGCCAAGGTGGACGGGGCCAGCGAGTGGCAGCTCCTTCGCCGCGTGATCCTCCCCATGCTGGCCCCCATCACCCTCTCGGCCATGATCGTCCTGGGGCACATCGCCCTGAAGATCTTTGACCTCATCTTCGCCATGGCCGGCCTAGACTACGCCCCCACCGACGTGCCCGCCATTTACATGTACTTGCTGGCCTTCCGAGGCAACCAGTTCGCCAAGGGCGCGGCCATCGGCATCCTGCTCCTCCTCCTGGTGGCGGTAGTGGTGATCCCTTACCTGGCAAGTCAGCTGAAAAAGGAGGTGCGGCGCTGATGGGCCGTGTACTGCTTTACGCCTTCCTTGTCCTGGTCACGCTGTTCTTCCTCCTTCCCGTCTACCTGGTCCTCCTCACCGCCCTGAAGGAGCCCGCCAAGATCACCCTGGACACCGTCTGGCGCTGGCCCGACCCCGTCTACTGGGAAAGCTTCCGCATCGCCTGGGAGGCCTTCCGGCCCAAGTTCCAAAACAGCCTGGTGCTGGCCACCTACGCCACCCTCCTCTCGGCCCTGGTGGGGGCCCTGAACGGCTACGTCCTGGCCAAGTGGCCCTTTAGGGGATCCAACCTCCTCTTCGCCCTCATGCTCTTCGGGATGTTCATCCCCTACCAGAGCATCCTCATCCCCCTTTTCCAGTTTGTGAAGGCTATCGGGCTTTATGGATCCCTCTGGGGCCTGGTCCTGGTGCACGTGGTCTACGGTATCCCCATCGTCACCCTTATCTTCAAGAACTATTACAGTGAGATCCCCGATGAGCTCGTGGAGGCGGCCCGCATAGACGGGGCCGGTTTCTTCGGGGTCTTCCGCCACGTGATCCTGCCCCTTTCCGCCCCCGCCTTCGTGGTGGTGGCCATCTGGCAGTTCACGCAGATCTGGAATGAGTTTCTTTTCGCCGTGACCCTCACCCGGCCCGAGAGCCAGCCCATCACCGTGGCCCTAGCCCAGTTGGCGGGAGGCGAGGCGGTGAAGTGGAACCTGCCCATGGCCGGGGCCATCCTGGCGGCCTTGCCCACGCTCTTGGTCTACATATTCCTGGGACGCTACTTCTTGCGAGGCCTCCTGGCGGGCTCAGTAAAGGGATAAACTGAGCCTATGCGCGCTTGGGTGCAGGAAAGGTTAGAAGGGCCCATGGTCTTGAAGGAGGCGCCGGAGCCGGTGCCGGGCCCGGGGGAGGTCCTTTTGGAGGTGGAGGCGGTGGGGCTCAACTTCGCCGACCACCTCATGCGGCTCGGGGGGTACCTGACCCGGGTCCGCCCCCCCTTCACCCCGGGGATGGAGGCCGTGGGGAGGGTGGGGGGAAGGCGGTACGCGGCCCTGATGCCCTATGGGGCGCTGGCGGAGCGGGTGGCCGTGCCGGAGGAGGCCCTTCTTCCCCTTCCCGAAGCCCTCTCCTGGGAGGAGGCCGCCGCCTTTCCCGTCTCCTTCCTCACCGCCTACCTGGCCCTCGTGCGGGCCCAGGCCAGGCCCGGGGAGTGGGTCCTGGTCCAGGCGGCGGCGGGGGCCTTGGGCACGGCGGCGGTGCAGGTGGCCAAGGCCCTGGGGCTTAGGGTGCTGGGAGCGGCCTCGAGGCCGGAAAAGCTCCCCCTGGTCCAGGCCCTGGGGGCGGACGCCCTCGCCACCTACGAGGCCCTTCCGGAGAAGGTGCGGGAACTGGGGGGCGTGGACCTCGTCCTAGAGGTGCGGGGCAAGGCGGTGGAGGAAAGCCTGGACTTCCTCAAGGCCAGGGGCCGCCTGGTCTACATCGGGGCCGCCGAGGGGGAGGTGGCCCCCATCAACCCCCTCCGCCTCATGCGCAAAAACCTGGCGGTGCTGGGCTTCTGGCTGGCCCCCCTCCTCCGGGAAAGGCCCCTTCTGGAGGAGGCCCTGGGCTTCCTCCTCCCCCGCCTGGGCCGGGAGATGCGGCCCGTGGTGGGGGCCGTCTTCCCCTTCGCCGAGGCCGAGGCCGCCTTCCAGGCCCTTCTGGACCGGGGCCACACCGGCAAGATCGTGGTCCGCCTCTAAATGCCCCGCCGCGGCTTTTGCCACGGCGGAGGCTCCAAGCGCATCTAAGTACCCCGCCGCGGCAAAAACCACGGTGGGGGCCCCAGAAAAACCCTTAGCCCCGGTTTGGGCACCCCATGTTGCGAAACCAAAGTGCGGGTACTTAGAGGCTGTCGTAAAAGTCCTCCAGGGGCAGTTACGCGGCCCTGGCTAGCCGCTTCACCAACAATCGTAGCATGCCCAGATAGACCCAGGCCTCGCTTACCCGAGGGTTCTCCTCATAGTCCTTGGCAAGACGCCGGTTCCGCCCCAGCCAGGCAAAGGTCCTCTCCACCACCCACCGCTTAGGTAAAGGCTTGAACCCACGCTCCCGCGGAATCTCCGGCACCTCCGCCCCCTCCCGCACCCAGACCCCCCGTACCCCCTTCCGGACCCGGCCAAGCCCCCGCACCTGGAAGGTCTCAATCCCGGTCCCGGCGGACCAGGGCTTGCACCGCTTTCTCCCACACCCCCTCCTTCTGCCACTGGCGAAAGTAGTGGTAGACGGTGGACCAGTGGGGCAGGTCATGGGGCATGGCTCGCCAGGGGATGCCGTTCTTCAGGACGTAAAGGATGGCGTTCATGATCTCTCTTCTGGACACCTTGGCGGGCCGGCCGCCGGGCTTGGGGGCGGGAATGAGGGGCTCCAGGAGGGCCCACTCCTCGTCGGTTAGGTCGCTGGGGTAACATCGTCTAAAAGGCACCCTTCAAGGATACCACCCTTTTACGACAGCCTCTAAGCCTTGCGAACAAAGGGGTAGACGGCCACTTATACCCTTGTTTCGGAACCTTTTGCCGGGGCCCCCATGCTGGCTTGCGCCAACATGAGGTGGTATTAGGGTAGCCCCAGGTGGGCCCGCACCGCCGCCAGGTCAAAGAGGGCGTGGCCCACGCTTTTAAAGAGGACGAACTCCCCTTCCGCCCGCCGCCCCAAAAGGGCTTCCTTTAGGGGGATGGCGGGCCTCTTTACCCCCTGAAGCTCCCCGGCCTCCAGGAGGGCGTCCTCCGTGTCCACGTAGAGGGCGGCCCGCTCCACCAGGGCCTTCGGCACCTCCCGCATCTCCGGGCGGTAGGCGCCCACCGCCGCCAGAAAGACCCCGGGGGGCACCCTCTCGGGAAGGACCGGGGTGGGGCTAGGGGTAGCGGTGACGAGGAAGGCCACGTCCTCCGGGACCTCCTCCCCCGTCCACTCCAGGGCCTCGAGGCCCATCGCCCTGGCCTTTCGCAGAAGGGCCTCCACCCTTGCCCTCCCCCTCCCCCGCACGTAGACCCGGCTCAGGGGAAAGGCCTCGAGGAAGGCCTCCAGATGGGCCTCCCCCTGGGCCCCGGGGCCCACGATGAGGAGGGCCCCCGCTTTCCTCGGGGCCAGGACCTGGGCCGCGAGAAGGGAGAGGGCGGCGGTGCGCCTTTTCGTGATCTCCTCTCCGGGGAGGTGGAAGACCTCCCCCGTAGAGAAGCGCCTGGCCCAGACCTCCGCCCGGACCATGGGGTCTTGTCCCTCCTGCACCGTGACCAGCTTGCAGACCGCCACCTCCTCGTCGGCCGCCGGCATCACCAGAAAGGCCCCGCCGGGGATGGGGAGGACCTGGCGCCTCGGGGCCACCCCGCCCCTCAGGAGGACGCCCCGGATGGCCTCGGCCAAAGCCCTATAGCCTCCCATGCCTCTAGAATGCCCCACATGGAAGCCCTCCTCAACACCGTCTTCCCCGTGGCCCTGGTGGTCTTCTCGGGCTACCTTTTGGGCCGGCGGATGGCCATGGACCTCCCCACCCTCTCCCGCCTCACCGTCTACCTCCTGGTGCCCGCCCTCATCTTTGACGCCATGTACCGGGCCCAGTTCTCCCGGGAAGGGCTTTTGGGCCTCACCCTGGGCTTCCTCCTCACCTACCTGGGTCTTTACCTCTTCGTGGCCCTCCTGGGCCGCCTCCTTAGGGAGAGCCCCGAGGCGGCCAAGAGCCTGGCCCTCGCTGCCCTCTTCCCCAACTCCGGCAACATGGGGCTTTCCCTCACCTACTTCGCCCTGGGGGAGGTGGGGCTTGGGCTGGCCGTGGTCTACTTCATCCTCTCCAGCGTCCTCATGTTCGGCCTGGGACCCGCCTTCATCCGGGGGGGAGGGGTCCTCGAGGGCCTCCGCTTCACCCTGCGCCTGCCCCTCTTTTACGCCCTCGTCCTGGGCCTCCTCTTCCGGGGCCTGGGGGTGGTCTTCCCCTTCCGCCTGGAGGAGGGGGTGCGCCTCATGGGCCAGGCCGCCATCCCCGTCCTCCTCCTCACCCTGGGGACGCAGATGGCCCAAACCCCCTTCCGGCTCGGAGCCTTTGAGCTTTGGGCGAGCGGCCTACGGCTCCTCGTGGCCCCCCTTTTCGCCTATCTGGCGGGGCTTCTCCTCGGCCTCCCCCGGCTGGAGCACCAGGTCCTGGTGCTCCAGTCCGCCACCCCCATCGCCGTCAACGCCTTCTTGCTCTCCCGGGAGTTTGGCAAGGACGCGGCCCGCATAGGGCGAAGCGTGGTGGTCTCCACCTTCTTGGCCTTCCTAACGGTTCCCCTGATCCTCTTCCTCATCGGGGTCCGGTAGAAGGGGCGTGCCCAGGTCCAGCTGGAAAAGAACCCCTCCCGCCCAAAGCCCCACCAGGCGGTGGTAGCCTTCCTTCAGGGGAAAGCGGGCCTCCTGGACCCCAGGGCCCTCCAGGAAAAGGGCCTTCTCCAGGAGGAGATCCCCCTCCCGGTACCACTTCAGGTGCAGGTACCCGGGCCCGGGAAGCCGCTCCACCCTCAGGACCAGCCTGGCCTCCTCCCCATCCTTGAGGAGACGCGCCACCACAAAAGGCCTCTCCGGGAGCGGGGGCCTTCCCGGGTCCAGGGGCAAAAAGGTGTAGCGGCAGGCGGAAAGGAGAAGGAGGAGAAGAAGAAGCCCCCTCACCGCCCCTCCCCGGCGGTCACTATGGCCAAAAGGGCAGTAGCCGCCGTCTCCGCCCTGAGGATCCGCCGCCCCAGGCTCACCGGGGCGAAGCCCCGCTCCTCAAGGAGGGCCACCTCCTCCTCGGCGAAGCCCCCTTCCGGCCCCACGGCCAAGGAGAGATTCCGGTTCGGGTCCAGGACCTCCCGCACCAAAGCCCTCGCTCCCACGTGGGCCACGAGGCCCTGCTCCACCTCTGGCACCGCCTTCAGGGGGATGGGGGAGAGGACCTCGGGCACCCGAAGCCTCCCCGACTGCTTGGCCGCCTCCTTGGCGATGGCCTTTAGCCGCCTTAGCTTCCCCTCCCCCATCTCCTTGGGCACACTGTGGCGGGTGATGAGGGGCTGGATCCTGGTGGCCCCGAGTTCCGTGGCCGCCCGCACCACCTCGGAAAGCTTGTCCCCCTTGAGGAGGGCCACGTAGAGGACCACCTCCACCCCCACCTCTCGCTCGGGCCTCCTCTCCTCCAGGATGCGGTAGCGGACCGGGGGGCCCAGGTCCACCACCTCGGCCAGGGCCTCGCGGCTTTCGTCAAAGACGGTGAAGCGGTCCCCCACCCCGGCCCTCAGCACCTCCACCAGGTGGCGGCCCTCCTCCAGGGGGAGGAGGCCGGTGAGGCCGGGGCTATAGGCGCGGTGGGGGCGCACCCTCACCTCCTGTAGGCTAGGAGGACCCACTCCCCCTCGGCCGCCTCCTCCAGGGGGGTGAGGCCCGCCATGGCCTCCCGCACCAGGGGGGCCTTCTCCTCGAGGATGCCCGTGAGGAGAAGCCGCCCCCCGGGGGCGAGGGCCTCCCGGTAAAGGGGGGCGAGCTCGGCGTGGAGCTCGGCGAAGAGGTTGGCCACCACGAGGCCGAAGGGGGCCAGGGGCAGGGCGGCCTCGAGGCTCCCCAGGAGAAACTGGGGATAGACCCCGTTTCTTCTGGCGTTGGCCTCGGCCTGGGGGAGGACGCTTGGGTCCACGTCCACCCCCAGGGCCTTCCCCCCAAGCTTCTCGGCGGCGATGGCCAGGATGCCGCTTCCCGTGCCCACGTCCAGGACCCTTTCCCCGGGGGAAAGGTGCCGGGCCAGGGCCATGAGGGCGAGGCGCGTGGTCTCGTGGTGCCCGGTGCCGAAGGCCATGCCGGGCTCAATGACCAGGGGAATCCCCTCCCCCTCCCAGGCGTGCCAGGGGGCGAGGACCACGAAGGGCGGGGCCAGGGCGGGCTTCAGGTCCCGCCGCCAGGCCTCCATCCAGTCCTCGTCGGGAAGCTCTTCCCATTCCCCGCCAAAGGGCAAGTCCGTTCTGGCCGGAAAGTAGGCCAGGATCTCCCCTTCCCCCTCCAGGATCCCCCGGGCCCCCCGGTCAAAAAGCTCGGGGATGAGGGCGTCCAGCTCCAGGGGCGTGCCCTTCAGGCGGTAAACCCACACCCCGTCATTCTACCCGGTAGCGGCAACAGCTTCCCCCCTCGGCGATCCGCTCCTCCCGCACCAGGGGCAGGCCCAGAAGCTCCTGGTAGGCCAGAAGCTCCCCCTGGCACAAGGCCTCGTGCTCCCGGGAGAGGGCCAGCTTGGGGCAGCGCCGCTGGCAGAGGTAAAGGCGCCCTTCCTCCTCCACCACCTCCGCCTCGTACCCCTCCTCGTTGAGGCGCCGGGCCAGCCGGGTGAGCTTTTCCTTCGGGGGAAGGCCCCTCAGGTCCAGGGGAGCCAGGCGGACCAGGTTCCGCTGGGCCAAAAAGGCCACCACCCCCTCCTTGCCCAAGGCCTTCTCCAGCCCCTGCAGGACGTCCCGGCAGAGGAGGGCGTAGGGGCTCTCCCCGTCCTGGGCCCGGTAGAGGCGGTAGGGGCGGCCCCGGCCCGAGCAGCGCCGCACCTCGGAGCGCACCAGGCCCCGGGCCTCCAGGTCCTGGAGGTGCTTGCCCACGGCGGCCCGGCTCAGGCCCAGGGCCTCGGCCACCTCCTTGGCGGTGAGGGGCCGGGCCCTGAGGAGCTCCAGAACCTTTTCCTTGGTGCCTTCCAGAAGGAGGGCCATTCTAGGCCATGGGCAGGGAGATGAAGGCCTGGACGCTTAGGGCGGCGGCGAGCTCCCTGGCCGCCCTTATGAAGGCCTGGGCCTCGAGGCCCTCGGGGTCAGCGGCCACGATGGGGAGCCCTTTGTCCCCGCTTTCCCGAAGGGAAAGGGTGAGGGGAACCTCGCCCAGGAAGCGGGTCTTGAGCCTCTCGGCAAGCCGCCTTCCGCCCCCCTCCCCGAAGATGGGGGTGGGCTTGCCGCAGTGGGGGCAGAGGAAGGCGCTCATGTTCTCCAGGACCCCCAGAACGGGCACCTGGACCTTCTTAAACATGTCGGCGGCCCGCTCGGCGTCCATGAGGGCCACCTCCTGGGGCGTGGTGACGATGACCCCGCCCGAGACCCGGGTGAGCTGGGTCAGGGAAAGCTGCACGTCCCCGGTCCCCGGGGGGAGGTCCACCACCAGGTAGTCCAGCTCCCCCCAGTTCACGTCCTCCAGAAACTGCTTGATGGTGCCGTGGAGGATGGGACCCCGCCAGATCATGGCTTGCCCCGGGGGGACGATGTTGGCGATGGAGAGGACCTTGATGCCGTGGGCCTCCAGGGGGAGGATTTTGCGGTTTCCGTCCACCTTGAGCCTCTCCCCCTCGAGGCCCAGCATCTTGGCCTGGCTCGGGCCGTAGAGGTCGGCGTCCAGAAGGCCCACCCGGGCGCCCTCGCGGCTCAGGGCCAGGGCCAGGTTGGCGGCCACGGTGCTCTTCCCCACCCCGCCCTTGCCCGAGCCCACCGCCACCACGTGCTTGACCCCGGGGATGGGGTACTGCTCGGGAGGGCGCACCCCGCCGCCAAAGCGCACCCGCACCTCCTCCAGGCCCAGAGGCGAAAGGGCCCGCCGGATGTCGGCCTCAATCTGGCCCTTTAGGGGACAGGCCGGGGTGGTGAGGTGGATGAGGAGGTCCGCCTTATTCCCTTCCAGGCGGATCTCCCCCACCATGCCCAAGGAGACCAGGTCTTTGCCCAGCTCGGGGTCCATGACCCCCCTCAGGGCCTCGAGGACCCGCTCTTCGGAAAGCGCCATACCGGGCCTAGGCTATACCAGGGCGAAGTTTTGGGCAAGGCGCGGCCTCACACTTATACTCCTAGCGTGTACCCCGAGTGGCAGAAGAAGCGCTTTTACGAGCTCCACCTGGCCTGGCTGGTCCAGGGGCCCAGGGGCCTGGAGCTCCTTTTTAAGGTGAACCCCTACAGCCTCTACCCCACGCGGGAGGAGGCCCTGGAGGCGGCGAAAGCCCTCCTCAAAGGCAGGCTGGACCAGGACCCCAGGGTGGGCCAGGGAAAAGCCCCCATCCTCCTCTCCGAAGAGGACCGGGCCCGCTTTCTCGTCCTTCTGGAAAGCGGGAAGGCCCTCCTGCCCCTGGACCGCTACGCCCTTTTGGGGGAGGTGGCCGAGGTGGAGGAACGCCTCCTCCACAAGGCCCCCTTCCAGGACCCCACCAACGTCCTCCAAAGCCTTAAGGGCCTCCCCGTCCGCCTCCTCCTCACCCCCTTGAACGACCCCGAAGGGGAAAGCCAAAAGTTGGCCCAGGGGCCTTTGGAGGTCCTCCCCGAGGGCATCCGCGTGGGGGATTTTTTCCTTCCCATCCCGCCCGAGACCCCCGTTGAGGGCCTGGCCTACGAGGAGGCCTTCTTCCATCTGGGAGACGGCCGCTACTACCTCTACGCCCTCTCCAGCTCCACGTCTTCGTAGAGGGCGTGGAGGTCCAAGGGGGCATCCACGCAGGGCAGAAACACCTGGCCCTCGGTGTGGATCCCATGCCCCTCCACCAGCTCGTGGCGCTCGGGGCTTTGGGCCTCCCACTCCAGGTAGGCCTCGAGGCTCAAGGGCCGAGGCTGGGCCGCTTCGCCCATGGTAGCCCCATCCTAGCGCTCCCGGGTAAAGTGATGGGTAGCATGGACCTACCCAAGGCCTACGACCCCAAGTCCGTGGAACCCAAGTGGGCCAAGAAGTGGGCGGAAAACCCCTTCGTGGCCAACCCCAAAAGCAGCAAGCCCCCCTTCGTCATCTTCATGCCGCCCCCCAACGTCACGGGGAGCCTGCACATGGGCCACGCCCTGGACAACTCCCTGCAGGACGCCCTCATCCGCTACAAGCGCATGCGGGGGTTTGAGGCGGTCTGGCTCCCCGGCACCGATCACGCCGGCATCGCCACCCAGGTGGTGGTGGAAAGGCTCCTCTTAAAAGAGGGCAAGACCCGGCACGACCTGGGGCGGGAAGAGTTCCTGAAGCGAGTCTGGCAGTGGAAGGAGGCGTCCGGGGGGACCATCCTCCGGCAGCTTAAGCGCCTGGGAGCCAGCGCCGACTGGAGCCGGGAGGCCTTCACCATGGACGAAGCCCGCTCCCGGGCGGTGCGCTACGCCTTCAGCCGCTACTACCACGAGGGCCTGGCCTACCGGGCCCCCAGGCTCGTCAACTGGTGCCCCCGGTGCGAGACCACCCTCTCGGACCTGGAGGTGGAGACCGAACCCACCCCGGGCAAGCTCTACACCCTCCGCTACGAGGTGGAAGGGGGCGGGTACATAGAGATCGCCACCGTCCGCCCCGAGACCGTCTTCGCCGACCAGGCCATCGCCGTCCACCCCGAGGACGAGCGCTACCAGGCGTTCATCGGCAAGAAGGCCCGGATCCCCCTCACCGACATCTGGATCCCCATCCTGGCCGACCCCGCCGTGGAGCGGGAGTTCGGCACCGGGGCCCTGAAGGTGACCCCCGCCCACGACCCCCTGGACTACGAGATCGGGGAAAGGCATGGCCTCACGCCCGTCTCCGTCATCAACCTCGAGGGCCGGATGGAGGGGGAGAGGGTGCCCGAGCCCTTGAGGGGGCTTGACCGCTTTGAGGCCCGCAAAAAGGCGGTGGCCCTCTTCCAGGAGGCGGGCCACCTGGTGAAGGAAGAGGACTACACCATCGCCCTCGCCACCTGCTCCCGCTGCGGCACCCCCTTGGAATACGCCATCTTCCCCCAGTGGTGGCTCAGGATGAAGCCCCTGGCGGAGGAGGTCCTAAAGGGCCTGGAGCGGGACGAGATCGCCTTCGTCCCCGAGAGGTGGAAGAAGGTCAACATGGACTGGCTTAGGAACGTCCGGGACTGGAACATCTCCCGCCAGCTCTGGTGGGGGCACCAGATCCCCGCCTGGTACTGCCAGGACTGCGGGGCGGTCAACGTCCCCAAGCCGGAAAGCTACCTGGAAGACCCCACGGCCTGCGAGGCCTGCGGAAGCCAAAGCCTGAAGCGGGACGAGGACGTCTTTGACACCTGGTTCTCCTCGGCCCTCTGGCCCCTTTCCACCCTGGGCTGGCCTGAAAAGACCGAGGACCTGAAGGCCTTCTACCCCGGGGACGTCCTGGTGACGGGGTACGACATCCTCTTCCTCTGGGTCTCCCGCATGGAGGTCTCCGGCTACCACTTCATGGGGGAAAGGCCCTTCAAGACCGTCCTCCTCCACGGCCTGGTCCTGGACGAGAAGGGCCAGAAGATGTCCAAGTCCAAGGGGAACGTCATTGACCCCCTGGAGATGGTGGAGCGCTACGGCGCCGACGCCCTCCGCTTCGCCCTCACCTACCTGGCCACGGGGGGGCAGGACATAAGGCTGGACCTCCGCTGGCTGGAGATGGCCAGGAACTTCGCCAACAAGCTCTACAACGCCGCCCGCTTCGTCCTCCTCTCCCGGGAGGGCTTTAGCCCCAAGGAGGACGCCCCCACCCTGGCGGACCGCTTCATGAAAAGCCGCCTGGCCCGGGGCGTGGAGGAGATCACCGCTCTTTACGAGGCCCTGGACCTGGCCCAGGCCGCCCGGGAGGTCTACGAGCTCATCTGGAGCGAGTTCTGCGACTGGTACCTGGAGGCCTCCAAGCCCGCCCTGAAGGCTGGGAACGCCCACACCCTGAGGACTCTGGAGGAGAGCCTGGCCACCCTCCTCAAGCTCCTCCACCCCATCATGCCCTTCATCACCAGCGAGCTCTACCAGGCCCTGACGGGCAGGGAGGAGCTGGCCCTCGAGGCCTGGCCCGAGCCCGGCCCCCAGGACCCGGAGGCCGAGGCCCGGTTTGAGGTCCTCAAGCAGGCGGTGAGCGCCGTCAGGGCCCTGAAGGCGGAGGCGGGGCTTCCCCAGGGGGAGGAGGTCCGGGTCTATTTGGAGGGGGATGCCGCCTCCGTGGCGGAAAACCTCCCCGTCTTCCGCTTCCTGGCCCGGGCCGAGCTTCTAGAGGAGCGCCCGGAAAAGGCCCTGGTCAAGGCCATGCCCCGGGTGACGGTGAGGATGCCCTTAGAGGGCCTCCTTGACGTGGAGGAGTGGAAGCGCCGCCAGGAAAAACGCCTGAAGGAGCTTTTGGAGCTGGCGGAGAGGAGCCGGAAGAAGCTCGCCTCCCCCGGCTTCCGGGAAAAGGCCCCAAAGGAGGTGGTGGAGGCCGAGGAGGCGAGGCTAAAGGAGAACCTGGCCCAGGCGGACAGGATCCGGGAGGCCCTTAGCCAAATAGGGTGAGCCTGGGATCCTGAGCCCCGCCGGGGGCCTCGGCAATGGCCTCCACAAGGCGCAGGTTCACGGTGACGAAGGGGAAACGCTCCAAGGGCTCCAGGTCCACGATGGGCTTATCCGGGGTCAGGGCGTAGAGGTTGGCCTCGAGGAGGGTCTGGAAGGGCTTGGCCTGGGAGAGGAAGTCGGAAAGCCGCGCCCCCTTGGGTACCTGGAGCTCCCCCGCCAAGAGGTAGTCCCCGAAGAGGAAGGCCAGGCGGCGCCTCTCCAGAAGGCCGGGGCTGGTGCGGGGCTCGGAGGGCCTTCCCCCCGCCACCCACTGGATCCTCTCCTTCCTCAAGGCGAGAAACCCGGTGCTGGCCTTGAGCTCTCGGGCCTCGGGCGGGTGGCGAAAGCCCGGGGTGTAAACGAGGGCCCCGGTCACGGGCCGGTAGGCCCTTTCGGCGTTCAGGAGGTCGGCCGTGCCCGCCCCCGGCACCAGGTAGATGAGGCCATACACCCGGTAGGCCCGGGTGTAGACCCTCGCCTCATGGGCTTCCCGCGGCTGCTTGTACACTGTTCACCTCCCAATAGGCCAGAAGGGCCTCGCTGAAAAGGGGAGCGTGCCCCCTCTCGTAGGCCAGAAGGAGGCGGCGGGCGGTCAGGGATTTGAGCCTTTCTGCCGGCGTGGCCAGGATGGGGGGCGAGGCCAGCCGGGCCCGGGCCTCCCGGCCCAGGGCCACCTCCACCCGCTCCACGGCCACCGGGTTTGGGGGAAGGCCCAGCCAGATGGGGGCCTCCTCGGGAGGGAGGAGGCGGAAGCCCTTCTTTCGGGCGTATTCCAGGCCCTCCGGGTTGTCCCCGGGGATGTAGACCCCCTCCCCCATCCTGGCCCGGGCCAGGGCCTCTTCCAGCCTCAGGGGGAAGGCGAAGGCCGTGAGGCCCCCCTCTAGCTCCCCCGGCTCCCGCAGGTGGACCGCCTGGACCTCGTAGCTCACGCTCCCGCTCCAGGCGTTTTCCGTGAGGAGGCCCGCCACCTCCACCTCCCTGGGCACCGCAAGCCCCCCCATGCGCCAGGCCACCACCCGCACCCCCTGCAGGCGGAAGGCCAGATGCCGCCCCTCCCCCATGGTGCGGGCCTCCTCCGGGCTTCCCTGGAGGAGGAAAAGGGGCTCGGGGTTGCCCGCCCCGTAGGGCTTCAGGAGCTCCAGCTCCCGGTAGACCTGGGCCAGAAAGCCCGGGGCGGGGAGGGGGGCCAGGAGGGGGACCTCGAGCTCGGGCTCGGGGAAGCGAGCGGCGTATTCCAGAAGCCTTCTTTTCAGCTCGGGAAAGCGGGCCTCGTCCATGGCGAATCCCGCCGCCTCCTTATGCCCCCCAAAGCGCTTTAGGAGGTCCTCCACGCTCTTAAGGGCCTCCACGGCGCTTATGGGCGCAAGGCTCCGCACCGTGCCCTTCCCCTGGGCCACCAGGAAGACGGGCCTAAGGGTGGCCTCCAGAATGCGGCTCGCCACGATGCCCATGACCCCGGGGTGCCCCTCCTCGTCCCGAAGGACGATGGCCCTCTCCTCCGGGTCCACCTGGGGCAGGAGGCGGCGGAGCATGGCCTCCTCTATGGTCTGGCGGCGGGCGTTCAGCCGGTTAAGCTCCTCCACCAGCTCCCGCGCCTCCTCCTCGCTATCGGTGAGGAGGAGCTTGAGGGCCTTTTCCGCCTCCCCCAGGCGGCTCGCCGCGTTGATGCGTGGGGCGATGCGGAAGGCCACCTCGTCGGCCTGGCCCGTGTAGCCCACGGCCTGGGCCAGAAGCCTGAGGCCCACCCAGGCCGAGGTGGCCATACGGGCCAGGCCCTCCTTGGCCAGGGCCCGGTTCCAGCCCCACAAGGGGGCCACGTCGGCGATGGTGCCAAGAGCGGCCAGGTCGGCGTACTCCAGGGGAGGGGGCAGGCCAAGCCTCTCGTGAAGGGCAAAGAGGAGGAGGAAGGCCACCCCGGCCCCCGTGGGGTGCTCGCCCAGGCCCGGGGTGTAGGCGGGGTGGAGGACCACCCCGGGGGGCGGGGCTTCCTTGGGCGTGTGGTGGTCGGTGACCAGGACTTCCACCCCGTTTTCCACGAGCTCCTTAAGCTCGGCGTGGTTGGCGATGCCGCAGTCCACGGTGAGGAAGACCTCGGCGGCCTCGAGGTGCTCGGGCACCCTTTCCATGAGGACCCCGTAGCCCTCCTCGAGGCGGTGGGGGATGAAGGGGTGGACCCTGGCCCCCAAAGCGGTGAGGCCCCGCACCAGGATGGCCGTGCCCGTGAGGCCATCGGCATCGTAGTCCCCGTGGACGCGGATCCTCTTTCCCTCCCGTATGGCCTTCAGGAGGAGGTCCACGGCCTCTTCCAGGCCCTTTAGGGGAAGAAGGCGAAGGGGCGGGTCCAGGTCCTCCTTGCGCCGCACCCCCCGGTACCAGAGGGCCAGGGCCGCCTCAGGCCCCACCCCGAAGGCCTCCATGACCTCCCGCCACTCCGGAAGAGGAGGCAGGGAAAGGAGGCGCCAGCGGAGGCGGCTCATGCCTCGTCCCGGTCGGGGATCCTGGGGATCTCCTCTATCCTCTCCCGCTTCAGGGCGTTCACCTCCCCCTGAAGCCGCCTGATCTCCCGTACAAGCCGCCTCCTTTCCCTCACGCCCCCAAGCCAGAGGGCCAAGGCCCAAAGCCCCCCCATCAGGAGCCCCAAAGAGTAGGCCCCGGGCAGGAGGGCGTAAAGGGGAAGGGGCCCCAAGGGGGAGGGCACCTCCAAGAAGGGGTAGGCGTAGTAGAGGTACGCCCCCGCCCCCACCACGCCCAGGCTCACGAGAAGGAACACCCAGCCCAAAAGCTTCATACCACCTCCAGGGCCTCGGAAAGCCGGATTCGCCCCTCGTAAAGGGCTTTGCCCAGGATGGCCCCCTCCACGCCCAAGGCCTTCAGGCCTAGAAGGTCCTGAAGCCCGGCGATCCCACCCCCGGCGATCAGGGTGTGGGGCCAGGCCTCCCGGACCCGGGCCACGACCTCCAGGTCCAGGCCCATGAGGGTCCCATCCCGGCGCACATCGGTGTAGATGAGGGTGCGCACCCCCATGGCCGCCCACCGGGAAAGAAGGTCCAAGGCGGAGACGGAGGCCCTTTCCTGCCAGCCCGAGACCACCACCGATAGCCCCCTGGCGTCCAGGGCCACGGCCAGGCGCTCAGGGCCAGCCTCGGCCAGCATGGCCTCAAGGAGGTCCGGCTCCTTCACGGCCACCGTGCCCACCACCGCCCGGTCCGCCCCCAGGGCCAGGGCCTCGCGCAAGGCCTCCAGGCTCCGGATCCCCCCGGCCAGCTCAAAGGGGATCCTGAGGGCCTTGCGGATCGCTTCCACAGCCTCCCGGTTGTGGCCGGTGCCCAAAGCCCGGTCCAGGTCCACCAGGTGCAGGTAGCGCGCCCCCTCCTCCTGGAAGCGCAAGGCGGCCAGCACCGGGTCCCCGTAGGGGGTCTCCCGGGAAGGGTCCCCCTCCAGGAGGCGCACCGCCTGGCCGCCTTTTAGGTCCACGGCGGGGATCAGGAGCATGGCCCTATCCTACAAGCTCCCGCACGGCCTCCGCCAAGTCGGGCTTCCTCATGAGGCTTGTGCCCACCAAGACAGCGTCAAAAAGCCCGTGCAAGCCCTCCAGGTCCTCCCTCCTGGCGTAGCCCGACTCCGCCACCAGAAGGCCCCCAAAGCCCCGCTCCCGGGCGAGCCGGCCCAGCCTGGGGGCGGTGGCGAGGTCCACCCTCAGGCTCACCAGGTCCCGGTTGTTGATGCCAAGGATCTCGGCCCCGCTCTCCAGGGCCAGCTCCAGCTCCTCTTCCGTGTGGACCTCCACCAGGGCCTCGAGGCCCAGGGCCCTGGCCCTTTCTAGGTAGGCCCCGGTCAGCTCCGAGAGAAGGGCCACGATGAGGAGGACGGCGCTGGCCCCAAAGGCCCTGGCCTCCTCCAGCATGAAGGGGTCCACCACGAAGTCCTTGCGCAGGAGGGGAAGGCCCACCGCCTGACGCACCCTCTTTAGGTCCTCCAGGCTTCCCCCAAAATGGTGGGGCTCGGTGAGGACGCTTAAGGCCCTGGCCCCGCCCCGCTCGTAGGCCAAGGCGGCCTCCACCGGGTCCACCTCCCTAATACGGCCCTCGGAGGGGCTCTGCCGCTTGACCTCGGCGATGAGGGAAAGGCCGGGGAGGGCCAGGGCCTGGGCGAAAGAAGGCACGGCGGGCGGCTCGGGGAGAGGGGAGGAGGCCACCTCCAGGGCCCGCCTCCTGGCGATCTCCCCCAGGACCCCGGGCACACGGGAAAGGTCGGGCCGCATGCGGATATTCTAAAGGTATGCGGGGCGTGGCCTTGGCGCTTGGCGGTGGAGGTGTCAGGGGCTACGCCCACCTCGGGGTCCTCGAGGTCCTGGAAAAGGCCAAGGTGCCCATCCGGGGCCTCTCGGGAAGCTCCGCGGGGGCCCTGGCCGCCGCCGGCTTCGCCTTCGGCCACAAGGACCCCTACAAGGTGCACGAGGCCATCTTTGACCCCGATCTGGCCCGCCTGGCCCAGGGAGGCGGCCTGAGGGTCCTCGCCCGCCTCTTCGGGGGCCTCCGCCGCCCCCACCTGGCCGAGGCCGGGCGGCTGGAGGAGGGCCTGAAGGCCCTCTTCGGCGATGCCCTCCTGGAGGAAAGCCCCATCCCCCTGGCCATCCAGGCCGCAGACCTCCTGACGGGCGAGGCCGTGGTCCTGAGGCGGGGCCCGGTCTACAAGGCCGTCCTCGCCAGCATGGCCATCCCCGGCCTCTTTCCCCCCGTGGCGTGGGAAGGGCGGCTTCTGGTGGACGGAGACGTGGCGGAGAAGGTGCCCGTGCGGGCAGCCAGGGCCCTCTTCCCCAAGGTGGTGGCCGTGGACGTGTCCAACCCGCCGCCCAAGGAGCCGCCCAGGACGGCCCTCGAGGCCGCCCTCCTGGCGGGGGAGGCCAGCCGCCGCCGCCTCAAAGAGCTGGCCCTCAAGGAGGCCGACCTGGTCATCGCCCTGGACCCCCCCTTCCCCATAGACACCTTTGACCACGGCAAGATCTCCCTGGTCTACCAGCTGGGCCAGAAACGGGCCTGGGAAAGGCTTCAAGAGGTCCAGGCCCTGGCCCAGGTCCGCCTCAAGGACCTCCTCCCGGTCTTCTTAAAAGCCGGCCCTCCCCCTGCCAAAGGAGGATGAGGAAAACCCCAAGGCCAAGGGGCAAAAGGAGAAGCCCAAGAGGCCGCAAAAGAAGCCCCATCACCCCCAGAAAGAAAAAGGCCGAGGCCCCCAGGCCCACGGCCAGCAAAGGGGCTAAAGGCCCCTTTCCCGCCCGCAACGATCCCTGAGCCTGGAGGTAGAGCCACCCCGCCCCTAAGAAGGCCAAGGTCCAAAGGGCAGGGTGGGAAGCCTGCGGCAGAAGGAAACTCAGGACTGCCAAAGCCACCCCGTGGAAGGCCAGAAGCCCAAGGGCGTAGAGCCTGAGGCCAAGCCGCCTAAGGCCAGGGTCCCCCTTGGGGTCTAAAAGGGCCCGGAAAAGCCCCTCCATACCTAGTGGTGCAGGACCCTTTGCAAGAAGTTTTTGGTCCTCTCCTCCTTGGGGCGGCTGAAGATCTCCTCCGGCCTCCCCTCCTCCACGATCTGCCCCCCGTCCATGAAGATCACCCGGTCCGCCACCTCCCGGGCAAACCCCATCTCGTGGGTCACCACCAGCATGGTCATCCCGCCCCGGGCCAGGTCCCGCATCACGTCCAACACCTCCCCCACCATCTCCGGGTCTAGGGCGCTCGTGGGCTCGTCAAAGAGCATCACCTTGGGCTCCATGGCCAAAGCCCTGGCGATGGCCACCCGCTGCTGCTGGCCCCCGGAAAGCTGCCCCGGGTACTTCCCCGCCTGGTCCAGAATCCCCACCCGCTCAAGAAGCTCCAAGGCCTTCCTCTCCGCCTTCTCCCGGGACCAGCCCCGTACCCGCATGGGGGCCAGGGTGATGTTCTCCAGGACCGTCATGTGGGGGAAGAGGTTGAACTGCTGGAAGACCATCCCCACCTCCCGCCGCACCGCCCGGAGGGCCTTCTCGTCTTTGACGTTATGCCCGTCCACCACCACCTCCCCCTCCTGGAAGTCCTCCAGGCGGTTGACCGTGCGGATCAGGGTGCTCTTCCCCGAGCCCGAGGGGCCGATAATGACCAGCTTCTCCCCGGGGGCTACCTCCAGGTTGATGCCCTTCAGGACGTGCAGGGGGCCAAACCACTTGTGCAGGTTGTGGATCTTGATGATGGGTTCCACTTCCCGCTATTTTCGCACCCGCTGCCAGAGATAGACAAGGCCAAAAAGGCCGAAGCCCAGGAGGTCCGTGACCAGGCCCGGCACCACCAGGGCGAGGGCCGCCGCCATGAGAAAGGCCCTCTCCAGAAGCGTGGTGGGCTTGTGCAAAAAGCCCACCAGGCTGGCGCTGAAGGCGGTCATGCCCAAAAGGGCGGTGAGGAAGATCCAGGCTCCCTCGCCCCAAGAACCCACCCCCAGGAGGAGGAGCTTGGGGTTGAAGAAGAACATGTAGGCGAGAAGGGCGGTTCTGAGCTCATAGACGAAGCCCTGGACCGCTGTCCTCCAGAAGTCCGAGCGGGCGATAGCGCTGGCGGCGTAGGCGGCCAGGGCCACGGGAGGGGTGGAGTCGGCCATGATGCCGAAGTAGAAGACGAACATGTGGGCGGCCACCGGGGGCACAGGGTAGCCCGCCTTCTCGGAAAGCCCAAGGACCACGGGGACCACCAGGGAGGCCATGACGATGTAGTTGGCCGTGGTGGGAAGCCCCATGCCCAGGAGGAGGCTCGTGAGCTGGGCCAGGACCAAGACCAGGATCAGGTTCCCTCCGGAGAGCCTCTCCACGATGTCCGTGAGCCCGAAGCCGAGGCCGGTCATGGTGACGATGCCCACGATGACGCCGGCGCTGGCCGTGGCCAAGGCGATGCCCACCATGCCCCTGGCGCCGGCCTCGAGGCCCTCCAGGAGAAGCCGGAATCCCCTAAGGAACCCAGGCCCCAGCCCCGCCCCACCCCGCCAGGCCCGCCAGACCTCCTGCAAAACGATGAGGAGGGCCATAAGGAAGATGGTGTTCAAGGCCGCCCGCTCGGGGGTGAGCCGCAGGGCCACCAGGGCGTAGATGAGGTAGACGAGGGGCAAGAGGTAGTGGAAGCCGGAGCGGAGAATGGGGGCGAGGGGCGGGAGCTCGGAGCGGGGCACCCCCTTGAGGCTCAGGCGCAGGGCCTCGAGGTGCACGGTGATGAAGAGGGTGGCGTAGGCCAGAAGGGCGGGCACTAGGGCGATCAGGATCAGGTTGGCGTAGGGGATGCCCAGAAACTCCGCCATGATGAAGGCCGCCGCCCCCATGACCGGGGGCATGAGCTGGCCGTTGGAGGAGCTGGCCACCTCCACCGCCCCCGCCTTCTCCGGCGGGTAGCCCACCCGCTTCATCAGGGGAATGGTGAAGGTGCCCGTGGTGACCACGTTGGAAACCGAACTCCCCGAGACCACCCCGGTCAGGGCGCTGGCCACCACCGCCGCCTTAGCGGGCCCCCCGCGGAAGTGGCCCAGGAGAGCGTAGGCCGCCTGGATGAAGAAGCGCCCCGCCCCCGCCTTCTCCAGAAGGGCGCCAAAGAGGACGAAGAGGAAGACGAAGGTGGCGGAAACCCCCAAAGGCACCCCGAAGATGCCCTCCGCCGTGGTGTAGAGCTGGCCCATCAGGTGGCTCCACTGGCTCCCCGCATGGAGCTGGAGCCAGGGGGGAAGGGTGAAGGGGAGAAGCCCCTTGGGCCCGGTGAGGGCGTAGAGGACGAAGACCGAGGCGATAATGGGCAGGGCGGGCCCCACCACCCGCCAGGCCGCCAGGAAGAGGACCAAAAGGGTCAGGGTGCCGAAGAAGACATCCCGCTCGCTGGGAATCCCGCCCCGGATCTGGGTGATGCCGTAATAGTCCACCACCACGTAAAGGGCCCCCGCCACCCCCAGAAGGGCGAGAACCCAATCCCCTAGGGGAACCCGGTCCCTGGGGCCCCGCCTTCCTGGGTAGGCCAGAAAGGCCAGGGCCAGGGCGAAGCCCAGGTGGATGGCCCTGAGGCGGATGGGGTCCAGGGTGCCCACCTCCGTGGCCCAGAGCTGGAAAAGGCTCCAGGCCACCGCCAAAGCGAAAAGGACGTGCCGAGCCCACCCCTTGGGCCTCCTTCCCCCCAGCTCGCTTTCCTCCAGCAACAGCGAAGCGTCCTTCTCCATACCTCCTCCGAGAGAAAAGGGGCCCCAAGCAGGGCCCCCCAGGCGCTAGGCCAAGGCTACTTCAGAACCCCCACTTCCTTGTAGAAGCGCTCCGCCCCGGGGTGGAGGGGGATAGGAAGGCCCTTGACGGCCCTCTGCAGGCTGAAGAAGCGCTCCAGGTTGGGGTGGATCTTCTTGAAGGCCTCCTGGTTGCCGAAAACGGCCTTCATGAACTTGTAGACCGTGTCGGCGGAGAGCTTCTCGGAGGCGATGAGCATGGCCTGGACCGCCACCGTGGGCGTGGTCACGTCCACCCCCTTGTAGGTGCCCCCGGGGATGTTGAAGCCCACGTAGAAGGGGTACTTCTTGGCGATGGCCTGGACCTTGCCCAGGTCCACGGCCACCAGGGTGATGGGGGTGGTGAGGGCCAGTTGCTGGATGGCGGAGGCCCCCAGGCCCACGGTGTAGAAGAGGGCGTCGGCCCGCTTGTCCTGCATGAGCTGGATGCCCTGGGTGGCGCTCACCCGGATGGCCTGGCCCAGGTCCTCAAAGCGGAGGCCGTAGGCCTCGAGGATCTGCCGGGCGTTCTGCTCGGTGCCCGAGCCCACGTCACCCACCACCACCCGCTTGCCCTTGAGGTCGGCCACGGTGCGGATGCCGGCGTCGGCCCGGGCCACGATGTGGACCACCTCGGGGTAGAGGGCGGCCAGGGCCCGGATGCCCTTCACCGGCCTGCCGTCAAAGGCGGTGATGCAGCACCCTTGGAAGGCGTAGAAGCTGATGTCGTTCTGGGCTAGGGCCATCTCAAACTCCCCGGCGGCGATGGCGTTGATGTTGGCCACGCTCCCACCCGTGGAGCGGGCGTTGGCCCGGATGCCCACGTTGGCGTCGTTGACCAGCTTGGCCATGCCCGTGGCCACGGGGAAGTAGACCCCCGTGGTGGAGCCGGAGCCGATGGTGAGGAACTCCTGGGCCAAGCCGAGCCCCAGGAAGGCCAGTGCCGCCAAAACCACGCGCTTCATTCGCATAAACCACCTCCTTTAGACCCAAGGAAGTATACCCCGCCACCCTAGAACCCGCAACCCCTAGCGGCCCGCCACCTTGAGCCTCTCCTCCAGGCGGTTGGTGAACTGGGTCAGCACCGTGGTGAGGAGGAGGTAGATGGCGGCCACAGCCAAGTAGACCTCCACCGGACGGAAGGTGGCGGAGATGATGCGCTGGCCGGAAAGGGCGAGCTCCGTCAGGGTGATGACGCTGGCCAAGGAGGAGTCCTTGAGAAGGGCCACCAGGTTGTTGACCAGGGGGGGGACCACGATGCGCAGGGCCTGGGGCAGGACCACGAAGCGCATGGTGTCCACCGGGGAAAGGCCCAAGGACCAGGCGGCCTCCCACTGCCCCTTGGGGATGGCCTGGATGCCCGCCCGCACCACCTCGGCGTTGTAGGCCCCCACGTTGAAGGAGAGGGCGATGAAGGCCGCCCAGTAGGGGGTGAGGGCCTGCTGCGCCCCCGGCCATAGGGGCTGGAGGAGGAAGGGCAAGGCGTTGTAGGCGAAGAGGATCTGTACCAAAAGAGGGGTGCCCCGGGTGACCCAGATGTAAAAGGTGGCGGGAAGGCGCACCCAGGCCCGGCTGGAAAGCCGGGCCATCCCCGCCAGAACCCCGATGACGAGCCCCGCCAGACCGGAGATCAGGGTGAGCTTCAGGGTGATCTCCGCCCCCTCCGCCATGGCCCTCCCGGCGGAGGCCGCCCGCTCAGGGCCGAAGCCGGCGAGGAGGAAGTAGCGCTCCAAAGCCGCCCCCAAAAGGGCGAAGAAGGCCACGTACCCCAGGAAGAGGAGGACCAGCCAAAGAAGCCAGCGCAAGAGGATGGGCTTCATGGGTCAAGAAAAGGGCCCAGGAGGGGAAAACTCCCGGGCCCGTAAGGAACTACCTGCAGCGCACGTCCTCCCCGAACCACTTCTTGGAGATCTGGGCGTAGGTGCCGTCCTTCATCAGGTCGGCCAGGGCCTTGTTGAGGACGTCCAGGCCGCTCTTGTTGCCCTTGGCCACCGCCATGGCCACCCGCTCTTGGAAGACCAGCTCGCCCAGCTGGAGGGTGCCCTCCAGCTTCCTCTCCTTAATGGCCTCCTTGGCCACGAAGCGGTCGGTGATCCAGGCATCTATGCGGCCCGCCAGGAGGTCCTGCAGGGCCTCGGGGTCCTTCTGGTAGGTGCGCACCTGCCTGACCCCGGGAATCTTCTGGGCCGCCTCCATGTAGGTGGTGCCGATCTGCACCCCCACCACCTTGCCCTGAAGGTCCTTCTTGGTCTTGGGCCCACCCTTCTTGCTGACGATAATGCCCCCGGTGCAGTAGTGGGGGTTGGTGAAGTCCACCGCCTTGGCCCGCTCCTCGGTGATGCCGTGGGAGGCGATGACGAAGTCAAACCGCCCCTGGTTGAGCTGGATGAGGAGGCTGTCAAAGGACTGGGCGATCCACTTGGGCTTCAGGCCCAGCTTCTTGGCAATGGTGTTGCCCAGGTCTATCTCAAAGCCGGTGAGCTGGTTCTTCTCGTCAAAGTAGTTGAAGGGGGGAAAGGCCCCTTCGGTGCCGATGCGGATCTCCCCGCTCTTCTTGATCTGGTCAAAGGTCCGCACCTGGGCGAAGGCGAGGCCGAGGGCCAGGATGCCGAGAAACACCAGGGCTTTACGCATGGGCCACCTCCTGAAAAGGCACGGGGGGATTATACACGAAAAGCCGGGCTCGCTGGCCCTCGGGAATGGGCCTCCTCTTGGCCTGAGAGGAATGCCAGCGCCAGGTGGCCTCAGGCCCAGCGAACCCAGTTCACCCGCCCGGTGACGGGGTGCCTGAGGGCCAGGCGCACCCCGTAGGCGTAGCTTCCCGGACGGGAGGGCCAGTAGGCCACCTCGTAGCCGCCTTCCCCCGGGGCCAAGGGGACGATCTCCACCTCCCCCGTGCTCCTTTTGGCCACCAGCTGGACCTCCAAAAAGGGCCTTAAGACCTCGGGGACCTCCCCCTCGAGGCAGGCCCGCACCCTGAGGGCCTCCCCGTTCAGGGTCTGGTGGCTGGGCCCCTCAACGCTAAAGCCGAGGGCGTGGAAGGCGGGGAGGGCCTGGTGGAAGGCCTGGAGGAGGTCCTTAAGCCCCTCCGCTTTCTTCCCCATCTCGGCCCCTTGGGCGTAAAGAAGGGCGTACTCCCCCACCATCCGGTGGGCGCTAAAGCGCGGGCCCACGGTGCGGAGGCTTTCCTGGACCATGGAGAGCCAGCCCAAGGAGTACCCCTCGGGTCCCTTGGCGTAGAAGAGGGGCAGGACCTCGCCTTCCAGGACGTCGTAAAGGGCCTGAGCATCCGCCATGTCCTGGGCCTCCTCGCTCTCGTAGACCCGCTCGTCGCCGATGGCGAAGCCGTTCTTGCCGTTGTAGGCCTCGGCCCACCAGCCGTCCAGGACGCTCAGGTTCAAGACCCCGTTCAAGGCCGCCTTCATGCCGCTGGTGCCGCTAGCCTCCATGGGGCGGCGAGGGGTGTTGAGCCAGACGTCGGAGCCGTGGACCAGGACCCGGGCCAGGTACATGTCGTAGTCCTCCAGGACCACCATGCGGTCCTCGAGGCCGTACTCCCTGATCTTGGCCACCAGCTCCTGCAGGTAGGCCTTGCCGGGCTCGTCCTTGGGGTGGGCCTTCCCGGCGAAGACGAACTGCACGGGGTAAGGCCCCCGAAGGATCTTGAGGAGGCGCTCCGGGTCTTTAAAGAGGAGGACCGCCCGCTTGTAGGTAGCGAAGCGCCGGGCGAAGCCGATGGTGAGGACCTCGGGGTCCAAAAGGCGCTCCGCCGCCTTCAGGCGGCTTGGGCTTTCCCCGTTGCGGCGGCGCTGCTCCAGGACCCGGTGCCGCACCTCCCGCACCAGCTCGGCCCTTAAGTCCTTGTGGATGCGCCAGAACTCCTCCCCCAGGCCCTCCACCTTCCAGGTGGCGGGGTCCTCGGGGGACTTCAGCCACTCGGGGCCGAAGACCTCGGCGTAGTGGCGGCGGAGGCGGGGATGGAGGAAGGTCCAGGTGTGGACCCCGTTGGTCACGTGGCCGATGGGCACCTCCTCCAAAAGGAGGCCGGGCCAGAGGTGGTGGAACATCTGCCGGGAGACCTCGCCGTGGAGGCGGCTCACCCCGCCCGCTTGGTGGCTGGTGGAAAGGGCCAGGTTGGACATGGAGAAGACCTGACCCCAGGGCTTCTCCTCGAGAGCCAGCCGTAAAAAGCCCTCCCGGTCTGTGCCCATCTTCTCAAAGAAGCCCCCCAGGTAGCGGTCTATGAGTTCCAGGGGGAAGGCGTCGTGCCCGGCAGGAACGGGGGTGTGGGTGGTGAAGAGGGCCCCGGCCCGGGCTAACTCCAGGGCCACGGGGAAGGGGTGGCCCTCGGCGACCAGCTCCCGCACCCGCTCCAGGCCCAAAAAGGCGGAGTGCCCCTCGTTCATGTGGAACACCTGGGGGCTCAGGCCCAAAGCCCTGAGGAAGCGCACCCCGGCGATGCCCAAGATCATCTCCTGCTGGATGCGCATCTCCAGACCCGGGGCGTAGAGCCTGGCGGTGATGGCCCGGTCCTCGGGGGCGTTCTCCGGGAGGTCGGTGGTGAGGAGAAAGACGGGCACCGCCCCCACCTGGACCCGGTAGCCCCCCACGTGGACCACCCGCCCGGGGAAGTCCACGGCCACTTTGAGGGGCCTCCCCTCGCCGTCCAGGACCGGGAGGAGGGGAAGCTCCTCGGGGCGCAGGGTTTCATAAACCTCCACCTGGGCCCCCTCGGGGGAGAGGCGCTGGTGGAAGTAGCCCTGGTGGTAGAAGATCCCCACGCCCACCAGGTTGAGCCCCAGGTCGCTGGCGGCCTTCACGTGGTCCCCCGCCAAAACCCCAAGCCCCCCGGAGTAGATGGGCAGGGAGCTATGGAAGCCGTACTCGGCGGAGAAGTAGGCGGTCAGGGGACCCTTTTTGACCTCCCGGGCCTTCAGGTAGTCCCTGAGGGCCTGGACCACCGCCTGGACCCGGGCGGGGTAGCCCGTGGCGCACAGGGCCGAAAGCCGGGCGGGGTCGGCCTCCAGGAGGAGCTTGACCGGGTTGCCGCGGAAGCGCTTCCAGAGCACGGGGTCTATCTCCTGGAAAAGCTCCGCCGCCTCCGGGTTCCAGCTCCACCAGAGGTTGTAAGCCAGCTCCTTAAGCCCCCCAATGGCCTCGGGGAGCCTGGGCATGGCGGTGATGTGGCCTAGCGTCCTCATGGGGAAAGATTATAAACCCTCAGGGCCTCGCCCAGTTTCTTCGGCCTACCATGCCTGGTAACTTCCCCAGGAACCTTTTGCCGGGGCCCCCGTGCTGGCGCAAGCCAGCATGGGGTAGTATCACCTGAGCCTCCGCCAAAGCTCGGGGCTAAAGAGGAGGAAAACGGGCAGGATCTCTATCCGGCCCGCCCACATCTCCAGGATGAGGACCACCTTGGAAAGGGGGTGAAGCCCAGCGTAGGAACCAAAGGGCCCCACCTCGCCAAGCCCAGGACCGATGTTGCCGATAGCCTGGGCGCTGGCGGTGAAGGCCACCACAAAGTCCTTTTCCAGTAGGGCGATGATCACTGCTCCCACGCCGAACAAGAGGGTGTAAAGGAAGACGAAAACGGAAACCTGCCTCAGGGCCTCCTCCCCCACCACCCGCCCGCCCAGCCTTAAGGGGAGGACGGCCTTGGGGTGGAGGGTGCGGGTGATCTCCCGGCGCAGAAAGCCGAAGAGGAGAAGCCAGCGCACCACCTTGATGCCGCCCGCTCCCGAGCCCGCGCTTCCCCCGATGAACATCAAAAGGACCAGGATGGCCTGGGCGGGGACCACCCACTTTGCGAAGTCCACGCTGGCGAAGCCGGTGGTGGTGAGGATGGAGACCACCTGGAAGAAGGCGTGTCGGAGGCTGGCCTCGAGGCCATAGAGGTGATGGGTGTAAAGGTAAAAGGCCAGGGCCAGCCCCGCCAGCAGCACGATCCCCGTGTAGGCGCGAAACTCGGCGTCCTGGATGAGAGGCCTTGTCTCCCGCCGGAAGAGGAGGCGGTACTGCAGGAGAAAGCTCACCCCCGCCCAGAACATGAAGAAGGTTCCCGCCCACTGGGCCAGGGGAGCGTAGGCGGCGAAGCTATTGGGGTTGGGGCTGAAGCCCCCGGCGGGAGCGGTGGTGAGGGCGTTGGCCAAGGCCTCAAAGGGGGGGATGCCAGCAACCAGGTAGGCCACGAAGGCGAGAAGGGTCAGAAGGACGTAGGCCCTTAGCACCGCCCGGGCCGTCTCCCGAAGCTTGGGGGTGAGCTTCTCCTTCTCCACCCCGGTGCTCTCGGCGAAGAAGGCCTGGCGGCCCGCCACCTGGAGCTGGGGGAAGACCACCAGGAAGAGCACCACGATGCCGATCCCCCCCATCCACTGGGTGAGGCTCCGCCAGAGGAAAAGGCTCTGGCCGAACCGGCCGAAGTCCGAAAGGACCGTGGCCCCCGTGGTGGTGAAGCCCGACATGGCCTCAAAGAGGGCATCCAGATAGCCCATCCCCCCGGAAAGCCAGTAGGGCACGGCCCCCAAAGCGGGCACCAGGAACCAAAGGAGGGCCACGCTGGCGAAGACCTCGGCCCGTCTGGGCTGGGCCTCCGGGTGGCCCAGGCCCTGGAGAAGCCGCCCAAGGCCCACCCCCAAAAGGGCGGCCACGGCGAAGCCCCGGGCATCCTCGCCCAGGAAAAAGGCCCCCAGGGCGAAGAGGAGAAGGAGGAAGCCCATCCCCTGGTAGGTGAGCCCCAGGAGGTAGAGGCTCGCCCCCAGGCCCCGCCTAGCGGAGGATCTGGGCCAGGGCTTCATCCGCCACCTCCCGGGCCGCCACCAGGAAGAGCCGGTCCCCCGGGAGGGCCTCCAGGTCCTCCCGGTAGAGCATCACCCGATGGTCCCGCTCCAGGGCCACGGGAACCACCTCGGGTAGGGCCAGGTGCCGCAGGGGCTTGGCCTTGGAAGCCTCGGGAAGCTCCACCTCCAGAAGCTCTATGTTCTCGTCCATGGTGGAAACGTGCTCCACGTTCTCCGGCCCCAAAAAGTCCAGCACCGAGCGCACCGCCGCCTGCCTGGGGGTCAGGGCCAGGTCAATGCCCACCTGCTCAAAGAGCCGGCGGGTCTCCGAGCGGGAAACCCGGGTGATGACCTTGCTGACCCCAAGCTGCTTGGCCAGGAGGGAAGCCAGGAGGTTCTTCTCGTCGTTGTCGGTGACGGCCACCACCACGTCGGCCTCCGCCATGCCCTCGGCCTCCAAAAGCTCTATGTCGGTGCCGTCCCCGTGAATGACCAAAGCCTCGGGGAGCTCCTGGGAAAGCCACTCGCACCGCTCCCGGCTGGCCTCAATGAGGACCACCTCCACCCGCCTTTTTAAAAGCTCCTGGGCCACCATGAAGCCCACGTTCCCCCCGCCCAGGATCATGACCCGGCGCACCTCCCGCCCCACGGCGAAGTGGGCCTCCAACTCGGGAAAGGCCCGGGCGGTGGTGACGAAGAGGAGCTTGTCTCCGGGCTCCAGAACGAGCTCGGGAAAGAGGGAATGGGCAAAGCTCAAAAAGGTGCCGTCCCGAACCACCCCCACCACCAGGACCCCTTCCGGCCAGGCCATCTCCCAGAGGAGGCGGTGGGCGTAGGGCCCCCCTTCCTTCACCCGGTACTCCACGAAGCGAAGCCGCCCCTCGGCCAGAAGCTCCACGTCCACCGCCCCGGGGACCAGGATCACCTCCACGATCTCCCGGGCCATGGCCCTTTGCGGCCAAAGGACCTTGTCTATGCGGGTGCCCAGGATCTCCGCCGTCCTGGGGTCGGCCAGGACGTCCACGTACCCCCCCTTGCCCACGAAGCAGAGGACCTGCCTGGACCCCAGGCCCTTGGCCAGCAGGGAGGCCAGGAGGTTCACCTCGTCGGAGTCGGTGCAGGCGATGAAGAGGTCGGCCCGGTCCACCCCCGCCTCCCGCAGGGTGTCGGGGTCCGTGGCCCCGCCCACCACCACCTTCACGTCCAAAGAGCCCAAGCGCTCCCGGGCCTGGGGGTTCCGGTCAATGACCACCACCTCGTGGGCCTTCTCCAGGGTGCGGGCCAGCTCGCCCCCCACCTCCCCGCCCCCAGCGACGACGATGTACATACCGCCCCTATCCTACGCCTGGACCCCGAAGAGGTCGTGGGTGTCCGCCCGGGTGATGCGCACCCGGACCCTCTCCCCCACCCGGACCGTGCCGTCCGTCTCCACGTAGACCACCCCGTCAATGCCGGGGGCGTCCCGGTAGGAGCGGCCCACGGCCAGGCCCGGCTCGGGAAGCTCGTCCACCAAGACCTCGAGGACCCGGCCCACGAAGCCCTGGTTCTTCCTGAGGCTGATCCTGGCCTGGAGCTCCATGAGCCTAAAGAGGCGCTCCTCCTTGACCTCCTCGGGCACGGGATCGGGAAGGAGGTTGGCCTCCGCCCCCTCCACCGGGGAGTAGGTGAAGGCCCCCACCCGGTCCAGCTCCGCCTCCTCCAGAAAGTCCAGGAGGATCTGAAAGTCCTCCTCGGTCTCCCCGGGAAAGCCCACGATGAAGGTGGAGCGCACCGCCAGCTCCGGCACCACCTCCCGCCAGGCCTTCAGGGTCTTGAGGTGACTCCCGTACCCCCCGGGGCGGCGCATGAGCCTCAGGATGCGCTCGGAGGCGTGCTGGAGGGGCACGTCCAGGTAGGGGAGGACCTTCCCCTCGGCCATGAGGGGGAGGAGGTCCTTTACGTGGGGGTAGGGGTAGACGTAGTGGAGGCGGATCCAGACCCCAAGCTCAGCCATGTTCTCCAGGAGGTCCTTGAGGTGGGCCCGCACCAGCCGGTCGCCGAAGAAGCTCTCCCGATGCCCCAGGTCCACCCCGTAGGCGGAAAGGTCCTGGGCGATGAGGAGGAGCTCCTTGGTGCCGGTGGCCGCAAGCCGGTACGCTTCCGCCAACACCTCGGCGGCGTCCCGGGAGCGGAGCCTTCCCCGAAGCTGGGGGATGATGCAGAAGCTACACCTGTGGTCGCACCCCTCCGAGAGCTTGATGTAGGCGTAGTGCCGGGGCGTGAGCTTCACCTGAGGCGGGATCAGGTCCAAGAAGGGGTCCCTAGGGGCGGGCAGGACCGCCTGCACCACCTCCAGCACCCGCTCCACCTCCCCGGGCCCCGTCACCGCCAGCACCTGGGGGTGGGCCTCCCGGATCACCTCGGGCCTGGCCCCCAGGCACCCCGTGACCACCACCTTGCCGTTGGCCTTCAAGGCCTCGCCGATGGTGGCCAGGCTCTCCTCCACGGCCGGGGTGATGAAGCCACACGTGTTGACGATGACCAGCTCCGCCTCCTCGTAGCTGGGGCTGGTCTCGTAGCCCAGAGCCCTGAGCCGGGAGAGGATCTGTTCCGAGTCCACCAAAGCCTTGGGACACCCCAGGCTCACAAAGCCGATCTTCGCCATATCCCTCCTGGGGCCTTGGGGCCCAACAAGGGGAAAGTATAGCAAAAGCTTCAGGGGAAGCTTTTGGTGACGGGTTTGCCGGGCTCCCCCATGGGGCCCAGGTCCTGGCCCTCCAGGATCACCCGCACCGCCCCGGGATTCCCGGCCCGCACCTCCACGGGCAGGTCAAAGCTGAGCTCGGCCCCCACCTCGGGAATGCCCTCGTAAAGCCGCTTATCCCCCTGCCGGACCCTGAGCCAGCTCCGGCCTTCCAGCTTGAGAACCAGCTTGCCCTTCTCTACCGGGACGGGAGGGCTTGCGGGCGGGGGCTGGGGAAGGGGCTTCAGGCGGTAGGTGAGGGTGAGGGGGGCCTTGAGGAGGACCTCCGCCTCGAGGGGCTCATAGCCGGGAAGCTCCAGCCTTAAAACCCTCTTCCCCCCCTCCACAGGGGGGCTTTCCAGGGGGGTCTGGCCCAGATAAAAGCCGTCCAGGTAGACCCGGGCCCCGGGGGGCTCGGAGACCACCCGCAAGGGGTAGCGCTCCGGGGGCTTGGAGGGAGGAGGCGGGGCCACCTCCACCACCTGGACCGGGCGGGGTCTTAAGAGGAGGTAGGCCCCGTAGCCCAGGCCAAAAAGGAGCAGGAGGAAAAGGAAAAGCCCCAGGGGAAAAGGGCGCCTCCCGGGCCCCTTCCTGGGAGGCGGCGGCGGGGCCTGGCGGGGGTAGAGGGCCAGGAGGGGCTCCGGGTCCAGGCCCAGGAGGAGGGCGTAGCGGCGCAGGTAGCCCCGGGCCAGGGGAGGCTCGGGGAGCGCCTCAAAGCCGCAGGCCTCCAGGGCCTCCAGAACGCTGGCCTTCAGGGCCAGGCGCTCTGCGGCCTCCTTCAGGGAAAGCCCCTTCGCCTCCCGGGCCCGCCTTAGCCTCTCGCCCAGCTCGCACACAAGGCTATTCTAGCCCGGCCCAGGCCAGGGCCACCTGGGCCGCCACCCGGGCGTTCTCCAGGAGGAGCCTCTCGTTGACCCGGTCCGTCTCCCCCTGGGAAAGCTCGGAGAGCTTCCGCAGGAGGTAGGGGGTGAGGGCCTTGCCGTGGACCCCCTCCCGGGCCGCCTGGCGGCCCGCCTCCTCCACCATCCGGGCCACCTCCTCATAGGGAAGCCCCTGGGAGACGGGGTTGGCCAGGAGGACCCCTCCCAGGCCCAGCTCCCGGGCGCGCTTGAGGACCAGGGCGGCCTCGAGGGGGGTCTCCACCACGGCGGGCACGGGGTAGGGGGAGGAGGGGGAAAAGAAGGCGGGGAGGCGGTCCGTGCGGTAGCCCACCACGGCCACCCCCAGGGTCTCCAGCCGCTCCAGGGTGGCCTCCAGGTCCAGGATGGCCTTGGGCCCCGAGGCCACCACCAGGATGGGGGTGCGGGAAAGGGCCACCAGGTCGGCGCTCTCGTCGTAGGGCTCGGGGTGGACCCCGCCGATGCCCCCCGTGGCGAAGACGGCGATGCCGTGGCGGTGGGCCAGGTGGGCCGTGGCCGCCACCGTGGTCCCGGCGCTAAGGCCGCGGGCCAGAAGGGCCGCCAGGTTCCAGAGGCTGGCCTTATCGGCCCCGCCCCTGGCCAAGGCCTCCATCTCCTCCGGGGTAAGGCCCACCCGCACCTCGCCCCGCACCAGGGCGATGGTTCTGGGGATGGCCCCCTCGGCCCGCACCGCCTCTTCCAGGGCCAGGGCCGTCTTCAGGTTCAGCGGGTAGGGCAGGCCGTGGGTGAGAACGGCGGACTCCAGGGCCACCAGGGCTTCCGGCACGGGCCCCAGTATAACCGGCCTCGGCGCTTCTTTGGGGCCCCAAAAGGGCGTGCCAAAGCCCAGGGCTAAAGGCTCTTCCGGGGCCCCCACCGCGGATTTCGCCGCGGTGGGGCACTTAGACCTCGGGCCAGACCAGGACCTCCTCCCCCACCTTGAGGCCCAGGAAGAGGAGGTGCTCCGGGGCCAGGCGGAGCTCCACGCCAAGCCCCTCCACCCCCTCCACGGCCAGGCTCCCCTCTCCCTTGCCCCGCACCCGCACCCGGGCAAACCCCCCGTAGTGGGACCGCCAGGCGGTGAGGAGGAGGCGGTCCACCTGGGCCCCCCGTCCCCCCAAGGCCACCCGCAGGCGGGCGGTGTGGGGCACCCGGGGGTGGACCTCCAGGAGGCGGAGCCGGGCCAGGTGCCCCAGGCGCTTCAGAACCGCCTCCAGGGGAAGCCCGGTGGCCGCCGCCAGGTCCAGGGGGCTCTTTCCCGCCCCCAGGGCCAAAAGGAGGGCCTGGTCCTCCCCTTCCAGGGTGGCCCCATAGGCCCGGGAGGAGGGGCGCACCAGGTCAAAGGGGCCCACCTCCACCCCCTCGTCCAGGAGGCGGAGGGCCTCCAGGAGGTAGGCCTCGAGGGGGGCCTCGAGGGAGGTCGTGGGGGCCCGCTCCCCCAAAAGGAAGCGGAACCTCCCCTCCTTTAGGGCCAGGATCCCCAAAAGGGCCTCCTTGCCCGCCTTCTTTCCCAAAAAGGCGTGGACCGGCCTGCCCCCCTCCAGGTACACCCCGCCCCCCTCCACCAGAAAGGCCCCGGTCTTCCCCCCCTGGGCCAGAAGCTGGAGGAGGTCAATGGGACCTAGGAGGCGGAAATCGCCTTCCATAGCGCTCCCAGATACCCTTCCCCAAAGAAGTGGACGTGGGCCAGGAGGTAGTAGACCTGGTAGCGGGGAAGGACCCTTTCCACCTCCTCGGGGATGGGGTAGGCCTCCCGGTAGGCCCGCCAGAAGGCCTGGGGAAAGCCCCCAAAAAGGCGCATCATGGCCAGGTCCACGCCCCGCTCCCCCACGAAGAAGGAGGGGTCCAGAAGGGCCGGGCCGCCCTGGGCGAAGTGGACGTTGCCCCGCCACAGGTCCCCGTGGAGGGGGGCGGGCCCTTCCGTGGGGAGGGGTTTAAGGTAAAGGGCCTCCACCTTGGGGCCCAGCTCCCCAAGCCGCCCCCAGGTGGCCTTCAGGAGAGGCTCCACGCACCTCAGGAAGAAGAACTCCGTCCACGCATCCCCCCGCCTTTCGGGCAGGGGAAAGGTGCCCAGGTACCCCGCCTCGGCCCAGTAGGCCTCCTCTCGGCTTCGGTGAAGGCGGGCCAGCATCCGGGCCAGGCCCTCCCAGTCCTCCGGGCCCGGGGACAGGTACTCCAGGACGATCCCCTCTTCCCCCCACCAGTAGACCCGGGGCACCCTCGCGCCCCGCGCCTCGAGGGCCTTCAGGCCCCTGGCCTCGGCCTGGAAGAGGCCCGGCGGGGCGTGGCGCGCCGTCTTCACCACATAAGGCCCCAGGCGGTAGACCAGGGCCATATCACCCCCGTGGAGGGGGGTGGGCGGGCCCTCGGCCTCAAGCCCCGCCTTCTCCATCAGCGACAGGGGGTCCATATTGGTCCAAGAAGGCCCGGCAGGCGGCCTCCACCATCCAGTAAACCTCCCGGCAGTCCTGGAGGTCCCCATAGTAGGGGTCCGGCACCTCGCCCCCGCCCAGGTAGTCCAGGAGAAGCCGGGCCTTGCCCCTGGCCTCGGGAAAGCGGCGGTGGACCTCGAGGAGGTTCTCCCGGTCCATGACCAGGATGTGGTCAAAGCGGAGGGCGTCCTCCCGGGTCATCTGCCGGGCCACGTGGGAAAAGTAGGCCCCCTCCTCCTCCAGAACCCGCCTGGCCCGGGGGTCCATGGGCTCCCCGGCGTGCCAGGCCCCGGTGCCTGCCGAGTCCACCTCAAAGCGGTCCTCGAGGCCTCTCTCCCGCAAAAGCTTGCGGAAAGCCCCCTCCGCCAGGGGGCTTCGGCAGATGTTGCCCAGGCAGACGAAGAGCACGCGCACCGGGCGCTCCATGCCCCCTATGATACCCACCTAAGTACCCCACCGCGGCAAAAGCCGCGGTGGGGTGCTTAGTAAGGGAGTTCGGCCACCACCTCCGTGCCCTTGCCCAGCTCCGAGCGCACGAAAAAGCGCCCGCCCCGGGCCTCCACCCGCTCCCGCATCTGGGTGAGGCCGAAGCCCCCAAGCCCCTGGGCGCTGGGCTCGGCGAAGCCCCGGCCGTTGTCCCGCACCACTAGCCTCGCCCCCCGCTCCCCTAAAGGCTCCAGGACCACGTCCACCCGGGTGGGCCTGGCGTGCTTGGCGGCGTTGGTGAGGGCCTCCTGCAACACCCGGAAGAGGACCAGCTCGCTGGCCTGGGAAAGCCCCACCCTTTCGGGCGTGGAGATCTGGACCCGGAAGCCCGCCTGCTCGGCGAAGGCCTGGGCGTAGCGGCGCACGGACTCCAGAAAGCCGTAGCGCTCCAGGTCAATGGGCCTAAGGGCGAAGATGCTCCGCCGCACCTCCCGGATCTGGGCCCTCAGGGTGTCCTTCACCTCGGCCAACGCCTTCAAGGCCGCCTCCCGGTCCTTGTCCAGGAGGCGCTCGGCCAGGTCCAGCTTCAGGGCCATAAAGGCCAGGCTCTGGGCGATGCCGTCGTGGATCTCCCGGGCGATGCGGGTGCGCTCCTCGTTGATGGCCAGCTCCTCGGCCCTTAGGTAGGCCTGGGCGTTCCGCACCGCCAGGGCCACCTGGGAGGCCAGGAAGGAGAGGAAGGGGATGCGGCGGGAAAGCCCCTTCCCCTTGACCACCAATACCCCCACGGGCTCCCGAGCCTTGAGGGGCAGGGCCAGGGTCTCGGGGGCCACGAAGACGGGCCCCTCCAAAGCCCCCTTCCAGGGCCCCTCCGGCAGAAAGGGGTGGCCTGGCAGGTCCAGGTTCCGCACCACCCGGGGCACCAAGAAGCCCTCCTCGTCCAGGAGGAGGACGCCCGCCCCCTCGGCCTCGGCCCAGGCGCGGATGCGCTCCAAAAGCCCCTCCAGAAGCCGGTCTAGGTTGGCCTCGGCCTTCAGGGCCTGGTCCACCTCGTAGAGGGTGAGGAGGTCCCGGCTTCGGGCCACCACCGCCTGCAGGGCCCCGGCCACCTCGTGGGCCAGAACCTCCAGGAAGGCCCGGTCCGCCCCCTGGGCGCAGACCTCCAGGTACCCCTTAAGCCCGGGAAGCTCCACCCTGAGGCCCTCCCCCTCGCACCCGGCCCGCACCCCCTCCACCTCGAGGCCCACGGGAAGGCCCAGGCTCTCCTCCAGGACCCGGGCCACCCGCTGGACCGCCTCCTCCAGGTTCTCGCTCTTCAGGGCCTCGCGGAAGACCCGCCCCGCGGCGAGAAGCCTGCGGTTGGCCTCCTCCAGGGCCCTTTCCGCCCTGGCCCTCTCCAGAACCTCCTGGGCGATCCACTCCAGGACGGCGTAGGTGACCAAAGGCCCCACCAAGCCGTAAAAGCCCAGCCGGAGCCAAAGGGTGAAGTCCTGGTGGCGGTAGGGGAGGAGGGCCAGCTCAAAGGCCACCACCACCAGGGCGATGATGGGGGGCAGGAGGCGCTGGGCCAGCCGGACCAAGCGGATCAGGTTCTCGCTAGCCATCCTTCTTCCTCATCTGGTAGCGGCTCTGGTGCAGGAGGCCCCTGAGCATCTGCACCTCCCCCGGGGTGAGCCTGGCCTTGTGGAAGATGCGCCTCAGGCGGCGCATAGCGTGGGGAAAGCGGTTCTGGTCGGTGAAGCCGATCTCCAGCACATAGCGGCCCAGGTCCTCAAAGAAGGCCTCGAGGGCCGCCACCTGGGCCAGCTCCTCCCGGGGAAACCTCCCCTCCCCCACCGCCTTAAAGAGCTCGTAGGCGAAGACCACCACCGCCTGGGCCAGGTTCAAGGAGGGCTGCTCCGGGGCCGTGGGGATGGTGCCGATCACGTGGGCCAGGGCCAGCTCCTCGTTGGTGAGGCCAAAGGTCTCCCGGCCGAAGACCAAGGCCACCTCCCCCTCCACGGAGAGGACGCGGGCCGGCACCTCCCAGGCGGGGACCATGGGGGCCGGGTAGAGCTTCCGGGGCCTGCCCGTGGTGGCTACCACCAGCTCTACGTCCGCTAGGGCCTCCATCAGGCTGTCCACGGCCACAGCCCGGTCCAGGATCTCCTCGGCGTGGACCGCCAGCCAGTAGGCCTCCCTGGCCCAGGGGGGCCCCACCCGGGGGGCGGGGTTGACCAGGTAAAGCCGGGCCAGGCCGAAGTTGCGCATGGCCCGGGCCACCGCCCCCACGTTCATGGGCTCCTGGGGCTCCACCAGGACCACCCGCACCCGGGACAAGGCCTCCCTCATGGCGCCTCCTCCGAAGGCGGTGCCTGGGGGGCCGGGCTCTCCTCGGGAGCCGGGCTTTGCAGGCCCGTAGGTGGGGTTTCCCGGGCCCCTGGCCCCTCCGCCGGCAGGGTGGGCTTCGGGGGAGACGGCGGCGCAGGGACCTTGCCCTCGGGGAAGACCATCTCCCCCCCCCCCGCCGAGGGGTAGCCGGAGAGGAGGTCCACCCGGGCCCGGACCAGGCCCGGGGGCGGGGGGAAATCCTGCCCGGGCCGGCCCCGCAGGGCCTCGGCCACGAAGTCCCGCCAGATGGGGGGGTTCACCACCGAGCTGGAGGGCTCCCGCCCCCCCATGCGCAGGGGGCGGTTGTCGTCCCGCCCCACCCAGACCACGGCCGAAAGCCCCCGGGTCACCCCGGCGAACCACAGGTCCCGGGCCTCGTTGGTGGTGCCCGTCTTGCCCCCCACCACCCGCCCGGGAATCCGGGCCCCTTTGGCCAGGCCCTTCTCCCCCAGGTCGTAGACGTAGCCCTTCAGGAGGTCCCAGCCTTGGTAGGCCACCAGGGGGTCAAAGAGGAGGCGGCGCTCGGGGGTGGCCCGGTAGAGGACCTCCCCCCTGGCGTCCTCCACCCGGGCCACAAAGATGGGGGCCACCCGGTACCCCCCGTTCACGAAGGCGGCGTAGGCGGCGGCCAGGTCTATGGGGGTGATGGAAGCCCCCCCGATGGCGATGGCCAGGGTGGGGTAGCGCACGGCGAAGCCCGCCTGGGCGAGCTTTTCGGCGACCTTTTCCACCCCTACCTGGTGGGCGGTGTAGATGGCGGGCAGGTTCAAGGAGAGGTCCAGGGCGTAGCGCAGGGTGATGCTCCTGTTTAGGAAGGTGCCGGAGAAGTTCTTGGGCCGCCAAACGCCCCCCGGCTGGCTGGGGTCGGGGAACTCCAAGGGGCGGTCCGGCACCAGGGTGGCCTGGGTCCAGCCCGCCTCGAGGGCGGTGGCGTAGACGAAGGGCTTCACGGCGCTCCCCGGGTTCCTCAGGGCCCGGGTGGCCCGGTTGTACTGGTCGTTCTCCCGCCGGATGCCCCCCACCAGGGCCAGGACCTCCCCCGTCTCCGGGTCCAGGCCCACCAGGGCCAGCTCGGCCCCCTCGGGCAGGCGGGCCCTCTGGGCGGCGGCCTCCGCCGCCCGCTGCATGGCGGGGTCCAGGGTGGTGTAGACCTTGAGCCCCCCCTCCCCATAAACCTTCTCCTTGCCGAAGCGGGCCTCCAAGAAGCGCCGCACCTCCAGGACGAAGTGGGAGGCCATTTTGGGGCTGATGGAGCGGACCAGCCGGGCCTCGGGGTCAACGAGCCTGGCCTCCAGGAGGTTCCCCTCTTCGTCGTAGCGGGCCCGCCAGCCGCTGGGCTCCAGGGGTTCGCGCCAGGCGGCCTCGGCCACCTCCCGGCTCACCCAGCCCTCGGCCACCATCTCGTTCAGAAGGCGGCGCATGCGTTCCCTGACCCCCTTGAGGTCGCCGTAGCGGGCGTTGGGAGCGGGGATCAGGGAGGCCAGGTAGAGCCCCTCGGCCAGGCTCAGCCCCCCCGGGTCCTTGCCGAAGTAGGCCTCCGCCGCCCCGGCGATCCCCACCGCGTTCCCTCCCCAGGGAATCACGTTCAGGTACATCTCCAGGATCTCCTCCTTGGTGTAGCGCCGCTCCAGCTCTAGGGCCAGAATCCACTCCTTGATCTTCCTTTCCAGGGTTCTCTCCTGGGCCAGGTCCTTGAGGAGCGTGTTCTTGAGGACCTGGGTGGAGATGGTGCTCCCCCCCTGGAGGTCCCCCTTCAGCACGGCGTAAAGGGCTCCGAAGAGGCGGAGGAAGTCCACCCCGTAGTGCTGGAAGTAGCGGCGGTCCTCGGAGAAGACGATGGCGGCCACCGCCGCCGGGGAGACCTGGGAAAGCCGCACCAGGCCCCGGTGGATGGCCCGCCCCTCCTCCACGCTGGCGATCTGGGCGAGGAGAGAGCCGTCCCGGGCGTAGAGGGTGGAGGTGGCGGTCAGGCGAAGGCGGTCCAGCTGGGCAAGGTCGGGGAGGTCCCGGGTGAAGGCGTAGGCCACGTAGCCGAGGGCCAGCCCCGCCCCCAGAAAAAGCGCCAAGAGGAAAAGGGCGAAAAGCCGAAGCCAGCGCACGGCCCCTAGTTTACTCGAGGCCCACCCTTAAGTACCCCGCCGCGGCTCTTGCCACGGCCCCAAAAGGACGTACCGGAGCCTAAATAGCGATGGGTGGCCACTTAAGTACCCCACCGCGGCCTTTGCCGCGGTGGGGGCCCCAGAAAAGCCCTTCCACAGCCCCGGCTTGGGCACCCTATGTCGCAAAACCAACGTGCGGGCACTTAGGAGGCGCTTCCTAGAGGGAGATCCAGGAAGCGGAAGAGCTTCTCCCGGGTTAAGGGTTTTTCTATGGCCTTCACCCGCACCACCTCCGCCGTGGTGCGGAGCTTCTCGGAAGGGGGGATGAGAACCGCGATGGAAACGAACTTTAAGCGCTTCACGTGGCGGATCCGGTTGGCGACGGAAAAGGGGTCCAGGTCCAGGTCCTCGTCCAAAAGGATGTGGCGGGGAGTGTTGTCCACCAGCCAGAAGAGCCCCTCCTTGGCATTATCAAAGTGGCGCACCGGGATCCCCCGCTCCGAGAGGAGCAGGTCCACGTAGGCCCTCAAGGCCTCGTTGCGGCTTAATAAAAGCAGGCCCGGATACTCCGCCGCCACGGGCTGAGTTTATCGGACCTCTGTAAAAATCGCATGAAAAAAGGCGTGGCTGGGGCGCGTGGACTCGAACCACGACCGGCGGATCCAAAGTCCGCTGTCCTGCCATTAGACGACGCCCCAGCGCCAAAGGCAATTTTAGGGCAAAGGAACCCCGCCGTCAAACGCTGAAGAGGATGTAAAGGACATCCCCGTCCTGCACCTCGTAGTCCTTGCCCTCGAGGCGCACCCAGCCCCGCTCCTTGGCCCTGGCCCACCCCCCGGCCTCCACCAGCCTGTCCCAGGGGATGACCTCGGCCCGGATGAAGCCCCGCTCCATGTCGGAGTGGATCTCCCCGGCGGCCTCCTTGGCCTTGGTCCCCCGGCGCACCGTCCAGGCCCGCACCTCCTTCTCCCCCGCCGTGAAGAAGGTGACGAGGCCCAAAGCCCGGTAACCCGCCCGGGCCAGGCGCTTTAGGCCGCTTTCCTTTAGGCCGTAGGCGGCGAGGAGCTCCCTGGCCTCCTCCTCAGAAAGCTCGGCCAGCTCCGCCTCCAGCTTGGCGGAGACCACCACCACCTCGGCCCCCTCCCGCTCCGCCCGGGCCCTCAGGGCGGCCACGTGGGGGTTACCCGCGCCATCGGGCAGGTCCTCCTCCGAGACGTTGGCCACGTAGATGACCGGCTTGGCGGTGAGGAGGGGGGTCTCCTTGAGGAGGCGGCGGCCCTCTTCGGAGAGGGGAAAGGTGCGGGCGGGCCTGCCCTCGGTGAGGTGGGCGTGAAGGCCCTCGGCCTCCTCCAGAAGGGGGGCGAGCTCCCGGTTGGCCCGGGCCTCCTTCCTCAAGCGCCCTAGCCGCCTTTCCCAGGTGGCCAGGTCGGCCAGGAGGAGCTCCGTCTCCACCACCTCCACGTCCTCCAGGGGGTCCACCCGGCCCATGACGTGGACCACGTTGGGGTCGGGAAAGCAGCGCACCACGTGGGCGATGGCCGCCACCTCCCGGATGTGGGCCAGAAACTGGTTGCCAAGCCCCTCCCCCTTGTGGGCCCCCTTCACCAGGCCGGCGATGTCCACGAACTCCACGTGGGTGGGGATGACGGGCGGCAGGCGCTCCCCTCTGGCGAAGGTCTTCTGCAGGGCGTAAAGGCGCGGGTCCTCCAGGGCCACCACCCCCACGTTCTTGTCAATGGTGGCGAAGGGGTAGTTGGCCGCCAGGACCCCCGCCCGGGTGAGGGCGTTGAAGAGGGTGGACTTGCCGACGTTGGGTAGACCGACGATGCCTACGGCGAGCATGCTGACCTCAAAAAAAGCCCCGTCCGGGGCTTCGCCTTATCCTAAATGCCCGCCCTTTGGTTTCGCAACATGGGGTGCCCAACTCGGGGCTAAGGGCTTTTCTGGGGCCCCCACCGCGGCAAAAGCCGCGGTGGGGTACTTGGCACAAAGTCTCCTAGCCTTCTCAAAGAAAACCCCTCTATGATGGACAGGGTATGGACCTGGCCGCCCACATTGACCACACCCTGCTGAAGCCCACCGCCACGCCGGAAGAGGTCCTGAAGGCGGCGGAGGAAGCTCTGGAATGGGGCTTTTACGGCCTCTGCATCCCGCCCTCCTACGTGGCCCTGGTGCGCCAGGCCTTCCCCCACGCCCCCTTCCGCCTGGTGACCGTGGTGGGCTTCCCCTTGGGCTACCAGGAGAAGGAGGTGAAGGCCCTCGAGGCCGCCCTGGCCTTCGCCCGGGGCGCCGACGAGGTGGACATGGTCCTCCACCTGGGCCAGGCCAAGGCGGGGAAGGTGGCCTACGTGGAAGAGGAGGTCCGCGCCGTGCGGCAGGCGGTGCCAAGGGCGGTCCTCAAGGTGATTCTGGAAACGGGCTACTTCACCCCGGAGGAGGTGCGCAACCTGGCCGAGGCCGCCATCAGGGGCGGGGCGGACTTCCTCAAAACCTCCACCGGCTTCGGCCCCAGGGGGGCGAGCCCGGAGGACGTGGCCCTCCTCCTGGAGGTGGCCCGGGGCCGGGCCCAGGTCAAGGCGGCCGGGGGCATCCGGGACCGGAAGACCGCCCTGCGGTTCCTGGAGATGGGGGCCACCCGCCTGGGCACCTCCAGCGGCGTGGCCCTGGTGCGGGGGGAAGAGGGGCATGGGTACTAGAAGGCGCAAGGGTAAGGAGATCGCCGGGCTTCCCGGCTACCTGATCCTCCTGGTCCTTCTCCTCCTCTGGCTTTTCCAGGAGCTCCGCCCTGGCCCCTCTCCCTCAGCCCTCCCGGAAACGGGGCAGGCGGAGGTCTACTTCATGCCCCAAGACGGGCCCCAGGCCAAGGCCCGTCTCCTCGCCCTCATGGCGGGCGCCCGGGAAAGCCTCTATGGGGCCTTTTACGAGTTCAGGGACCTGGAGATCGCCAAGGGGCTCCTTGAGGCCAAGGCCCGCGGCGTGAAGGTGGAGATCTACGGGGAAAGCGACTTCCGCCAGGACTTCCGCCGCTACCTGGTGGCGGCGAGCCTGGGCCAGACCCAGGAGCCCCCCAGGGTGCCCCAGACGGCCCTAAGGGAAAGGGTCCGGCCCACCTCCATAGACTGCGAGGAGATCGCCGGGATTCCCGTCTGCTTTGACGAGCGGGAAGGCTTCATGCACCACAAGTTCCTGGTGGCCGACGAAAAGGCGGTCTGGACCGGGAGCACCAACATGACCTGGAACGCCTTCGCCCGCAATGACGAAAACAGCCTCCTCCTCCCCTCCCCCACCCTGGCCCGGGGCTACGCCCGGGAGTTCAAGGCCCTCTTCGGGGGGAATAAGGAGGGCCTTGGCGAGCCCGTGGCCTTCCGCCTGGAAGACCCTCCGGTGGAAGGCACCGCCTACTTCAGCCCCAAGGGGGGGAAGGCGGCCCGGGAAGCCCTGCTTCAGGCCGCCCGGGAGGCCAAGCGGGAGATCCTGGTGGCCGCCTTCGTCCTCACGGACCGGGAGGTGGTGAAGGCCCTCGAGGACGCCCACCGCCGAGGGGTGGAGGTCAAGGTCCTTCTGGAGACCCGCACCCTCCGGGACAGCCGGGAGGAGGACCTGAGGAGGGCGGGCATCCCCGTGCGCCAGGACGGGAACCCCTACACCCTGCACCACAAGGTCCTGGTCCTGGACGGGGAGCGGGTGGTGACCGGAAGCTACAACTTCTCCGCCCGGGCCTGGCAGGTGAACAACGAAAACCTCCTGGTCCTGCAAAGCCCGGCCCTGGCCCAGCGTTACCGGAAGGAGGTCCTGAGGCTATGGGAGGAAGGGAAGCCCCTCTGATCCTGGCCTCGGGGAGCCCCAGGCGGAAGGCCCTGCTCGAGGCCCTGGGCTACCCCCTCCGCCTGGCCCCACCGGAGGTGGAGGAAGACCTGGACCTCCCCCCGAGGGAGCTGGCCCAGGCCTTGGCCCGGAGGAAAGGGGAAAGGGTGGAGGGCCAATGGGTCCTGGCGGCCGACACCGTGGTGGACCTGGAGGGCGAGGCTTTGGGCAAGCCCAGGGACCGGGAGGAGAACCGCCTTTTCCTCCGCCGCCTCTCGGGGCGGGCCCATTTGGTCCACACCGCCATCTACCTCCGCACACCTTTGGACCTGGTGGAGGAGGTGCACACCGCCAGCGTTCACTTCCGCCCGCTAAGCGAGGAGGAGATCGCCTGGTATGTGGAAAGCGGCGAGGGGCTGGATAAGGCGGGGGGCTACGGCGCCCAGGGCCTGGGCATGGCCCTCATAGAGAGGGTGGAGGGCGACTTCTACACCGTGGTGGGCCTTCCCGTCTCCCGGGTCTTCGCCCTCCTGTGGGAAAGGGGGTTCCGCCCGTGAGGGAGGTGGCCCTCCGCCGGGCGATCTTCCTCCTTCTCCTCCTCCTGGGGCTTGGGCTTTCCGCCCTCACCCGGCCCATGGCCCCGCGCCTGGCCCTCACCCTTTCCCCCCTCACCGCCCCCCTGCCCGCCCTGGGGTTTCGCCTAGGGCAGAACCTGAAGGCCTCCTGGAGCGCCCTCCTTAACCGCCAAGACCTTTACGCCGAAAACCAGGCCCTGAAGGAGAAGCTGGCCCTTCTAGAAGGGGAAAATCGCCGCCTAGCCCTGGAGGTGGCCCGGCTGGAGCGGGCTCTGGCCGTGCGCAAGACCCAGGCCCCGGGGCTCATCGCCGTGGCCCCGGTGATCGGGGAGGACCTCTCGGGGCTTTACCGCCGCCTCCTCCTGGGCATGGGGGAGCGGGACGGCCTCCGGGTGGGGATGCCCGTGACCGCCCCCCAGGGCCTGGTGGGCCTCATCGTGGAGGTGGAGGAAAGGCGGGCTTTGGTGCGCACCCTGGTGGACCCGGAAAGCCTGATCGGGGTGCGGCCGGAAAAGGGCTTGGGCCGGGGAATCGCCCGGGGAGCGCCCCCCGATAGGCTCCTCGCCGAGTTCCCCCCTTCGGTGAGGGTGGCCCCGGGCGACCTCCTGGTCACCGGAGCCCCCCTAGGCCTCTTCCCGGACGGCATCCCCGTGGGCCGGGTGGAGCGGGTGGAAAAGGCCCTGGGCGGGCTCAAGCTGAGGGCCTGGGTCCGCCCCCTGGTGGACCTCTCCCTTCTGGAAGAGGTCATGGTGCTGAGGCCCCTATGAGGCGCCTTATGGCCCTCCTCCTCACCCTCTTCCTTTCGGGCCTCCTCTCGGCCCTCTGGCCCCAAGGGCTCATGGCCCCCGACCTCTTCCTGGTCCTGGCCCTCTGGTACGCCCAGGGAAGCCCCGCCTACCTGGGCCTCCCCGTGGCCTTCCTCCTGGGGCTCCTCCAGGACCTTTTGGGCTATGGCCTAGTGGGCCTCCACGGCGTGGGTCTTCTCTTCGCCGCCTACGCCTACTACGCCGCAAACCGCCGCCTGGCCTCCGGGGAAAGCCTCCCCGCCCTGGTGGCCTTCACCTGGGCCTTTGCCGCCAAGTGGCTGGGCCACTTCCTGGTGGCCTACTGGCTGAGGCTGGAAATCCCCCCTCTCATCCCCCTGGACCTCCTCCTCGAGGCCCTCTTCACCCTCCCCCTCTTCCTCCTGGCCCGGCGCTTTAGACCATGAAAAGCCGCCTCTACGCCCTCATGGCCTTCTTCCTCCTGGCCTTCGGCCTCCTAGGCCTGAGGGCCTGGCAACTCCAGGTGCTGGAGCACGAGAAGTACGCCTTAAGGAGCCAGGGGAACTACCTGAAGACGGAGAGGATCCCCGCCCCCAGGGGCCGCATCCTGGACCGCAAGGGCCGGGTCATCGCCCAGGACCGCCTGGCGGTGGACCTGGTCTACGAGGGGGGGGAGGTGGCCTTCAAGGAGAGGCTTCTTCCCCTCCTGGGCCTCAAGGAGCTCCCCAAGGGCCCCGCCGTCCTCAAGGCGGGCGTCCCCGAGCACCTCCTGCCCACCCTGGCCGAGCTGGTGGCCGGCCAGAAGAACCTGAAGCTCGTGGAGCGCATTGAGCGCACCTACCCCAACCCCATCTCCGGTCCCGTCCTGGGCTACGTCCTCTTGGCCAACGCCGAGCAGGTGAAAAGGGGCTACCACCCGGAGGAGGAGGTGGGCCAGGCGGGCCTCGAGGCCGCCCTGGAGCCCTACCTGCGGGGCAAGGCGGGGGTGAGGGCGGTGGAGGTCAACGTCCGGGGGGAGCGCCTCCGGGAGACCATCCTGGAGGAGCCCACACCGGGGCAGGACGTGGTCCTCACCCTGGACCTGGACCTGCAGAAGGCGGCGGAAAAGGCCCTGGAGGAGGCTTTAGAGGACATCAACGCGGGCCGCCGCCAGATGGGCCTCCCCCCCGCCTCCCGGGCCAAGGGGGCCATCGTGGCCCTGGACCCCACCACGGGGGAGGTTTTGGCCATGGCCAGCTCCCCTTCCTTTGACCCCCATCTCTTCGCCCGAAGGCCCGTGCCCAAAGAGGCCAGGGCCCTTCTGGAAGACCGGGACCTGCCCCTCCTCAACCGGGCCGTCCAACCCTACACCCCGGGCTCCACCTTCAAGCTGGCCACGGGCTACGCCCTCCTGGAGGAGGGGTATGTGAACCCCGCGACCACTTACCGCTGTAGCCCCTACATCGTCTACGGGGGCCAGGTGCGGCGCAACTGGGCCACCCGGGACATGGGCCCCATGACGGTGAAGGAGGCCATCGCCTGGAGCTGCAACACCTGGTACTACCAGGCGGTGGCCCAGGACCCCTTGGGCTTCGTGGACCGGCTGGCGCAAAGGGCCCGCCTCCTGGGCCTGGGCGAGGCCACGGGCCTTGAGGTGGCGGAGAAAACGGGCCTCCTCCCCACAAGGGGCTGGAAGCGGGAGGCCCTAAAGGAGCCCTGGTACCCGGGGGAGACCCTTTCCGTGGCCATCGGCCAAGGCCCTATCCTCGCCACTCCCGCCCAGATCGCCCGGATGCTGGCCACCATCGCCAACGAGGGCAAAAAACCCCGCCTCCACCTGGTAAAGCGCCTGGGAAACTTTCCCGTGGCCCCTCGCCTGGAGCCCGTGCCGGGGCAGTCCTGGAAGGTCCTGAAGGAGGGCATGAGGAGGACGGTGACCCAGGGCACGGCCCGCCACGTCCTGGGGGACTTCCCCGTGCCCACGGGCGGCAAGACGGGGACGGCCGAGACCCCGGGCAAGCGCCGGGGCCTGGAGCACGCCTGGTACATGGGCTACGGCCCCGCGGAGCCCGGCACCCCTTACCCTCCCCTGGTGGTGGTGGCCTTTTTTGAAAACGGGGGGGAGGGAAGCCGGGTGGCCCTGCCGGCGGTCAAGAAGGTCATGGCCGCCTACTGGAAGGTGCCCGCCCCTTAGAATGGGGCCATGCGGCTTCGCGCCACCCCCAAGGCCCTGGCCCTTCGCCTGGACGGCCACGAAACCCCCGAGGACCTCAAGCGCCTCGCCCTCCCCGAGGGCCTGCCCCTGGAGGTGGAGGTGGCGGGGCCCGTGAGCGGGGAGGTCCTCGAGGCCCTCCTCGCCCTGGACCGCCCCCTGACCCTGGTCCCCCCCAGAGGCCATAGGCCCACCGGGACCCTGGTGGTCCCCAAGACCCTGCGGGCCGGGAAACGCGTGGAGCACCCGGGGACGGTGGTGGTCCTGGGGGACGTGAACCCCGGGGCCGAGGTGGTGGCGGGCGGGGACGTGATCGTGGTGGGGAAGCTCCGGGGCCTGGCCCACGCCGGGGCGGCGGGGGACGAGGGGCGCTTCATCTTCGCCCTGGAGCTGGCCGCCAAGCAGGTGCGCATCGGCCCCCACCTGGCCCAGGCCCCCGAAGGCGAGAAGGCCCGGGGGCCGGAGCTGGTGCGGGCGGAAGAGGGGCGGATCGTGGTGGAGCCCTGGCCTAAAAGGTGATGGTCCCCGTCTCCACCCCGTAGCGCTTCAGAACCAGGTAGATAATCCAGCCCGTCAGGGCCACGTAGAGCCAGATGGGCACCAAGACCCGGGCCCAGCGCTTGTGAAGAGGGAACTCCTTTCTGAACGCCCGCCAGATGACGTAAAGAGCCAAGGGGCCGTTCAGGGCCGCCAAGAGGGTGTGGGTGATCAGGATGAAGTAGTAGACCCCCTTCCAGGCCTCGGGGCCTCCGTAGGCCGTGGTGCCGTAAAGGGCCCACTTGGTCAGGTAAAAGACCAGGAAGAGGGCCGCCAGGGCCGTGGCCGTCAGCATGGCCCGGGGGTGGTTTACCCTGTCCCCGCGCCGGATGAGGAAAAGCCCCACCAGTAGGGCGAGGCCGGAAAGGACGATGGACCAGACCGCCAAGAGGCTCAGAAGGTCTTTCATAGGCTCTCTCCCAGTTTCTCCGCCATAAGCCGCACGGGCAGAAGCCTGGCCGTGCGGGCGTAGCTGTAGCCCCGGAGGAAGAACTCCTCGCGCCTAGTGATCTGGTAAAGCCTCAGGTAGGCTACCGCTAAAAGCCCGTCCCGCTCCTGGCCTGGGGGAAGGCGGTGGAGGAGGCGGGCGATCTCCTGTAGACGGCGCTCGCCCGGGGCCTCGAGGGGGGTCTCCCGCAAAGCCCGGGCCAGGTCGGCTAAGGTCTCCCCCAACCCCCGCATGGGAAGGAGTCTACCACGCTAGGGAAGCGCCCGCACCGCCCGGTTCCCGGCGGCGTCCACGGCCACCAGGCTGGCCCCCGGGCGCGTCTCCACCACAAAGGCCACCGAGGTCCCCTTGGGCAAAGAAAGGGGCACCCACCGCCCCCCTTCCCTCAGGGAAACCCGCTCCACCCCCACGTTGTCCTCCACCACCCCGTAGGCCCTTAGGAGGCCACCCTCCCGCTCCACCCGATCCACGCGGATTTTGGGCGGGGTGGCGTCCAGGGTGAGGGGAAGGCGCCGCTCGGCGCGGTTGCCCAGGGCGTCCTCGGCCTCAAGGCGCACCTCCACCTGGCCCGAGCTCGGCGCCTGGAGGCGGAAGCGGAGGTGGACAAGCCGCTTGCCCCTTTCCCCTTCGGGAAGGACCTCCTTTCCGTTCACCCGCACGCTCACCACCCCGGAGGGGTCAAAGGCGTAGCCTTGGGCCAGCAGGCTCTTCCCCGGCGCCACCCCGCCCCCTTGGGGCTCGGTGAGGCCCACCTGGGGCGGTAGGGTGTCGGGCCGGGCGCAGGCGGCCAGGAAAAGGACCATGGGCCAAAGCCACCACATGCCCCGAGGATATCCCAAAAATGAAGCTGGGAGGGACCGAACCCTCCCAGCGCACCCCTAGGACCTAGAACCGGTAAGCAGCGCCCAGGCGAACCCTGAAGACAAAACCGTCGGGCTGGGTGACAAAAGCATTATCGTTTGCGTAACTAGAGTCACCAGGGCAAGTGGTGGTGGTAGGCCCACCAGAAGAGCTACCCGTAAGGCAGCTCTGCAGATAGTAGTCTGCTCCCAGATCAGCCACCACATCCAGATTGGGGATCACGGCATAGGCCGCCCTAATCCCCCCACCGAAGCCAAAGGCGTTGGAAGAGACCTTGAGCCAGCCACTGTTATTGTAGGCACCGCCCTCAAACATGTTGTAGCGAAGGCCCAAGTATGGGGCCAGGGAAACGGGGAGCCCCTGGGCGGGAAGCTTGTAGAGGACATCCAGGCTCAGGGTGATGTTCTGGCCCCACTCGGTAAGGTTACCGGCGCTTTTGACATTTCCCCAAGTGGTCCCTGTATTTTGGTCAATGACATAGTTGTCATCCAGCGCATCGCTGGTGGCGAAGCCCAGGCCGAGGCGCACCGCCAGGGGAAGGCCAGGCGCGAGGTCCTCGGCCACCACCGCCAGCTGACCGCCGAGGCCGCTGTATATATAGCCTGCGCTAGCCTCCAAGCTGAACTTCTGCGCCATACCAAGAGCACCCAAAAAGGCCAAGAGTCCGACTAGAGCCCTCTTCATCTCAACCCCCTTGCGTGGGCTCAAGACCCACACCTAGAAACCTAACATGGAAACAAAACTTTGTCAAGGGCGAAGCGGGAAAAATCACGTGGTGTAAAGGGCGTTGATCCTGACGTAGCCCTCGGTGAGGTCGCACCCGAAGGCCTCGGCGCTATAGGGCCCCTCCCCCAGGTCGGCGAAGACCTCCACCTCCTCGGCCCGCATGGCCTGGCTGGCCCTTTCCCGGTCAAAGGGCAGGGCCCCGCCCCGGTAGAGGGGGATCCCCTGCAGGCGGATCTCCACCTTCAGGGGGTCAAACCGAGCCCCGGAGTTGCCGAGGGCGGCCAGAATGCGGCCCCAGTTGGGGTCGTTGCCGTAGAGGGCGCTCTTCCAGAGGGCGCTGGCCGCCACGGCCCTGGCCGCCCGCCGGGCCTCCTCCTCCGTGGCCGCGCCCTGGACCCGCACGGTCATGAGCTTGGTGGCCCCCTCCCCGTCCCGGGCGATCTTGCGGGCAAGCTCCCGGGCCACCTCCTCCACGGCCTCAAAGAAGGGCCCCAGGGGCACCTCCCCGTAGGCCCCGTTGGCCATGAGCAGGGCCAGGTCGTTGGTGGAGGTGTCCCCGTCCACGGTCACCTGGTTGAAGGTGCGGTCCACCACCCCCCTCCAGGAGGCCCGCAGGGCCTCCTGGGGTACCTTGGCGTCGGTGACCAGAAAGGCCAGCATGGTGGCCATGTTGGGGTGGATCATGCCGCTCCCCTTGGCCACGCCCACGATCCTGGCCCCCGCCACCTCCCTCTCGGCCACCTTGACCACCAGGTCCGTGGTCAGGATGGCCTCGGCGAAGGCCTCCACCGTGGGGGTGAGGGCGATTTGGGGCAACGAGGCCTCTATCTTCTCCACCGGCAGGGGCACGCCGATGACCCCGGTGGAGGCGGTGAGGACCTCTTCCACCGGAACCCCGAGCCTCCTGGCCGCCAGCTCAGCCATGAGGAGGTCGTCCCTAAAACCCCGCTCCCCCGTGGCGCAGTTGGCGTTCCCGGCGTTGACCACCACCGCCCGCAAGGGGCCTCCCTGGGCGTAAAGGGCCCGCCCCCGGTGGATAGAGGGGGCGGCGGCCCGGTTCTGGGTGGCGGCGTAGGCCCAGCTGGCGGGAAGCCCCGAGGCCAGAAGGGCCAAATCCGGCTTGCCCGAGGGCTTGATGCCCGCCCGCACCGCACCCGCGCGAAAACCTCTCGGAAGGTTCACGGCCATAGGCCCTCCTTGGGCAGGGCCAGGTCCTCAGGGAGGCCCAGCATCAGGTTCAGGTTCTGTACCGCCTGGCCCGCCATGCCCTTCACCAGGTTGTCCAAGGCGGCGAAGACCAGGACCCGCCCGGTGCGGGCCTCGTAAAGGGGCCTCAGGTCCACCCGGTTGGAAGCGTAGGTGGCCTTTGTCTGGGGCAGGTCCGAAAGGAGGCGCACGAAGGGCTCACCCTGGTAAAACTCCAAGTAGAGGCCCTCGAGGCGGGCCTGGTCCCAGTGCCCCTCCACCTCCGCCTCCGCCGTGACGAGAATCCCCCGGGTCATGGGCACCAGGTGGGGGGTGAAGCTCAAGCGAAGCTCCGCCCTGGGGCCGTGGGTCCTGGGCCAGCGCCCCTGGGCCAGCACCCTCCCCAGGTTGGCCTCCATCTCGGGGATGTGGCGGTGGGTTCCCCCCGCCCGGTAGGGCTTCAGGTTCTCGTTGACCTCGGCGAAGAAGGTGCCCTCCCCTTCCCTCCCCGCCCCCGAGACCCCGCTCAGGCCCACCAGGAAGCCCCCCTTCAGGGCCCCCGCCGCCGCCAGGGGGGCCAGGGCCAGGGTGGCGGCGGTCACGTAGCACCCCGGGTTGGCCACGAGCCTGGCCCCCCGTACCTCCTCCCGGTGGAGCTCGGGCAGGCCGTAGACCGCCTCCTTATAAAGCTCGGGGCTTTTGTGGGGAATGCCATACCAGGCCCCGTAGACCTCGGGGGGAAGGCGGAAGTCCCCGGAGAGGTCCACGACCCTTTTGCCTTCCCTCAGGGCCAGGGGGGCGATCTCCATGGAAAGCCCGTTGGGCAGGGCCAGGAAGACCACCTCCGCCCGCTCCAGGACCTCTTCCTGGGGGGCGAAGAGGGCCCCGTCCCAAAGCTGGGGCCAGGCCGCCTCCAGGGGCTTGCCCACGTGCTTGCGGCTAGAAAAGCCCACGAGCTCCACCTCCGGGTGCCCCTTGAGGAGGCGGATGAGCTCCGCCCCCCCGTAGCCCGAAGCCCCCAGGATGCCCACCCTTACCACGGCACCTCCAAAGGGACCTCGGGAAAGGCCAGGGGAGCCACCCGCTCCCCGGGCTTGACCCAGATCTGCTCCCGGTAGTGGTCCCCCTCAGGGGTGCGGAAAAGGAGAAGCCGCCCGCCCAGAAGGTCCTGGACCCAGACCTCGGGCACACCGCCTTGGGCGTAGAGGGGAAGCTTTTTGTTTAGGTCATAGTCCAGGCTGGACTCGGCCACCTCCACGGCCAGATAGGCGTCTTCAGGCTCGGGAAGACGACGGCTGTAATCTGCCGGTTTGAGGAGGAGAAGATCGGGCTCCAGGTAGGTGTCGGGCGGCAAAACCAGGGGGCCCTGCACCTGAACGAGAAGTTGGGGAAACGCTTCCTGCAAAACCCGGTTCCAGCGGTTCACGGTGTAGGCGTGGCGGGGACCTATCGGGGCCATCTGGTAGATCTCCCCTTTCAGGAGCTCCACCCCCCGCTCCGGCAGGGGAAGGCGGAAGAACTCCTCCAGGCGGAAGCGGTAGGGCCGGACCATACCCCTACTTTAGCAGGGTGAGGAGGACGGCCTTGGCGGTGTGGAGGCGGTTTTCCGCCTGGTCAAAGACCCGGCTCCGGGGTCCAAAGACCGCCTCCTCCGTGGTCTCCTCCCCGTAGTGGGCGGGAAGGCAGTGGAGGAAGATACCCTCGGGGTGGAGGAGGTCCAGAAGGGGCCCATTGGCCTGGAAGCCCTGAAAGTCCCTCAGGCGCTTTTCCCGCTCCGCCTCCTGGCCCATGCTGGTCCAGACGTCGGTGTAAAGGGCGTGGGCCCCCAGGACGGCCTCCTTGGGGTCGTGGGTGAGGAAGGCCCCGGCCCGGGCCAGAAGCGCCGCCTCGGGCTCATAGCCCCTGGGGGTGGCCACCCGCACCTTCAGGCCCACCAGGGGGGCCACCTCCAGGAGGGAGGCCAGGACGTTGTTGCCGTCCCCCACCCAGGCCACCTCGAGGCCCTCCAGCCCCCCAAAGGCCTCCTTCAGGGTGAGGAGGTCAGCCAGGGCCTGCAGGGGATGGGCCCTGTCGGAAAGGGCGTTGATGACGGGAATCCGGGCGTGGCGGGCCAGCTCCTCCACCGTGCGGTGCCGGTAGACGCGGGCGGCGATGCCCTCCACGAAGCGCTCCAGGTTCTTGGCGATGTCCCGCACGGGCTCCCGCTCGCCGATGCCCACCTGCTTCTGGTCCAGGTAAAGGGCGTGCCCCCCCAGGTGGACCATGGCCACCTCGAGGGTGGTCCGGGTGCGCAGGGAGGGCTTCTCAAAGAGGAGGGCCAGGGACTTCCCCTTCAGGTCCTCCCCCCGGTAGCGCTCCCGCTTGAGGGCCTCCGCCAGGTCCAGAAGGCGCTTTAGCGCCTCCTTGGTGTAGCCGGAGAAGTCCAAAAGGTCCTTGGGTAAGGTCAGGGTCTCTCCCCCCATGAGGCCTACAGCATAGCGCAGGCCTGCAAACTTATGCAACCCCTAGGAGCGGGCCCAGGGCACGTGGAGGATGGGAAGGGGGCTTATGAAGGGCTCGGCGTAGTCCACCCCCAGGTAGTTCCCGAAGTAGCGCCGCATGGCTTTGCGGGCCTCCACCCCCTTGGGCCCCACGGTCTCGCTCGCGGCCTCCCCGGAAAACTGGCTCCTATAGGCCAAGACCGCCCGCTCCCACTGGTCTATGAAGGCGGAGATCTTCACCAGGAAGCTGGGGGTGAAGGGGTGGTTGCCGGGGTAGAAGAAAAGCCTCTCCACCCGGTGGGGCCTACCCTCCAGGGGAGCCTTGGGGAGGGCGGCCAGGTGGACCGCGGCCACGGCCAGGCGGGCGGCGGCGGTGTGGTCGGGGTGGCGGTCGGCCTCGAGGGGGGCAAGGACGATCCGGGGCCTGAGCCGCCTCAGGGCCCCCGCCAGAAGGAGCCTCTGCTCGGGGATGTCGGCAAGCCCCCCGTCGGGAAGCCCGAGGTTTCCCCGAAAATCCAGGCCCAAGATCCGGCTCGCCTCGGCCACCTCCTTTTCCCTCTCCTCCGGGGTGCCCTTGGTGCCCATCTCCCCCCGGGTCAGGTCCAGAATCCCCGTGGAAAGCCCCTCCGCCTTGGCCCGGGCCAGCGTCCCCCCACACCCCAGCTCTCCGTCATCGGGGTGGGGAGCGAGGACCAGGAGGTCAAGCATCCTCTTCCTCCAAAATCTGCCGAAGGGCTTCCGCAAGCGCAGGCACCTTTTGGGCCACGATATCCCAAAGGGTAGCGTCGTCCAAGGCAAAGTAGGCGTGGGCCAAAACGTCCCTCAGCCCGGCGATGGCCCGCCACTCTACCCAAGGGTACCGGTTCCGCACGTCCTCGGGCACCTTCTTGGCGGCTTCGCCCAAAACCTCCAGGTTGCGAAGTACGGCGTCATAGACCAGTTCGTTCTGCACAAAGCCGCCAAAGTCTAACCCTCGGGTGTAGCGCAGGATTTTCTCGGAGGCTTCCCACATGTCCCGCAGGAAAAGCCGATAACTACGCGACACGAACGGCCTCCCTCAACACCTGAGGAGCCGCCCATGGCTTCAAAGCCCCCTTCATCACCAAGTCCACGGGTTTTCCCAGAACGGATTCCAAAAACTCCTTTACCCGCCAGTAGCCCTCAAAACCGGGGGGAGAAGCAAACACCACCAGAAGGTCCACGTCGCTCCCGGATGTGGCCTCACCCCGGGCTACCGAGCCAAAGAGGTAAAGTTCCTCCACCCCTAAGGCGCAAAGCTCGGGCCAGCGGGAGCGAAGCAGGGCCAAGACCTCCTCCTTCCGCACGCCTCCAGTCTAGCGCACCTCCACCCGCTCCCCCAAGCGCCTTTCCGTCCCCTCCTGGAGGCGCTTGAGGTTTTCCCGATGGGTCCAGAAGATGAGGGCCGCCATGAGGAAGACCGTGGCCACCTCCCAAGGGGGCCGGCTCAGGGCCAGGGAGAGGACGAAGGCGGCCACCCCCCCGGCCAGGCTCCCCGCCGACACATAGCGGGTGATGAGCATCACGCTGACCCCGATGGGGAAGGTCCAGAGGGCCAGGAATGGGTCCAGGAAGAGGAGGGTGCCGAAGCTGGTGGCCACCCCCTTTCCCCCCTTGAAGCCCAGGAAAACCGAGTAGTTATGCCCCAGGACCGCCATGAGGGCCACGCCGCCTAGAAGCCAGTCCGCTAGCCCCAGGGCCCGGGCAATGAGCACGGCGATGCCCCCCTTGAAGACGTCAAAGAAGGCCACCACCAAAGCGGGTCCCCACCCAAGCGCCCGGAGGACGTTGGTGGCCCCGATGTTCCCCGAGCCCACCTTGCGGATGTCCACGCCGTAGGTCCTGGCCACCAGGACCCCAGCGGGGATAGATCCGAAAAGGTAGGCCAGGAGCAATACCAGGAGCGCCCCCATCACGTCAGGCCATTCTACCCCCCCATTTGGGGGATACCGATGTCCCATGCCCCCTTGCTATCCTATGCGAGATGATACCAAAAGGCCTAACCTTGGTAGAGCTGGTGGTGGTCCTGGCCGTTCTAGCCGTTGCCTCCGGCATTATGGCCCTGAATGTCCGTCCCTTTTATAACCCCCTGCAGGATGCGCTTTCCCGAACCGAAGGATTCGTGAAGCAGGTACGCTCCAAGGCCATGGCCACTACCTCCGCATACCGCATCACCCTCGAGGGAAATCGGCTAAAAGCTGCCTACGCCTCCACCTGTCGGAGTACCTCCTTCACTGAGGATCTCGCGCTTCAGGTGGAAATCCCGCCTGAGGTCGCCGTGACCTTCACGCCCCAAGGGGGTGTGCCCTGCTTCAACAGCCGGGGTCTTATGGTCCTGCTGAACGCTAGCAGCCACTCCGGGGATCCGTACTACCGCTTCACCGACCGTCAAGGCAGACAGGCGACCCTAAGACTCTTCCTGGGAGGGGGGGTGGTACGGCAATGAGAAAAGGCCTGACTCTAGTGGAGGTTCTGGTAGCCCTGGCTATCCTTGCCTTGCTGGGGCCTATTCTAGGCGGTTTCATCACCTACCTCCAGGTGAACACCCGATCCGAGGTCCGCAGCGCGGCCGTAACCGTGGCCCAGGAAACACTAGAAGGCCTGAGGCTCCTCAACCCCCAGAGCCTGCCTTCTCAAGGGTGCAGTGAACGTGCCGTCACGCGGTCCGGCCGAAGCTTCAAGGTGGAGACCTGCTACTGCCAAAACCGGCGGCTTTGCGGCCGGGGGGCCCGCCACATCACGGTCCAGGTCTTTTTGGGCAACGAGGACCAGCCGGTCTATCGGGTGGAGACGGTCTTCACCCAGTTGCGGTAAGGAGGTGCCGGAATGAGGAGAGGAGGCTTTACGCTGGTGGAGATCCTGGTAGCCCTGGGCATCGCAAGCCTGCTTCTGGGAGTCATCCTCAGCACCACCCTGGGGCAGAGGGGGCTCTATGCGCTGGACCAGAACCGTACTGCGGCCAATCAAAACCTGCGGGCCGCGCTGGACATTCTGGTCGCCGACCTGCGCCAGGCGGGGGAAAGGCTGCCCCTGGACTTCCCGGCGGTGGAGGTAAGGAACGGCACAGAATTGGTGTTGCGGAGGAACCTCTTTGACGTTGTGTTGAGCCTATGCGACAGGAACGGTATAAGCGGCAACCAGGACAACATCCCGGTGGCCGATAGGAATCCTCCGCGGAACGCCTCCACGGAATACATCGAAGCTTGTCGGTTCCGCGATGAAGACGGAAACGGATTTGACGACCGGATAGACGCCTGGAGGAACTACCGTTGCGGCCTGGACGGGGATCCCGCCTGCCAGACAGGCAACCGCAGGGAGGTGGTCCGGGTTTACATCCACGACCCGAGCACGGGCAGAGGCAGAGGGGAGTGGTTTGATTACGACGGCGAAGACAGGTCCGGAGTGCATATCCATAAAGGCAACCGAGACCGCTGGCAGAACAGCTATGGTCCCCTGTCCAGGCTCTACATACTTGAGGAAAGGCGTTACTTCCTTTCGGGAACCGTCCTGAACCTGGCCGAGAACGGGGGAGGGGGCAGGGGTCTGGTCGGGGACGTGGTCGGCTTACAGATCAAGGCCAGAGCCGGGAACAGCACCTACACCGACTTCCCTCCCCCTGGGGTGAGCTGGACCTCTCTGGAGTACGTGGAGGTGACTGTGAGAAGCCGGTTAGGCAACGTGGAGCGGGCGCCGTCCACCCGGGCGGTCCCGCGAAACGTCTTCTCCCACTAGAGAGGAGGATGGGATGAGGAAGGGTTTTGCCCTGGTGACCGTGCTCATCATGCTGGTGGTCCTCATGTCCCTGCTCACCGCCTACTTCACCCTGACGCGGATTGAGCTCGGGGCCACCCAGGCCAGTGTGCGGCAGACCACGGGGTTTTACGCCGCCGAAGCGGGGCTGAACCTCAGGGCCGAAGAGGTCCGGGCCAGGTTTCTAGGCTACGGGAGGCCCTCGGGAACCAGCCCCTCAGGGAACAACCGCTGCCAGGGGAGCAACCAAGGTTCCGGGGATTTTGCCTGCAAGACCTACACCATATCCGGGCGGACGGTGCGCACCTATATGGTGGAGCCTCCTGGTAACCCGCAAACCGTGCGGATCCCACCCGGAGAGCTCTTTGGGAACCTGGAGGCTCAGGAGTACCGTTACTCCCTCTTCTCCGAAGCCATCGGCCCCGACGGCCGGACTGAGGCAATACTGGAGATGGTCTTCAAGAGCCGCCTAGTTCCCGTGTTCCAGTTCGCCGCCTTTTACGACAAGGACCTGGAGATCAACCCTGGTCCTCCCATGACCTTGAACGGTCGGGTTCACACCAACGGGGACTTATACTTAGGACCCGGAGAAATCCTAACCATTGAAGGCCAAACGAGCACCGCAGGTAGACTTTTCCGCGGCAGGAAGGACGAAAACGTTTGCAGAGAAACTGACACTACTGGCATTGTTGAAATTCGCGGAGCTGACGGAGTTTACCGCCGCTTGCAGTGCCAAGGCGGAACTCGACGGGCCTACAGCCAAAGCGAGGTGGCCCCATGGGGGGGCCGCATCCAGGTGGGGGTAAACCGGGTCACCGTTCCGGCCCCAGAAGAGCTGGACCCCGATCCTGGGAGGACGTATTTTTCCCAAGCGCACCTGCGCCTCAGGCTAAACCTCTTTAACAACCCGCCCACCGTAGAGGTTGTCCGCCAGGACGGGAATGTGGATTTCTTTGCCACCTCAGATCTAAACGTCTGCCCCGGAACCATCGGGGGTCCCCCCGGGAGGGCCGTGGGCTACAGCAACACCTTCTTTGACAACCGGGAGGGGAAGGCAATCCAGATGCTGGAGGTAGACCTCCGAGCCCTCCTGGATTGTGTCCACCTCCGTAACCTCTTGGGAGGGGGGGTGAGGCTCGATGATGCCACCTACGGGGGTCTGGTCTTCCACCTGACCGTCCACGGGCCAAACAGCCGTGCCCGAGGGAACGGTTATGGGGTGCGCATCCGAAATGGGGCCTACATCGGTTCGTCTATACCGGGCGCTCCCCGTCCCCGTGGCCTCACCATCGTCAGCGACCAACCGGCCTACATCCAAGGGGACTTCAACCGCAACGAAAACTGGATCCCGGCGGCTTTTCTGGCGGACGCCATCAACATCTTGTCCAACGCTTGGGACAGCGATCACAGGAGCCGTCAACCCCTGGCCCAGAGGCGGGCTAGCGAGACAGAGGTTAACGCCGCCTTCCTATCGGGCACAGACACCACGGGAGGAGTGGAGGGGGTGGGGGGCCAAGACAGGGGTCAGTACAATGGTGGCCTGGAAAACTACCCCCGTTTCCACGAGGCCTGGCAGTGGTCATCAGGGAGCAACCGCACGTTCGTGACCTTTACCTATAGGGGGTCCTTCGTCAACCTCGGTAGCCCCAGGAAGGCAGCAGGAAGGTGGTGCTATGGTATGGACAACTGCAACGGCTACGCCACCTTCCACGGCACCTACGAGGCGCCAAGGCGCCAATGGTCCTACGATGTCCGCTTCTCCCAGAGCCAACTCCCGCCCCTCTCCCCACGGTTCGTCTACCTGAAGCAGGAGCGCTTCCTCAGAGAGTTTGAGCGTCCCTAGACTGGGAAAGCTTCCCGCAGGTGGAGGTCCTTTCGGGGCAAAGAAAAAAGAAAGTAGAAGGGATAGCGGGAACTTTGCCCTAGCTGCTCGCTGAGGTGTAGCTCCTGAGGGCCAGCAGGAAGAAGCCCCGGGCCAGGAGGAAGAGGAGGAGGGCGAGCCCCCCGGCGAGAAGCAGGGGGGCTTCCCCTCTCTTGAGGGCCGCCTCGGCGGGCACGGTGGTGAGAAAGGCCACCGGCACCACGAAGGTGAAGAAGACCCGGTAAAGGGCGGGGTAAGCCCCCACGGGAAACCGCCCCGCTTCCAGAAGCCCCCTGAGGACCTCGGTGACGTTGTAAATCTTCACAAACCAGATGCTGGTGGTGGCCAGAAGGAACCAAAGGCTGTAGAGGATCACCGCTCCCAGGGCGAAGTAAAGGGCAAAAAGGGCGAAGTCCAGAGGGGAAAGCCCCAGGCGAAGCCCCCCATAGAGGAGGAGGCCAAGGCCCAGGGCGAGGTCCCCCAGGCCCCAGGGGGAGAAGGCCCGCAAGGAGAGCCAGAACTGGGGATCTATGGGCTTCAGGAGGACGAAGTCCAAGGTGCCCTGCTGCACGTGCTCCACGATCTTGTTGAGGTTGGGGGCCAGGAGGGTGGAGGCCAGCCCCTGCAAAAGGGTGAAGGCGGCGAGGACCAAAAGGGCCTCCTCCCAGGCCCAGCCCCCCGGCCGGTACCCCCCCTGGTAGAGGAGGGCGAGGCCGAAAAGGGCCCCAACTAGGGTGAGGAAGGAGGAGAGGAGCCCGAGGAGGAAGTTCCCCCGGTACTCCATCTCCGCCGCCAGGCTGGTGAGGAGAAAGAGGCGGAAGACCCTAAGGTAGCGCACCTTTCCAGGGTAGACTTGGAGGCATGGCGGGCGCAAGCCCCATCGTGCTAGCGGAGGACCTCACCCGGCACTACCGGGTAGCCAGGAAGGAAGAGACCCTCCTTGGCACCCTACGCCACTTCTTCCGCCGCCAGTACCACACCATCCGAGCGGTGGAAGGGGTTTCCTTTCGGATACATCCCGGGGAGGTGGTGGGCTTCCTGGGTCCCAACGGGGCGGGCAAGACCACCACCCTGAAGATGCTGACCGGCCTGGTCCACCCCACGAGGGGCAGGGCCCTGGTGGCCGGGCACGTGCCCCAGAGGCGGGAAAAGGCCTTCTTGAAGAAGATCACCCTGGTCATGGGCAACAAGCAACAGCTCATCTGGGACCTGCCCGCCATGGACTCCTTCCGTCTGAACGCCGCCATCTACGAGGTGCCGGAGGGCGAGTTCAGGAAGCGGGTCCTGGAGCTTGCCGAGATGCTTTCCCTCACGGAAAGGCTCCACCAACCTGTGCGGAAGCTCTCCTTGGGGGAGAGGATGAAGGCGGAGCTTTTGGCCGCCCTCCTCCACCGCCCGGAGGTGCTCTTCCTGGACGAGCCCACCCTGGGCCTGGACGTGAACGCCCAGGTGGCCGTGCGGGAGTTCATCCGCGAGTACAACCGCCGCTATGGGGCCACGGTCCTCCTCACCAGCCACTACATGGCCGACATCGCCGCCCTCTGCCCGAGGGTCCTGGTCATCCACCAGGGGAGGCTTCTCTACGACGGGGCCCTCGAGGGCCTCCTGGACCGCTTCGCCCCTTACCGGGAGGTGGGGCTCACCCTGAAGCACCCCTTGCCCCGGGAGGCCTTCCTCCCCTTCGGCGAGGTGCGGGAGCTGGAAGGGCGGGAGGTGAGGCTCCTCGTGCCCCGGGAGAGGCTCACCGAAAGGGTGGCCGAGATCCTCAAGAGGCTTCCCGTGGAGGACCTGGAGGTGCGGGACCCTCCTCTGGAGGAGGTCATCGCCCGGGTCTTCAAAAGCCCAATGGAGGCCCTATGAGGAAGGCCAAGACCCTTCTCGCCGTCTACCTGGCCTACATGCTGGAGTACCGGGCGGAGCTCTTTCTCTGGGCCTTGGCCGGGCTTCTTCCCCTCATCCTTATGGGGGTCTGGACCGAGGCCGCCCGGGGCGGGGGCTCCCCCCTCTCCTCGGGGGAGTTCGCCCGCTACTTCCTCATGGTCTTCCTGGTGCGCCAGGCCACGGTGGTCTGGGTGGTGTGGGAGTTTGAGCGGGACGTGGTGGAGGGCCGGCTCTCCTTCCGCCTCCTCCGCCCCCTAGACCCCTTCTTGGACCACCTGGCGGCCCACGTGGCCGAGAGGCTGGCCAGGCTCCCCTTCGTGGTCCTCCTCACCCTCCTCTTCTTCTACCTCTTCCCCGAGGCCCGCTTTACCCCCGAACCAGGCCCCTTCCTTTTGGGCCTTCTCCTCACCCTCCTGGCCTTCCTGCTCCGCTACACCATGCAGTACACCACGGCCATGCTCACCTTCTGGACGGAACGGGCCACCAGCGTGGAGGAGGTCTTCTTCCTTCTCTACCTCTTCCTCTCGGGGACCATCGCCCCCCTCGAGGTCTTCCCCGAGCCCCTAAGGGAGCTCGCCCTCCTCACCCCCTTCCCCTACCTGGTCTACCTGCCCGCCGCCCTCCTGGCGGGGCAGGAGGTGGCCCTTTTCCCGGGGCTTTGGATCATGCTCCTCTGGGGTGTGGCCTTCCTCCTCCTGGCCCGCCTCCTCTTTTGGCTTGGCCTTAAGCGCTACTCGGGCCAGGGGGCATAACACCACCCCATGCTGGCTTGCGCTAGCATGGGGGCCCCGGCAAAAGGGCTTCCCCGGGCCAGTAAGGCAGGAGAAAAGGACATAATAGGGGTATGGCCACCCGCTACCGCTTCCGGGTAGAGGAGTTTGAGCGGGCCTTCCAGGGGGTGCCCCACGTGGAGCTCCTGAGGGGAGAGGTGTACCAGATGAGCCCCATCGGACCCAAGCACGTGCACAAGGTAGCCCAGCTGGACGCAAGGCTTCAGGAGACCCTTAGAGGTAAGGCGGTGGTCCTAGTCCAGTCCCCCCTGAGGCTTTCCGAGGACTCTGAGCCCGAGCCCGACCTCATGGTTCTGAGGCCACCCCTGGACCGCTACCGGGAAAAACTCCCCGCTCCGGAAGATGTCCTCCTCCTCGTAGAGGTGGCCGACACCTCCTTGGAGTTTGACCGGGAGGTGAAGCTTCCCCTCTACGCCGAGGCGGGCATCCCCGAGGTCTGGCTCGTGAACCTGAAGGAGAACCTCCTGGAGGTCTACCGGGACCCCCGGGGCGGCCGCTACCGGGAGATCCGGCTCCTCTCCCCCGAGGAAGAAGTGAGCCCCACCCTCCTCCCCGAGGTCAGCCTGCGCTGGGCGTAGCCTGGCGCACGGGGTAGAGGAGGGCGTAGGCGTAGCCGTCGGTGAGGGCCTTGAGGGAGGCCTCGAGGATGTTCTCGCTGGCCCCCACGGTGCTGAAGCGCTCCCCTCCCCGCTTCATCTCCACCATCACCCGCACGCCGCTGTTGGTGCCCGCCTCCCGGCCCGAGAGGATGCGCACTTTGTAGTCGGCGAGCTCAACGTCGGCCAGCTCCGGGTAAAACCCCAAAACCGCCTTGCGGAAGGCCCGGTCCAGGGCAGACACCGGGCCATAGGGGCTTTCGGCAGCGGTGTGCTCCAGGGTCTTTCCCACCCGGACCCGCACCGTGGCCTCGGCCCAGGCGGTGGCGAGGCCGGCGCCGTGGACGAAGACCGAGAACCCCTCCACCTGGAAGGGAAGGCTTCCCCCCTTCAGCCGGTGGGCCAGGACGTAGAAGCTGGCCTCCGCCCCCTCAAAGGCATAGCCCTCGTACTCCAGGGCCTTCACCTCGTCCAAAAGGCGCTTGGCCTCCTCCTTGGAGAGGTCCACCCCCAGCTCCTGGAGCTTGGCCAAAAGGTTGGAGCGCCCCGAGACGTCGGAGACCAGAAAGCGCCTCCCGTTCCCCACCCACTCCGGGGGGATGTGCTCGTAGGTGCGGGGGTTCTTGAGGACCGCCGAGACGTGGACCCCCGCCTTGTGGGCGAAGGCCGACTCCCCCACGTAGGGAGCGCGGCGGTTGGGGGTGAGGTTGGCCCTCTCGTCCACGAAGTGGGAAAGCTCCTTCAGGCCCCTCAGCCTCTCCGGCGGGATGGCGGGGATGTGGTACTTGAAGACCAGGTTGGGGAGGAAGCTCGTGAGGTTCAGGTTGCCACACCGCTCCCCGTAGCCGTTGATGGTGCCCTGGACGTGGGTGGCCCCGGCTCTTACCGCCGCCAGGGCGTTGGCCACGGCCAGATCGGCGTCGTTGTGGGGGTGGATGCCCACCCTCACCCCGGGAAAGCGCTCCACCACCACCTTGGTCACGGCGTAGACCTCCTCGGGGAGGGTGCCCCCGTTGGTGTCGCAGAGGACCAGGGTGTCGGCCCCGCCCTTTAGGGCGGCCTCGAGGGTGGCCAGGGCGTAGCCGGGGTCCTCCTTGTAGCCATCAAAGAAGTGCTCGGCGTCGTAAATGACCCGCCTTCCCCGGCTGGCGAAGAAGGCCACGGTGTCCTCCACCATGCGGAGGTTCTCCTCCAAGGAGGTCTCCAAGGCCTCCAGCACGTGCAGGGTCCAGCTCTTCCCGAAGAGGACCACCACCGGGGTCTCGGCCTCCAGGAGGGCCAGGACCGAGGGGTCCTCCTCGGGGAGGAGCCCCTTCCGCCTTGTGGCCCCGAAGGCCGCAAGCCTGGACTCCCCCAGGTCCACCCCCTTCATCCGGGCGAAGAACTCGGCATCCTTGGGGTTGGAGCCCGGCCAGCCCCCCTCAATGAGGTGGATACCGAAGGCGGCCAGCCTTTTGGCGATGGCCACCTTGTCCTCCACGGAAAGGCTTATCCCCTCCCCTTGCGTGCCGTCGCGAAGCGTGGTGTCCAGGATCTCCACCATCACACACCCCGCTGGACCTCCTCAATGGAGGGCGGGTGCCGGGTGGCCCGGCCCGAGGCCAGCTTGCCGGCGGCGTCCAGGAAGGCCAGGGCGCTGGCCTCTATGATGTCCGGGGAAACGCCCACGCCCACCGCCTGGAGCTCCCCAAGCCGAAGGCGCACGGTCACCTGGCCCAAAGCCTCGGTGCTGCCGGTGATGGCCTCCACCCGGTAAAGCTCCAGCTCGGGCTTGAGGCCGATGGCCTCCTCAATGGCCTTGTAGACGGCGTCCACAGGCCCGTCCCCGGTGTGGGTGGCCACCCTTTCCCCGTCCGGGGTCATCACCCGCACCGTGGCCGTGGGCAGGAGGCCGGAGCCGGAGAAGAACTGGACGTGCTTGAGCTCAAAGAAGCGGGAGGCGGGCTCCAGCCCGGTCTCCACCAGGGCCTGGAGCTCCTCGGCCGAGAGAGGCCCCTTCTTCTCGGCGATCTCCTTGAAGCGGCTGAAGAGGACCTTCAGCTGCTCCTCAGTGAGGTCCTTGTAGCCCAGGTCCTCGAGGGCCTTCCTAAAGGCGGCCCGGCCCGAGTGCTTGCCGAGGACGAGGACGGCGGGCCTCCGGCCGATGAGCTCGGCGTCCATGATCTCGTAGGTGCCCCGGTGCTTGAGGACCCCGTCTTGGTGGATGCCCGACTCGTGGGCGAAGGCGTTGTCCCCCACGATGGCCTTGTTGGGAGGCACGGGCATGCCGGTGTAGCGCTCCACCAGCCGGGACACCCGGTAGATCTCCCGGGTGTTGATCTGGGTGTAGGCCTTGTAGAAGTCCCGGCGGACGTAGAGGGCCATGACCACCTCTTCCAGGGCGGTGTTCCCCGCCCGCTCGCCGATGCCGTTTACGGTGCACTCCACCTGCCCGGCCCCGTTCAAAACGCCGGCCAGGGCGTTGGCCGTGGCCAGGCCCAGGTCGTCGTGGGTGTGGGTGGAGATGACCACGTCCCGGCCCCGAACCACCTCATCCCGGATCCTGCGGATCAGGGCCCCGTACTCCTCGGGGGTGCCGTAGCCCGTGGTGTCGGGGATGTTGACCGTGGTGGCCCCCGCCTCAATGGCCACCTCGTAAAGCCTCTTGACGAAGTCCCACTCCGCCCGCATCACGTCCTGGGCGGAAAACTCCACGTCGTCCACGTACTTCCTAGCGTAGCGGACCATCTCGTCCGCCATCTCCAGGACCTCCTCCTCGGTCTTCTTCAGCATGTACTGGAGGTGGATCTTGGAGGCGGAAGTGAAGACGTGGATCCTGGGCTTTTCCGCCTTCTCCAGAGCCCTGGCCGCCTGGTCAATGTCCAGGGTGTGGGTGCGGGCGAGGGCGGCGATGACGGGCCCCTTGACCTCGGCGGCGATGCGCCTCACCGCCTCAAACTCCAAAGGCCCCGATACGGGGAAGCCCGCCTCAATGATGTCCACGTTGAGCCGGGCCAGGGCGTGGGCGATCTCCAGCTTCTGGTCCAGGGAGAGCGCCACCCCAGGGCTCTGCTCGCCGTCGCGGAGCGTGGTGTCAAAGATGCGGATGTGCCTTTCCTTCTCCATCTTCCCTCCTCCAATCACAAGGGGGCCCCTTCGGGGCCCCCAAAGCGCCCCTTAGCCTACCTCCTCTAGCACCCGGGCCTTCAGGAAGGGCATCATGGCCCGAAGCCTTGCGCCCACCTCCTCAATGGGGTGGGCCTTCCACCGCTTGCGGCCCGCCTCCAGCACGGGCTGGCCCGCCTGGTTCTCCAGCATCCACTCCCGGGCGAACTCCCCGGTCTGGATCTGGCGCAGGATCTCCCGCATGCGCCTTTTGGTCTCCTCCACGGGCACGCTCAGGTCCCCCCGGGTGTAGTCCCCGTACTCGGCGGTGTTGGAGATGGAGTAGCGCATGCCGGAAAGCCCCGCCTCGTAGATCAGGTCCACGATCAGCTTCACCTCGTGGACCGTCTCAAAGTAGGCCATCTCCGGGGGGTAGCCCGCCTCCACCAGGGTCTCAAACCCCGCCTGGATGAGCCGGGTGAGGCCCCCGCAAAGGACCGCCTGCTCCCCGAAGAGGTCGGTCTCCGTCTCGTCCTTGAAGGTGGTGGGGATGACCCCGGCCCGAGCCGACCCGATGGCCTTGGCGTAGGCCAGCGCCGTGGGAAAGGCGCTTCCGGAGGCGTCCTGGTGGACGGCCACCAGGGCCGGGACCCCGCTTCCCTTGACGTACTCCGAGCGCACCAGGTGGCCTGGGCCCTTGGGGGCCACCATCCACACGTCCAGGTCCTTGCGGGGCTTGATCTGGCTGAAGTGGATGTTGAAGCCGTGGGCGAAGGCCAGGGCCCCGCCCTCCTTGAGGTGGGGCTCAATGTCCTGGCGGTAAACCGCGGCCTGGAGCTCGTCGGGCAGGAGAACCATGACGATGTCCGCCTCGGCCACGGCCTCAGGGGTGGGGAGGACCCGAAGCCCGGCCCCTTCCGCCTTGGCCCAGCTCCTGGAACCGGGGCGGAGGCCCACCCGCACGTCCACCCCCGAGTCCTTGAGGTTCAGGGCGTGGGCGTGCCCCTGGGAGCCAAAGCCCAGAACGGCCACCTTCTTGCCGGAAAGAAAGCCTAGGTCCGCGTCGTGCTCGTAGTACACCTTCATACCGCCTCCCGTTTCTCCCTGACCTTCAGGACCCTTTCGCCGCGGCTCATGGCCACGGCTCCGGTGCGCATGACCTCGAGGATCCCGTAAGGCCTCAGGGCCTCAATGAAGGAGTCCACCTTCTTGGAGTCGCCGGTGAGCTCCAGGATCAGGCTCCTCTGGGCCACGTCCACCACCCGGGCCCGGAAGGCCTCCTGGATGTCCTTCACCGCCAGCCGCTCCTCCACCCCGGCCACGTGGACCTTGACCAGGCAAAGCTCCCGCTCCACGTGGGGCTCGGTGTGGTCCGTGACCTTCAGGACCTCAACCAGCCGGTTCAGCTGCTTCTCCACCTGCTCCAGGGTGTGGTCGTCCCCAGAGACCACCAGGCTGATGCGGGAAAGCCCCGGCTGGTGGGTGGTGCCCACCGCCAGGCTCTCCAGGTTGAATCCCCTCCGGGCGAAGAGGCCCGTGATGCGGTTCAGCACCCGGGGGTGGTCCTGCACCAAGACCGAGATGATGTGCCTCACGCGCCCACCTCCTCCTCTTCGGGGTGCTCCAGGATCATGTCCTCGGCCGCCCCACCCGCCGGGATCATGGGGAAGACCCCTTCCTCGTGGTAGACCTTGAACTCCGCCACCACCGGGCCGTCGGCGTTTAAGACCGCCTCCACGCCCTTTTTCAGGTCCTCCTTGCGCTCCACCCGCACCCCCTTGATGCCGTAGGCCTCCGCCAGCTTGGCGAAGTCGGGGTTGGAGTCAGCCAGGTAGACCTCGGAGTAGCGCTTGGCGTGGAAGAGGTCCTGCCACTGCCGCACCATCCCCAGGTAGCCGTTGTTGAGGATGACCACCTTGACGGGGAGCCGGTACTTCACCACCGTGGCCAGCTCCTGCAGGGTCATCTGGAAGGAGCCGTCCCCGTCAAAGTCTATGACCAGCTCCTCGGGCCTGGCGATCTGGGCCCCGATGGCGAAGGGCAGGCCCACCCCCATGGTGCCCAAACCCCCGCTGGTGAGGAAGCTCCGGGGCCGGGTCACGGTGAAGTACTGGGCGGCGAACATCTGGTGCTGCCCCACCCCGGTGGTGACGATGGCGTTGCCCCCGGTGGCCTCGTGGAAGGCGCGGATGACCTCCGGGGCCTGGAGGTGGGGCCTGGGCCTATAGCGGAGGGGGTAGCGGGTGCGCCACTCCTCCAGCTCCCGCCACCAGGCGGCCAGCCTCAGAGGCTTGGCCCCCTTCAGCATCTCCTTCAGGACCAAACGGGAGTCCCCCACGATGGGGATGTGGGTGCGCACCACCTTGCCGATCTCCGCCGGGTCAATGTCCACGTGGATGATGGTGTGGGCGTGGGGGGCGAAGCGGGAGACCTTGCCCGTCACCCGGTCGTCAAAGCGGAGGCCGATGGCCAGGATCACGTCGGCGTGGTGGATGGCCCGGTTGGCGGCCACGGTGCCGTGCATCCCCGGCATGCCAAGCCATAAGGGGTGGTTGCCGGGGAAGGCCCCGAGGCCCATCAGGGTGGTGATGACGGGGAGGCCCGTTTTCTCGGCGAAGGCCAGGAGCTCGGCGTGGGCGTGCTGGGCCCCGCCCCCCACCATGAGGATGGGCCGCTCCGCCTTTTCCAAGGCGTCTAAAGCCCGCTCAATCTGCTTGGGGTGGCCCCGAAGGGTGGGCTTGTAGCCGGGGAGGTCCAGCTCCACGTCAAACTCCCCGGTGAACTCGGCGAGCTGCACGTCCTTGGGGAGGTCTATGAGCACGGGCCCCGGCCGACCGGTGGAGGCGATGTGGAAGGCCTCCTTGACGACGCGGGGGATCTCGTTGACGTCCTGGACCAGGTAGTTGTGCTTGGTGATGGGCATGGTGACCCCGGTCACGTCGGCCTCCTGGAAGGCGTCGGTGCCGATCAGGGCCCGGGGCACGTTGCCGGTGATGGCCACCACCGGGGTGGAGTCCATCAGGGCGTCGGCCAGGCCCGTGACCAGGTTCAAGGCCCCGGGGCCCGAGGTGGCCATGACCACGCCCACCCGGCCCGAGGCCCGGGCGTAGGCGGTGGCGGCGTGGATGCCCCCCTGCTCGTGGCGCACCAGGATGTGGCGTATGGGGCTATCGTAGAGGGCGTCGTAGGTGGGCATGATGGCCCCGCCCGGGTGGCCGAAGATGACCTCCACCCCTTCCCGCTCCAGCGCCTTTAAAAGTGCCTCGGCTCCCTTCATCTCCCCCTCCTAAAGCGAAACCCCCCGGGTTCTCCGGGGGGTTTAAGGATGCGCCTAAGGACGCTACGCCCCACCCCCCGCTGGCCCTACGATTAGGACCAGGGCTAGGGATAGGGCGAGGACAGAGCGCATCTTGGCCCTAATGGTAGCCGCCCCCTTGGGGCGTGTCAAGGGGCAAGCCTTTGGGCGATGGCCTTCAGGGCCCTTTCCGCCTCCTCCCGGCCGTTTTCAATGAAGACCGAGCGGGTATCGGGCCCGTAGGCGCAGGAGCCGATGGCGAAGAGGCCGGGGAGGGAGGTCTCCCCTTCCGGGCTGAGGAGGGGCTTTTCCCCCTGGTAGGCCACCCGGGCCTCCCTGAGGAGGCGGTCCTCGGCCCGATAGCCCACCAGGACCAGGACGAAGTCGGCCTCCAAGAAGACCCTCCCCTCCGGGCGGGTGAGCCATAGCCCCTCCCGGGTGATGGCCTCCACCCGGGCCTCCATGACCGCCCGGATGCTCCCCTCCTTGACCCGGTTTTGGAAGTCCGGCAGAAGCCAGTACTTGACGCCGGGCCGCACCCAGGGGCCCCGGTGGACCAGGGTCACCCGGGCCCCACCTCGGTAGAGGTCCAGGGCCGCCTCCACGGCGGAGTTGCTTCCCCCCACCACGGCCACCTTCTTCCCGAAGAAGGGGGCCGCCTCCTCGTAGCGGTGGCGGACGTGGGGAAGCTCCTCCCCGGGGACCCCCAGGCGGTTTGGGCGGTCAAAGTAGCCGGTGGCCACCACCACGTACCGGGCGGCGTGAACCTCTTCCTCCTCCTTGAGGAGATCCCTGGCCCGCACCCTGAAGGCCCCCTCCCTCCCCTCCACCGCCAGGGCCTCGGTGTAGGTCTTCACCTGAAGCCCCTCCCGCTCAGCCACCTTCTGGTAGTAGAGGAGGGCCTCCTTCCGGGTGGGCTTGGGGCCGTGGGCGACCAGGGGGTGGCCGCCGATCTCAATGTTCTTGGCCTCGGAGAAGAAGACCATGTCCCGGGGGAAGCGGTAGATGGTGTGGGCCACGGTGCCCTTCTCCAAAACCAGGTGGGAAAGCCCCAGGCGCTTGGCCCACAAGGCCGCGGCGAGCCCCACCGGCCCCGCCCCCACCACCAGGACGTCCACCATGGGGAAAAGTCTACGGGAACGGGTAGACTCTTGCCCGTGGCTTGGCTCACCAACCCCGAGATCTGGCTGGCCTTTTTGACCCTGACGGTCCTCGAGGTGGTCCTGGGCGTGGACAACGTGATCTTCATCTGCATCCTGGCCTCCAAGCTCCCCCAGGTCCTCCTCCTGGACATCGTCTTCTCCATTGACTCGGTGATCACCTCCGTGGGCCTCACCCCCTATGTGCCGGTGATGGTGGCGGCCATCCTGGCCTCGGTGGCGGTGATGCTCCTCGCTTCCAAGGGCATCTCCGCCTTTGTGAACCGCCACCCCACGGTGAAGATGCTGGCCCTAAGCTTCCTCCTCCTCATCGGCTTCACCCTGGTGGCCGAGGGCACGGGGGTCCACATCCCCAAGGGGTACGTCTACTTCGCCATGGGCTTCGCCGTCTTCGTGGAGTGGCTGGACCTGAGGGCGGGGCTTAGGGGAAGGCCCGTCAAGCTCCACGACCCCTACGAGGAGGCGTAAGGCCACCCCATGCTGGCTTGCGCCAGCATGGGGGCCCCGGCAAAAGAAGTTACCAGGGCATGGTGGGCCGAAGGAAAGGGGAGGCAAGGGTATAAAATCGCGCTTGGAGGTGGCGTATGGAATACCGGGTTGAGCGGGACACCATGGGAGAGGTCAAGGTTCCGGCGGACCGCTACTGGGGGGCCCAGACCCAACGCTCTCTGGAGCACTTCCGGATCGGGGCCTGGCGCTTCCGGATGCCGCTGGAGATCATCCGGGCCTACGGGATGCTGAAGAAGGCCGCCGCCAGAGCCAACCTGGAGCTGGGGGAGCTACCCGAGGAGATCGCCAGGGCCATCATCCAGGCGGCCGAGGAGGTCATCGCCGGGAAGCTGGACGACCACTTCCCCCTGGTGGTCTTCCAGACCGGGTCCGGAACCCAGACCAACATGAACGTCAACGAGGTCATCGCCAACCGGGCCTCGGAGATCCTGGGCAAGCCCCTGGGGAGCAAGTACGTCCACCCCAATGACCACGTGAACCGGGGCCAGAGCTCCAACGACACCTTCCCCACCGCCATGTACGTGGCCACCGCCTTGGCTCTTCACCAGCACCTTTACCCGGCGGTGGAGGGCCTCATCGCCACCTTTGAGGAAAAAGCCAGGGCCTTTGACGGCATCGTCAAGGTGGGCCGCACCCACCTCATGGACGCCGTCCCCATCACCCTGGGCCAGGAGGTGGGGAGCTGGGCCGCCCAGCTTAGGAACACCCTGGCCATGGTCAAGGAGGCGGAAAAGGGCCTCTACAACCTGGCCATCGGCGGCACCGCCGTGGGCACGGGCCTCAACGCCCACCCCCGCTTCGGGGAGCTGGTGGCCCGGTATCTGGCGGAGGAGACCGGCCTCCCCTTCCGGGTGGCGGAAAACCGCTTCGCCGCCCTGGCCGCCCACGACGAGCTGGTCCACGTCATGGGGGCTCTAAGGACCCTGGCCGGGGCCCTGATGAAGATCGGCAACGACATCCGCTGGCTGGCCTCGGGGCCCTACGGGGGTATCGGCGAGATCTTCATCCCTGCCAACGAGCCCGGGAGCTCCATCATGCCGGGCAAGGTGAACCCCACCCAGGTGGAGGCCCTGACCATGGTGGTGGTGCGGGTCTTTGGCAACGACCAGGCCGTGGCCTTCGCCGGGAGCCAGGGCAACTTCCAGCTCAACGTCTACAAGCCGGTCATGGTGGACGCCGCCTTGGAGTCCATCAAGCTTCTGGGCGACGCCGTGGCCTCCTTTGACCAGCACCTGGCCCAGGGGATTGAGCCCAACCTGGAGCGCATAGAGGAGCACCTCAACAAGAACCCCATGCTGGCCACCGCCCTCAACAAGGCCATCGGCTACGACAAGGCGGCGGAGATCGTCAAGAAGGCCATCAAGGAGAAGAAGTCCCTGAAGCAGGCGGCCCTGGAGCTGGGTTACCTCACCGAGGAGGAGTTTGACCGGATCGTGGTGCCCATGCGCCTGGCCAAGCCCCACGAAAACGCTTAGCCCCTCGAGGGCCTGGCCATGGCAAGGAACGTGAGAACGGCCACGCCCTGAGGGGCCTGGCCCCTTATAGTGGAAGGCGGAGGTGTGTTATGCCGTACCCGTTCAAGCTACCCGAGCTAGGCTACCCCTACGAGGCCCTCGAGCCCCACATTGACGCCAGGACCATGGAGATCCACCACCAGAAGCACCACGGCGCCTACGTCACCAACCTGAACGCCGCCCTGGAGAAGTACCCCTACCTCCAAGGCGCCGAGGTGGAAACCCTCCTCCGGCACCTCACCGCCCTCCCCGCCGACATCCAGGCCGCCGTGCGCAACAACGGGGGCGGGCACCTGAACCACAGCCTCTTCTGGCGCCTCCTCACCCCGGGCGGGGCCAAGGAGCCCGTGGGGGAGCTGAAGAAGGCCATTGACGAGCAGTTTGGCGGCTTCGCCGCCCTAAAGGAGAAGCTCACCCAGGCGGCCATGGGGCGCTTCGGCTCCGGGTGGGCCTGGCTGGTCAAGGACCCCTTCGGCAAGCTCCACGTGATCTCCACCGCCAACCAGGACAACCCAGTGATGGAGGGCTTCGCCCCCATCGTGGGCATTGACGTCTGGGAGCACGCCTACTACCTGAAGTACCAGAACCGCCGGGCCGACTACCTGCAGGCCATCTGGAACGTCCTGAACTGGGACGTGGCCGAGGAGATCTACAAGGGCGCCTGAAGGCGGAGAACGCCGCTGACGGCTCTTTCCAGGGCCGTCAGCGCTTCCTTTAGCCGCCAAGCCCCCCTGTCCCGCACCCCGGCGGGGTTGGAGATGGCCCTGAGCTCCGCCCCCCGGACCCCCAGGGCCAGGCAGGCCCGGGCGAAGGCCGCCCCCTCCATGCTCTCCACCTCTGCCCCCCATCTTTGGGCCAGGGCCTGGGCCTCCTCGAGGCTCTCCGAGACCAGGTCCCGGGTGAGGCCGGTGGCCAGCCCAAGGCCCAGGCCCTCTTTCAAGGAGGCGGTGAGGCCGGGGTCCAGGGGAAAGCGGTTGTAGTAGCGCGCTCCCCCCTTCCTTAGAGCGGGAAAGCCCAGGGGCTTAAGGCCCTCCCTTAGGCCCAGGTCCGCCTCCACCTCCTCCTTGATGAGGACCGCCTGGCCCAAGGCCAGCCCCGAGCCCGGGTAGGCCCCGGCGATGCCGAAGAGAAGGGCCCTCTCCACCGGGTGGCTCGCGGCGTAGGCGGCGAGGGCCATGGCGGCGTTGACCTTGCCCACGCCGGTCTCCAGGTAGACGAAGCCCTCACCCTTCAGGCCCTTCCAGGCCAGGAAGGCGAAGGGCTCCCCCCGGAGGAAGGGGGCCTCGAGGCGGGTCGGGGAAAGGAGGAGCCACACTACTCCACCACCTTGAAGCCCAGGGCCTCGGCCCGCTCCACGAAGAACTGAATGTTCTCCCCCTTGACCTCGCCCCCCAGGCTCTTGCGCTCAAAGGCCCCTTCCGCCGCCAGGATCATGGTCTCCGCCAGGCAGGCGGGCACCTGGTCCGGGGCCCCGAAGTGAAGGTCCAGGGTGGCCCGGGCCTGGCCGGGAAGCCGCACCACCCCCCCGGGGATCACCCTTACCCCCGGTACCTCCCGCACGCTTTCATGGACGTCCGGGGGGACGCCCTCGTCGTAGATCCAGGCCCCGGGCTTCACGTGCTCGGGGTAGATGACGGGGTTGGGGTCGCTGGTGGCGGTGAAGACCAGGTCCGCCTCCCGGATGACCCCTATGTCGGTGGTGACCGCAATCTCCGGGGCCTCCCCCTTCCGCTCCAAGTTCCTCCTGAGGCTCTCCGCCGCCCGGGAAAGCCTCTCGGGGTCCCGGCCCACCAGGATCAGCTTCCCCACATAGGGGGCGATCTGGCGGGCGATGCCGAAGGCCACCACCCCGTTCGCCCCCACCACGGCCGCCGTAGTGCGCTTCAGGTCCTTGCCGCTTTGGGCGAAGTGGGCCAGGATCTGGGGAATGGCCGCCTTTACCGTGCCGGCGGTGTAGGCCCCGCCGTTGGTCACCTCTATCCCGGGCACGGCCTCCTGGACCCTGAGGCCCTTCTCCCCCACCACGCTCCAGAAGGCCCCCAGGCCCACCACCGTGGCCCCCAGCTCCTTGGCGAGCCTCGCCCCCTGGATGGCCCGCTTGACCGCCAAATCGGGCTTGGCCTTGATCTGGTGGGGCAAAAGAGGCGCGGAGATGAGGTGGCACAGGACCTCCCGGCCGTCGGCCGTCCTCACCCCCCGCACCTCCCCCACCTTCATGGGGCGGAAAAGCTCCGCCAGGCGTTCCATCCAGGCCTGCTTGAGGAGGCGGAGACGCACCAGGGGCCTCATCCAGCGGAAGCGGGGGCTTTGCCAGAAGTCCTCCACGGTGAGGGGGTGGATGAGGAAAGCGCAGACCACCTGCCTTTCCGAAGGGAGCGGCAGAGGGTCCCCCAGCTTGGGCTCGGTGCCCTCCAGGATGCGCCCCAGGTTCTCCTTGTAGCGCCATAGGGCCAGGAGGAAAAGGAGGAGGCCGAGAAGCTTTTCCCTGGGGGCGTAGCCCCCCAGCAGGACCAGAAAAAGCCCCAGGGGCAGGGCCAAGGCCGCCAGGGAGGCGTAGCCCGTGAGGGCGTAGAGGGTAAGGGCCAGGGCCACGGGGACCATCCCCCAGGCGGGCGGCAGGGGAAGGGCCGCCAGCACCCCCAAAAGCACCCCCGCCCCCTTGGCCCGTAAAGGCCAGGGGTCCCGGAAGAAGACGGGGTAGAGGTGGCCCAGATAGGCGGCCACCCCCAGGGCCAAGAGTTCCCCAAGCCCCAGGCCCAAGGCCCGCCCCAGGAGGAGGGGCAGGTAGCCCTTGAGGAAGTCTAGAAGGAAGGAAAGGAGGAGCGTCCAAAGGCCTAGGCGCTTCAGGGCGCTTTCCAGGCCCAGGGTGTAGGGGCTCGCCGTGCGCAGGTCCACGCCCCGCCTCTGGGCCAAAAGGTGGCCCAGGGGCAAAGCCCCCACCAGGTAGGCGAGAAGGAGGAGAAGGGCGGTCATCGCAGGTAGTTTAGCCCGGCCACGGCCCCGCCCGTGAGGAGAAGGGTCAGAAGCCCCGCTGCCACCACGCCTAGGGAGATGGCGAGAAGGGCGTACCGCCTTTTGAGGCCCAGGACCACGGCCAGCACGCTCCCGCTCCAGGCCCCGGTGCCGGGAAGGGGCACGGCCACGAAGAGGAAGAGGCCCAAGGCCCCCAGGCGCTGGACCTGCTCCTCGCCCTTCAGGCGGACCCGGGCCTCGAGGGCCTCCCAGGCCCGGCGGAGGACGGGCACCCGGGTGGCCGCCTCCACGGCCCAGGGCAGAAGGAAAAGGGCCACCGGGGCCACCAGCAGGTTCCCCAAAAGGGCAAGAAGGAAGCTTTCCCAGGGGGGAAGCCCCAAGACCACCCCCAGGGGGATGGCCCCCCTTAGCTCCACCACCGGCAAAGCCGCTACCAGAAGAACATAAAGCTCGGGCGTCATCTTCATAAAGAAGGCGCCGGGACCCTAGCCCGGCGCCAGGCCCCCTGGCCTCAGGCCCGGGCCGCTTTGGCCTTCTCCACCAGCTCGGCGAAGGCCTGGGGCTCCCGCACCGCCAGGTCGGCCAGGACCTTGCGGTCCAGCTCAATCCCCGCCTTCTTGAGCCCGTTCATGAAGCTGGAGTAGTTGAGGCCGTGCTGGCGGCAGGCGGCGTTGATGCGCACGATCCAGAGCTTGCGGAACTCCCGCTTCCTGGCCTTGCGGTCCCGGTAGGCGTAGTTCCCGGCGGCAAAGAGGGTCTCCCGGGCCTTGCGGAAGCTCTTGGAGCGGAGGCCCCAGTACCCCTTGGCCAGCTTGAGGATCTTCTTGTGCCTGCGGCGACGGACGACGCCGGTCTTGGCGCGCGGCATCCTCTACCTCCTCAGTAGGGCAGGAGGCGCTTGATGCGCTCCGCCTCCGGCTTGGCCAGGGTGAACTTCCGCCCCTTCTGGCGGATGGTCTTCCCCGACTTGTGCCAGTTCAGGTGCCGTTTGCCCGTCTTCATGGCCACCACCTTGCCCGAAGCGGTGACCTTCACCCGCTTCTTGGCGCCCTTGTGGGTCTTCATCTTGCCCATGCTTCTCCTCCTCTGGGAAGCGCCCCCAGGCGGGGGACTTGGGTGCTCCCCAAAGCCTTCCCACTATAGCAAAGACCGCTAAGGAGGTCTAGGCCGACACCTTGGCCGGGGCCAGGAGCATGTTCATGTCCCGGCCCAAAAGCTCGGGCTTCATCTCCACCACGGCCAGGCCCTCGAGGTCCTTGGCCACCCGCTCCAGAAGCCGCTGGCCCAGCTCGGGGTAGCTCATCTCCCGCCCCCGGAACATGATGGTGACCTTGACCTTGTGGCCCTCCTCCAGGAAGCGCTTGATATGGTTCAGCTTGGTCTGATAGTCGTGGTCGTCAATCTTGACCCGGAACTTGATGGACTTGACCTCGGTGCGCTTGGCCTTTTTGCGGGCCTCCTTCTCCGCCACCTGCTGCTCGTAGCGCCACTTGGAGTAGTTCATGATGCGGGCCACCGGTGGTTCGGCGGTGGGGCCCACCAGGACCAGGTCCAGGTCCTGCTCCCGGGCCAGGCGCAAAGCCTCCTGGGTGTCCATGATGCCCAGCTGCTGGCCGTCGGCACCGATCACCCTCACCTGTTTGGCACGGATGCGCTCGTTGGTCAGATACTCCTTTATCTACATCACCTCCTAGCCCGCAAAGCTTTACTCAGGTTCGCGGGCTAAGGGGAGTGTAGCAGGAAAGGCCCCTCGTCTACAATGGGGGCATGGTCCAGGTGGAAAAAGGCCGCGTGGCCACGCTATTCCTGAACGACCCAGAGAGGCGAAACCCCCTCTCGCCCAAGATGGTGGAAGGCCTTCTCGCGGCCCTGGAGGAGCTGGAAGCCGACCAGGGGGTGCGGGCTCTGGTCCTGACGGGAAGGGGCCAGGCCTTCAGCGCCGGGGCCGACCTGGCCTTTTTGGAAAGGGTCACGGAGATGGGGGCCGAGGAGAACTACCGCCACTCCCTTTCCCTCATGGCCCTCTTCCGCCGCCTCTACACCTATCCCAAGCCCACGGTGGCGGCGGTGAACGGCCCGGCGGTGGCCGGAGGGGCGGGGCTCGCCCTGGCCTGCGACCTGGTGGTCATGGAAGAGGAGGCGAGGATGGGCTTCACCGAGGTCAGGATCGGCTTCGTGGCCGCCTTGGTCTCCGTCCTCCTCACCCGGGCCGTGGGGGAGAAGGTGGCCAAGGACCTCCTCCTCACGGGAAGGCTCGTGGGAGCGGAAGAGGCCAAGGCCCTGGGACTCGTGAACCGCACCGCCCCCAAGGGGGAGGCCCTCAAAGTGGCCCAGGCCCTGGCGGAAGAAGTTGCGGAGAACGCCCCCACCTCCTTGCGCCTCACCAAGGAGCTCCTGGCCGCCCTGCCGGGGATGGGCCTCGAGGAGGGCTTCCGCCTGGCGGCCCTGGCCAACGCCTGGGTGCGGGAGACCGGGGACCTGAAGGAGGGCATCCGGGCCTTCTTTGAGAAGCGCAAGCCCCGCTTCTGAGCGCCCCAGAAAAACCCCTAGCCCCGGCTTGGGCACCCCACGTTGCGAAAGCAAAGCGCGGGCACTTGGGTAAACTTGCCTTATGGGCCTCGTCCCCCCGAACTTCATCACCGAGATCGTGGAAAAAGACCTACGGGAGGGTAAGTACGAGCGCATCAAGACCCGCTTCCCTCCCGAGCCCAACGGCTACCTCCACATCGGCCACGCCCGGAGCATCGTCCTCAACTTCGGCCTGGCCCGGGACTACGGTGGGAAGTGCTACCTGCGCATGGACGACACCAACCCCGAGACCGAGAAGGAGGAGTACGCCAGGGCCATCCTGGAGGACGTGCGCTGGCTGGGCTTTGAGCCGGACGGGATCTTTTACGCCTCGGACTACTTTGAGAGGATGTACGAATGCGCCCTCCTCCTCATCCAGGAGGGGAAGGCCTACGTGGACGACCTCTCCGAGGAGGAGATGAGCGCCCTGAGGGCCGAGGGGAAGCCGAGCCCCTACCGGGAAAGGAGCGTGGAGGAGAACCTGGACCTCTTCCAGAGGATGGCCCGGGGAGAGTTCCCCACGGGAAGCCGGGTCCTCAGGGCCAAGATTGACCCCGCCCACCCCAACTTCAAGCTGAGGGACCCGGTCCTCTACCGCATCGTCCACGCCCCCCATTACCACGCGGGGGACCGGTGGGTGGTCTACCCCCTCTACGACTACGCCCACCCCTTGGAGGACTTCATAGAGGGCATCACCCACTCCCTCTGCACCCTGGAGTTTGAGAACAACCGGGCGATCTACGACTGGGTCATTGAAAACGTGAAGGGCAAGTGCGGCTTTCCCCTCTCCCCCAGGCCCCACCAGTACGAGTTCGCCCGCCTGGACTTAAGCCACACCGTCCTCTCCAAGAGGAAGCTCATCAAGCTGGTGGAGGGAGGGTACGTCTCCGGCTGGGACGACCCCCGCCTCCCCACCCTGAGGGCCCTGAGGCGGCGGGGGGTGAGGCCCGAGGCCATCATAGAGTTCGTGCGCAGGACGGGCATCTCCCGCAACGAGGCCCTGATCCCCATGGACCTCTTTGAGGAGGTGGTCCGGGACGACCTGAACCCCGTGGCCCCCAGGGTCTTGGGGGTCATAGACCCCTTGGAAGTGGTCCTCACCAACTACCAGGGGGAGGAGTGGATAGAGGCCCCCTACTGGCCCCGGGACATCCCCAAGGAGGGGAGCCGCCCTCTCCCCTTCTCGGGAAGAATCTATATAGAGCGCTCGGACTTCAGCCTGAACCCCCCCAAAGGTTGGAAACGCTTCGCCCCGGGGCAGAGGGTGCGCCTCCGGCACGCCTACGTCATAGAGCTGGAGGACGTGGTGGAGGAAGGCGGGGAGGTACGGCGCCTCAAGGCCCGGGTGGTCCCCGGGACCCTGGGGGCCAACCCCGAGGACGGGGTTAAGCCCAAGGGGGTGATCCACTGGGTCTCGGCGGCCCACGCCCTGCCGGTGGAGTTCCGCCTCTACGGCCGCCTCTTCCTGACGGCCGACCCCGAGGAGGGCGGGGACTTTCTCAAGAACCTGAACCCCAAGGCCCTCGAGGTCCGCCGGGGCTTCATTGAGCCCAGCGTGGCCAAAGACCCCCGGGAGACCCGCTACCAGCTGGAACGCCTGGGCTACTTCTGGCAGGACCCCGTGGACTCCAGGCCCGAAGCCCTGGTCCTAAACCGCATCGTCCCCCTCAAGGAGGGCTTCAAGGCGGGCTAAGCCTCCTGGGGTACTTTTTGGGGCCAAGCCAGCGTGGGGTGGCCTCAAAGCCCCAGGCTCACCCCCAAAGCCGCCCCCAGGCCGAAGCTCTGGTTGGGGGTCAGGTAGTAAATGGGGTGAAGCTCCAAGTAGGCCCCCACGAGGGGCAGGGGTAGGTTGAGCCAGGTGCCCAAGACCCCCCGCAAGCCCCCCTGCCCCGCCCCGTCCTGGGGCAGGGAGAGGGCCCTCCCCGTGCCGTAGAAGCCCCCCAAGCCCAGGTAGAGGTCGGTGAGGGGGACCTTGAAGAGGAGGTCCACCCCTCCCCCCAGGACCTCGAGGCCCACCCCACTGTAGACCCGCCCGTCTAAGAGAAGGGGCACTAGGGGAAAGCGAAGGCCCCCCTGGAGGCCAAAGGGGCTACCCAAGCTCACCTCGGCCCGCTGGGCCAGGGCCACACCGAGCAGCACAAGGGCCAGAACCAAGAACCTACGCACGCCGCACCTCCCGCAAAAGGTCTTCCACCTGCGCCAGGCGGGCCTGGTGTGCCCCAGGCTGGTAGTCCACCAGAACCGCCTCCACCTTCAGCATACCCAGGGCCCTGAGGAAGGCCTCCTTGAGGGCCCGGCTCTCCAAGGGACTCACCCGCATCCCAAGCTCCGGGTGGAAGGCCAGGAAGCGCTCGGCCCCGGCCCTCGTGGTCCACACCCCGGAAAGCCTCCGCCCCAGGGCCTCCACCACCAGGTGCTCCCCGGGCTCCCCCTCCAGGACGTACCAGGTACCGGAAAGCTCCGGCTCCACCGGTCCATAATACCCTCGTGCGCCTGGACCGGTACCTGGTGGAAAAGGGCCTGGTGGAGAGTCGGGAAAAGGCCAAGCGCCTCATCGCCGAGGGGAAGGTGCGGGTGGGGGGAAGGGTGGTCACCAAGCCCGCCCACCCCGTGCCCGAAGGCGCCGCCGTGGAGCTTCTAGAGGAGGAGCGCTACGTGGGCCGGGGGGCCTACAAGCTCCTCGGGGCCCTCGAGGCCTTCCCCATAGCCGTAGCGGGGAAGGTGGCCGCCGACCTGGGGGCCAGCACCGGGGGCTTCACCCAGGTCCTTCTGGAAAGGGGGGCCAGCCGGGTCTACGCCGTGGACGTGGGCAGGGGCCAGCTCCACCCAAGCCTCCGCCAGGACCCCAGGGTGGTGGTCCTCGAGGGCGTGGACGCCCGCGCCGTGAGCCTCCCGGAGCCCGTGGACCTTATCCTCATGGACCTGGCCTTCATCTCCGCCACCCAGGTCCTCCCCAAGGCGCTGGAGCTTCTGAGGGAGGGGGGCGAGGCCCTGGTCCTGGTCAAGCCCCAGTACGAGCTCTGGCCCGGGGCCCACCAAGGGGTGGTGCGGGAGGAGGCTTTAAGGCGGGAGGCCCTGAGGCGGGTCAGGGAACGGGCGGAGGCCCTGGGCTTCAGGGTCTTGGGGGAGAAGGAAAGCCCCCTCCCGGGCAAGGAGGGGAACCTGGAGTACTGGCTCTGGCTCAGGGCCCCTTGAGCCACTCCTCGGCGATCTGGACGGCGTTGAGGGCGGCCCCCTTCAGGAGCTGGTCCCCCACCACGAAGAAGTCCAGGCCGTTCTCAAAGGCCAGGCTCTTCCGGATCCGGCCCACCTCCACGTCCCACTTGCCGCTCGCGGTGAGGGGCATGGGGTAGCGCCGCTTCTCGGGCTCGTCCACCAGCTCCACGCCCGGGGCGCCCCTCAGAACCTCCCGGGCGGCCTCGGGGGTGACGGGCTCAGCGAACTCCACGCTGGCCGCCTCGGCGTGGGCGCGAAGGGTGGGGACCCGGACCGCCGTGGCGCTGATCTTTATGGAGTCATCGCCAAAGATCTTGTGGGTCTCCCACACCACCTTCATCTCCTCGCGGGTGTAGCCGTTTTCCTGGAAGGCGTCAATGTGGGGGATGACGTTGAAGGGCAGGGGGTGGGCGAAGACCTCGGCCCTGGGGGTCTCCCCGTGCAGGAAGCGGTGGGTTTCGCTGAGGAGCTCCTCCATGCCCTTGGCCCCCGCCCCCGAGGCCGCCTGGTAGGTGGCCACGACCACCCGCCTGGCCCGGAAGGCCCGGTGGAGGGGCCAGAGGGCCATGGCCAGGATGGCCGTGGTGCAGTTGGGGTTGGCGATGATGCCCTGGTGGGTGAAGATCTTTTCCCGATTGACCTCGGGGACCACCAAAGGCACCCAGGGCTCGTAGCGGAAGGCGCTGGAGTTGTCTATGACCAGGGCCCCGCCCTGGACCCAGACGGGGGCCAGGGCTTTGGAGAGGGCCCCCCCGGCGCTGGCCAGGACCAGGTCCACGGGCAGAGGCCCCTCGGGAAGGGGCTCCACGGGGATCTCCTCCCCACGGAAGGGGAGGCGCGCCCCAGCGGAGCGGGGGGAGGCGTAGAGCCGGAGCTCGGAGAGGGGGAAGTCCCGGGCCTCGAGGACCTTGAGGATCTCCCGCCCCACGGCCCCCGTGGCCCCCACCACCGCCACCCTCATGCCTCCTCCTCCACGTCCGAAAGCGCAAGCTCCTCCCACATGACCCGGGTGTGGGCCCAAAGGTGGGTGAGGCTGCGAAGGGCCTCCTCCTCTAAGGCGCTTCGCTCCTCCGGAGAGGCCTCCTTCAGCTTTTGGTACACCATCTTAAGGTGGTCCACCTCCTCAAAGAGCTCCTGCCAGATGGGCTCGGGCAGGCCTACCAGCCCCTCAACCTGCGCAGGATCCGCCTTCGCTCCCCTTCCCATGCCCGAATCTCCTTTTCCCACTTCCCGATCAGCCCCCAGTCCGGACTGGCCTTCTCCAGCTCCGCCTGGATCTTCTGATGATGCCGGAGAATCTGGTGCTCTAGACCCGCCAAGCGCTTGCGAAGGTGCTTGTTTTTGCCCAAGGCGCTCCCGCAAAGCTACCCCTAGTCTACCACCGAAGCTTCTCCTTCAAAAACCCCTCCAGCTCGTCCACGTGGAGGCGGATCTGCTCCATGGTGTCCCGGTCCCGCACCGTGACCGTGTCCTTGAGCTTGCTGGTGCCGTCCTTGCCCTGGCCCAGGGTGTCGTAGTCCACGGTGACGGCAAAGGGGGTGCCCACCTCGTCATGGCGGCGGTAGGCCTTGCCAATGTTGCCCGTGTCCTCGTAGAGCACCCGCCCGAGGCCCAGGGCCTGCAGCCTGGCCTTAAGCCTTTTGGCGTACTCGGTGATCTCGGGGCGGTTCTTCACCAGGGGGATCACCGCCACCTTGATGGGGGCGAGCTGGGGCTTGAGCTTCAGGACGATGCGCTCTTCCCCACTGGGAAGCTCCTCCCGGGTGAAGGCCTCGGCGAGGAGGGCCAAGACCCCCCGGTCCACCCCGGCGGAGGGCTCAATGACGTAGGGCACGAACCACCTGCCCGTCTCGGGATCCCGGTAGGCCAGGCGCTGGGTGGCGTGCTCGTTCTTGAGGACCCTGGCGGTGATGCCAAGCTCCTCCTGGTCCTTGGTGTGGCTCCCCAGGTCAAAGTCGGTGCGGTTGGCGATGCCCTCCAGCTCCTCCAGGCCGTGGGGGAAGCGGTAGAGGAGGTCCACGGTGGCCTTGGCGTAGTGGGCCAGCTCCTCGGGGGGTTGCTGGTAGGCCACCAGGTTCTCCCGGCTCAAGCCCATCTCCTGCCACCACTTGAGGCGTTCCTCCACCCAGTAGCGGTGCCAGCGCTCGTCCTCCCCCGGGCGCACGAAGTACTCAATCTCCATCTGCTCAAACTCCCGCACCCGGAAGATGAAGTTCCTGGGGGTGATCTCGTTGCGGAAGGCCTTGCCGATCTGGGCGATGCCGAAGGGGAGCTTGCGGCTGGTGGTGTCCAGGACGTTTTTGAAGTTGATGAAGATCCCCTGGGCGGTCTCGGGACGCAGGTAGGCCAGGCCCGCCTCGTCCTCCACCGGCCCCACGTAGGTCTTGAACATCATGTTGAAGTACCGGGGCGGGGTCCAGTCCCCTGGCTCCCCGGTGGCCGGGTCCACCACCATGGCCGCCGTCATGGCCCCCCCGGCCCGCTCGGGGAAGGTCATCATGGCCTGGACCAGGGCGTGGAGGTTCCCCTCCTCCACCTCCATGGCCCGAAAGAGGCGTCTTAAGACCTCCTCGGGCTGCTCTTTGAGGAGGTGATCCAGGCGGTAGCGCTTCTTGGTGATGCGGTTGTCCACCATGGGGTCGGCGAAGGTGGCCTCGTGCCCGGAGTAGTGGAGGACCAGGCGGTGGGTGAGGACGCTGGCGTCCAGCCCCTCCATGTCGTCCCGCTCGTAGACGTTTCTGCGCCACCAGGCCTGCTTCAGGTTGTTCTTGAGCTCCACCCCCAAAGGCCCGTAGTCGTAGACGCCCTGCAGGCCGCCGTAAATCTCCGCGCTTTGAAAGATGAAGCCCCGCCTTTTGCAAAGGGCCACCAGTTCGTCCAGGGTGCTGGCCGGCATGCCATCTCCTCCCAAAGGGCCCAAGGGCCCGATAGCTGGCATCTTAAGGCCAAGGTGAGCGAAGGTGCAAACGCTTCCCCAGGCCGGCCTTACGCTAGAATGTGGGTAGAGGGGAGCATGAACAGGTACGACGATCGCGCCAGGCTGGTCTTCCACTACGCGAGGGAGGAGGGGAGCCGCTTAGGCCACTCCATGATCGGCCCGGAGCACCTCCTCCTGGGCCTGATGCGCGAGGGGGGCACGGCGGCCCGCATCCTCCAGGAGTACGGGGCGAGCCTCGAGGCCATGCGCCGCATGGTGGAGGAGCTGGTGGGCCGCGGCGAGGGGAGCCGCACCGGGGAACCCCCCGCCATCACGCCCAGGGCGAGGCGGGTCATGGAGTTGGCCAGCGCCGAGGCCCGCAACATGGGGGCCCAGGTGATCGGCACCGAGCACATCCTCCTGGGCATCATCCGCGAAGGGGACGGGATCGCCTACCGCATCCTCTCCCACTTCGCCAAGGACGTGGACGCCATCCGCTGGCGCATCCTGGCCATGGCGGATAACCGCGAGCGGGAAAAGCCCGTGAACACGCCTTTCCTGGACGAGTACGGCCGCGACCTCACCAAGGAGGCCCGGGAAGGGAAGCTGGACCCGGTGATCGGCCGCCAGGAGGAGATCAACCGGGTGATCCAGATCCTGGCCCGCCGCACCAAGAACAACCCGGTGCTCATCGGGGACCCCGGGGTGGGCAAGACCGCCATCGTGGAAGGGCTGGCCCAGGCCATCGTGGAGGGCCGGGTCCCCCCCATCCTCAAGGGGGCCCGGGTGGTGGCCATTGACCTGGCCGGGGTGGTGGCGGGCACCAAGTACCGGGGCGAGTTTGAGGAGCGCCTGCGCCAGATCATTGAGGAGCTCAAAAACGCCAAGGTCATCGCCTTCATTGACGAGCTCCACACCCTGATCGGCGCCGGGGGGGCCGAGGGCACCCTGGACGCCGCCAACATCCTCAAGCCCGCCCTGGCCCGGGGCGAGATCCAGGTCATCGGGGCCACCACCACCGGGGAGTACCACCGCTACATAGAGAAAGACGCCGCCCTGGAACGGCGCTTCCAGCCCGTCATCGTCCTGGAGCCCTCCCCAGAGGAGACCCTGGAGATCCTAAAAGGCCTCCGGCCCCGCTACGAGGCCCACCACGGGGTCATCATCCCCGACGAGATCCTGGAGCTTTCCGTCAAGATCGGCATCCGTTCCCTCCCGGGGCGCAACTTCCCCGACAAAGCCATTGACCTCATTGACGAGGCCGCCAGCCGGGTCCGCCTCAACGCCTCCCTGGGCCTCCCCGTGGCCGAGGAGGAGGACGGCACCCCGGTGGTCACCCGGGAGGACATTGAGGCCGTGGTGGACTCCTGGGGCGGGGTCTACGTGGACGACAAGGACGACGAGAAGCTCATGCACCTGGAGGAGGAGCTCAGAAAGCGGGTGGTGGGCCAGGAGGAGGCCATCAAGGCCCTGGCCAACGCCCTTCGCCGGGCCCGGGTGGGCCTTGGGGGGAGGACCAGGGTGGCGGCCAGCTTCCTCTTCGTGGGCCAAAGCGGCGTGGGCAAGACCCAGCTGGCCAAGGCCTTGGCCGAGGTCCTCTTCGGCTCGGAGCGGGCCCTCATCCGCTTTGACATGTCCGAGTTCCAGGAGCCCCACTCCATCTCCAAGCTGATCGGGGCCCCTCCCGGCTACGTGGGCTACGAGCAGGGGGGCCGCCTCACCGAGGCCGTCCGCCGCCAGCCCTTCAGCGTGGTCCTCCTGGACGAGATTGAGAAGGCCCACCCCGACATCTACAACACCTTCCTCCAGGTCCTGGACGAGGGCCGCCTGACCGACGGCATGGGGCGGACCGTGGACTTCCGCCGGGTCATCCTCATCATGACCTCCAACACCGGCTACAACGTGGGCCCGGCCATCGGTTTCACCTCCAGGGAGGTGGACACCGAGTCCCCCTTGAAGGCCCTCTTCACCCCCGAGTTCCTGGACCGCCTGGACGAGGTCATCCGCTTCCGTCCCCTCACCGAGGAGGAGCTGGTGCGGGTGGCCGAGCTCATGCTGGAGGAGATCCAGAAGGAGCTCAAGGCCCGGGACGTAGAGGTCACCTTCGCCCCCGAGGTGGCCCGCTTCGTGGTGGACCAGGCCCCCAAGACGGGGAGCGCCCGGGCCATCCGTGGGGTCATCCGGGAGCGCATAGAAGACCCCCTCTCCCTGGCCCTCCTGAAGAAGCCCACGGGCCGCCTTTACGTGACCGTGGAGGACGGGGGCCTGGCCTTCCACGAGGTGGAGGAGTTCCTGGTCTAGGGCTTCATGGCCAAGGCCAGCTACGTCTGCGTGGAGTGCGGCTACCGCACCCCCAAGCCTCTGGGGCGCTGCCCTGGGTGTGGGGCCTGGGGAAGCTTCAAGGAATCGGTCCAGGAGCCGCCCAGGGCGAGCCCCAGCCCGAGGATCCCCGAACTCCTGCCCCTTTCCCAGGTAGACGAGGCGGAGGAGAGGCGCTTCTCCTCGGGGCTCTCCGAAGTGGACCGGGTCCTGGGCGGGGGGTTTGTGCCCGGGGAGGTGGTTCTTCTGGGCGGGGAGCCGGGGGTGGGCAAGAGCACCCTGCTTCTGGAGATGGCCCGGCGCATGCCCAGGCGGGTCTACTACGTGGCGGGGGAGGAGTCCCCCGCCCAGATCAAGCTCCGGGCGAGGCGGCTTGGGGGGGAGGAGCTTCTGCTGGTGCGGGAGACCCGCCTGGAGCCCCTTCTGGCCCTCCTGGAGCGGGAGCCCCCCGAGGCCCTCTTTGTGGACTCCATCCAGACCATTGAGGCCAACGGGAGCCCGGGAAGCCTGGTGGCGGTGCGGGAGGCCACCTCGGCCCTGGTGCGCTTCGCCAAGGAGAGCGGGACGGCGGTGGTCCTGGTGGGCCACGTGACCAAGGAGGGGGTGGTGGCGGGCCCCAAGAGCGTGGAGCACGCCGTGGACGCCACCCTTTACCTGGAGACCGCCGGGGTCTACCGGGTCCTAAGGAGCGCCAAGAACCGCTTCGGCCCGGTGGGGGAGCTCGGGGTCTTCCGTATGGAGGAGGAGGGGCTTCTGGAGGTGGGAAACCCCTCGGAGGCCTTTCTCCAGGAAAGGCCCCTGGGGGTGCCGGGGAGCGCCGTCGCCCTGGCCCTGGCCGGGGAGAGGGCCCTGGCCCTCGAGGTCCAGGCCCTGGCCGCCAAGACGCCCTTCCCCGCCCCCCGCCGGGTGGTCCAGGGACTGGACGGGAGGCGGGTGGACATGGTCCTGGCGGTCCTGGAGAGGCGGCTCGGCCTTCCCCTCGCCAACCTGGACGTCTACGTGAACCTGGCGGGGGGGCTAAGGGTCCTGGACCCGGGGCTGGACCTGGCCGTGGCCCTGGCGGTGTATTCTGCGGTGGTGGGCCGCCCCCTCCCCCAGGACCTGGCGGTGGTGGGTGAGGTGGGCCTTCTCGGCGAGGTCCGGAGCGTGGTGAGCCTGGAAAGAAGGCTGAAGGAAGGCGAGCGGGCCGGGTTCGGGCGCTTTCTGCACCCCGGCAACACCCGGGGCCTGGCCCAGGCGGTGGAGGCCTATCTGGGATGAGGCTCCTCTTTTACCTCCTGTTCGCCCTTTTGGGCTACCAGCTGGCGGTGGCCCTCGAGGGCCTGGCCATCCTGCCCAAGGCCCTGGGCCTTCTCTCCCTGAACCGGCTCTATCTAACCTTGGCGGGGCTCCTGACCGGGGTCCTCCTGGCCCCCAGACTGGAGATCTTACTGGAAAAGCGGCTCAGGAAGCTCAAGGAGCTACCGCCGGAGATCCCGGTGGCCCTTACCCTGGGGGCCACCTTGGGCCTCCTCCTCGCCACCCTCCTCACCACCCTCCTCTCCCAGGTCCCCGGCTTCTCCCCCTACCACAGCCTCTTTCTGGCCGTGGTCCTGGTGGGCCTCTTCGCCTACTTGGCCCTGGGGTACAAGGACTACCTGCGCCCGCCCGCCAAGAGGAGGGAGAGGGAAGAGGGGGGAAAGGTCCTGGACACCAGCGTCCTGGTGGACGGCCGGCTCCCCGAGGTGGCGGCCACGGGTTTTCTGGAAGGCCCCCTCTACGTGCCCCACTTCGTCTTAAAGGAGCTCCAGCACTTCGCCGACAGCCCTGACCCCCTGAGGCGGGCCAAGGGGCGGCGGGGCCTCGAGGCCCTGGAAAAGCTCAAGGAGCTCCTCCCGCTAGAGATGGTGGAGGAAGCCCCCAAAGGGGAAAGCGTGGACGAGAAGCTCCTCTTCCTGGCCCGGGACCTAGGGGCGGCCCTGGTCACCAACGACCTGGCCCTCCTGCAGATGGCCCGCATCTACGGGGTGAAGGCCCTCTCCGTCCAGGCCCTGGCCCAGGCCCTGAGGCCCCAGCTCCAGGTGGGGGACACCCTCAAGCTCCTCATCTTTAAGGAGGGGAAGGAGCCCCACCAGGGGGTGGGCTACCTGGAGGACGGCTCCATGGTGGTGGTGGACGAGGGGATCCGCTACAAGGGCCAGGAAATAGAGGTGGTCATCACCCAGGCCATCCAGACCCAGGTGGGCCGCCTCTTCTTCGCCCGTCCCGCCGGCCAAAGCTAAGCGCCCAGAAGGTATAATGCCCCTGGCCTTCTAAGGCCGGGAGGTGGAGCTTGAACCTGCACGAGTATCAAGCCAAGGAGATCCTCGCCCGCTACGGGGTGCCGGTGCCACCCGGCAGGGTGGCCTACACCCCCGAGGAGGCCAAGAGGATCGCCGAGGAGTTCGGCAAGCGGGTGGTCATCAAGGCCCAGGTCCACGTGGGAGGGAGAGGCAAGGCCGGGGGCGTGAAGCTGGCCGACACCCCAGCCGAGGCCTACGAGAAGGCCCAGGCCATCCTGGGCATGAACATCAAGGGCCTCACCGTCAAGAAGGTCCTGGTGGCCGAGGCGGTGGACATCGCCAAGGAGTATTACGCCGGCCTCATCCTGGACCGCTCAAAGAAGCGGGTGGTCCTCATGCTCTCCAAGGAGGGGGGCGTGGACATTGAGGAGGTGGCCGCACAGCGCCCCGAGGCCATCCACAAGTTCTGGATTGACCCTCACAAGGGCCTGAGGCCCTTTGAGGCCCGGGAGATGGTCCGGCGGGCGGGCCTCGAGGGCAACCTCAACAAGCTGGCCCAGGTGCTGGTGGCCCTCTACCGGGCCTACGAGGGGGTGGACGCCTCCATCGCCGAGATCAACCCCTTAGTGGTCACCACCGAGGGCGCCATCGTGGCCGCCGACGCCAAGATCGTCCTGGACGACAACGCCCTCTTCCGCCACCCCGATCTGGCCGAGCTCAGGGAGGTGGAGGCCGAGCACCCCCTGGAGGTGGAGGCTAGCAACTACGGCTTCGCCTACGTGAAGCTTGACGGCAACATCGGCGTCATCGGCAACGGGGCGGGGCTTGTGATGTACACCTTGGACCTGGTGAACCGGGTGGGGGGCAGGCCCGCCAACTTCCTGGACATCGGGGGCGGGGCCAAGGCGGACGTGGTCTACAACGCCCTCAAGCTGGTCCTCAAGGACCCCGACGTCAAGGGCGTCTTCATCAACATCTTCGGCGGCATCACCCGGGCGGACGAGGTGGCCAAGGGGGTCATCCGGGCCCTCGAGGAGGGCCTCCTCACCAAGCCGGTGGTCATGAGGGTGGCGGGCACCGCCGAGGAGGAGGCCAAGAAGCTTCTGGAAGGGAAGCCCATCTACATGTACCCCACGTCCATAGAGGCGGCCAAGGCCATCGTGGCCATGGTGGGAGGTGCGGCGTGATCCTGGTCAATAGGGAAACCCGCGTCCTGGTCCAGGGCATCACCGGCCGGGAGGGGCAGTTCCACACCCAGCAGATGCTGGCCTACGGCACCAAGATCGTGGCCGGGGTAACCCCGGGCAAGGGGGGGACCGAGGTCTTGGGCGTCCCCGTCTACGACACGGTGAAGGAGGCCGTGAAGAACCACGCCATTGACGCCTCGGTCATCTTCGTGCCCGCCCCCGGCGCAGCCGACGCCGCTTTGGAGGCGGCCCACGCCGGCATTCCCCTCATCGTCCTCATCACCGAGGGCATCCCCACCCTGGACATGGTGAAGGCGGTGGAGGAGATCCGGACCCTGGGGGTGCGCCTCATCGGGGGGAACTGCCCCGGGATCATCAGCGCCGAGGAGACCAAGCTGGGCATCATGCCGGGCCACGTCTTCAAAAGGGGCAGGGTGGGCCTCATCAGCCGCTCGGGGACCCTCACCTACGAGGCGGCCGCCGCCCTCTCCCAGGCCGGCCTCGGCACCACCACCACCGTGGGCATCGGCGGGGACCCGGTGATCGGCACCACCTTCAAGGACCTCCTCCCCCTCTTCAACGACGACCCCGAGACCGAGGCCGTGGTCCTGATCGGCGAGATCGGGGGCTCGGACGAGGAGGAGGCCGCGGCCTGGGTGAAGGCCCACATGAAGAAGCCGGTGGTGGGCTTCATCGGGGGCCGCTCTGCCCCCAAGGGGAAGCGCATGGGCCACGCCGGGGCCATCATCATGGGCAACGTGGGCACCCCGGAGTCCAAGCTGAAGGCCTTCGCCGAGGCCGGCATCCCCGTGGCCGACACCATTGACGAGATCGTGGAGCTGGTGAAGAAGGCCTTGAGCTAAAGCCCTTTAAGACCCCGGCGTGGCGAAGGCCACGCCGGGGCACTTACGTCCTCCCCGTGGCCTCCGCCATGGCCAGGAGACGGGCGGCGTGCTCCTGGGTGAGCTGCCCCGGAAGGAGCCGCCAGGCCCAGTTGCCCGAAGGGCGCCCCGGGTAGTTCATGCGGGCTTCGGAGCCCAGGGCCAGAACGTCCTGCACGGGGTAAATGGCCAGCCTGGCCACGGACTTCATGCAAAGGCCCATGAGGGCCCAGGGCACCTCTTCCTCCTGGCGGAAGCTGATCCCCCAGTCCGCCAGGTACCGCTCCAGGAAGGCCCGCTCGTGGGGGGAGGCCGTGCGGTACCAGCCCAGGGTGGTGTCGTTGTCGTGGGTGCCGGTGTAAACCACCACCCGGCCATGGGCGGGGTAGTTGTGGGGGAGGAAGGGGTTTTCCATGCCGTCGTCAAAGGCGAACTGCAGGACCTTCATCCCCGGAAGCCCGTAGCGGTCCCGCAGGGCCTCCACCTCGGGGGTGATGACCCCCAGGTCCTCGGCCAGGATGGGCACCTGGCCGAAAACCTCCTGGATGCGGTCAAAGAGCTTCTCCCCCGGAGCCTTCACCCAGCGCCCCTCCACCGCCGTGGGGCAGGAGGCCGGGATCTCCCAGTAGGCCTCAAAGCCCCGGAAGTGGTCCACGCGCACCAGGTGGAATAGCTCCAGGGCCTTGGCGAGCCGGGCTATCCAAAAGGAGAACCCCTCTCTCTCCAGGACGTCCCAGCGGTAGAGGGGGTTGCCCCAGCGCTGGCCGGTCTCCGAGAAGTAGTCGGGGGGCACCCCCGCCACCACCAGGGGCCTTCCCTCCTCGTCCAGGTGGAACCACTCGGGGTGGGCCCAGACCTCGGCCGAGTCCTCGGCCACGAAGATGGGCATGTCCCCGATGATCTGGATCCCCAGGGCCTCGGCCTCCTCCTTGAGGGCCTTCCAGGCCTCAAAGAAGAGCCACTGGGTCCAGGCGTGGAAGGCCACCTCCTCCGCCAGGGCCGCTTCCGCCTCCTTCATGGCCTTCTCCTCCCGCCGCCTCAGGGGAAGGGGCCACCGGTTCCAGGGAAGCCCCCCGTGCTGGGCCTTGAGGGCCATGAAGAGGGCGTAGTCCTTGAGCCAGGAGGCCTCCTTCTCCTGGAAGGCGAGGAAGTCCTCCCGTTCCTTCCTGGGAGCCTTTTCCAGAAAACCCTGGTAGGCGGCCTTAAGGGCGGGCCATTTCCAGGCGTAGAGCCAGCCGTAGTCCACCCGCCCCTGGGGGAAGCCGGGGTCCTTTAGGACCAGGTAGCCCTTCTCCGCCAACGGCCTCAGGTCTATGAGGTAGGGGTTGCCGGCGAAGGCGCTGAGGGCCTGGTAGGGGGAGTCCCCGTAGCCCGTGGGGCCCAGGGGGAGGACCTGCCAGAAGCGCCCCCCGGCCCCTTTTAGGAAGCGGAGGAAGTCCCGGGCCTCGAGGCCCAGGACGCCCACGCCGTAAGGCCCGGGGAGGCTCGTGGGATGGAGGAGGAGGCCAAAGGCCCTAGGAAGCTCCATGCCCCAAAGTATACCCTGGGGCTGGAAAAGCTTCCAGGGACACCCGCCCCCCTACCCTACCCTGTTCCCCTTCTCGTCGTACACGTAAAACCCCCGGCCCACTTTGCGCCCCAACAGCCCCGCCTGGACCATGCGGCGAAGCAGGGGGGAGGGCCGGTACTTGTCGTCGCCGAAGCCCCGGTGGAGGACCTCCATGATGGCCAAGCAGGTGTCCAGGCCGATGAAGTCGGCGAGCTCCAGAGGCCCCATGGGGTGATTCATCCCCAGGCGCATGATGCCATCTATGGCCTCCTTGGTGGCCACCCCCTCCCTCAGGGCCTCCACGGCCTCGTTGATCATGGGCATGAGGAGGCGGTTGGACACGAAGCCCGGGTAGTCCTGGACCTCGAGGGGGGTCTTCCCCATCCGCCTGGCCACCTCCACCACCACGTCCCGGGTGGCCGCCGAGGTGAGCTCTCCCCGGATCACCTCCACCAGCCCCATCAGGGGCACGGGGTTGAAGAAGTGCATTCCGATGAAGCGCTCGGGCCGCCCCGAGTACCGCCCCAAAGCGGTGATGGGGATGGAGCTGGTGTTGGAGGCCAGGATGGCCTCGGGCTTGGCCAGGGCCCCAAGCCTCTCCAAGAGGGCCCGCTTGGCCCCCTCGTCCTCCACGATGGCCTCCACGATCAGGTCGGCCTCTCCCAGGGCCTCCAGGTCCAAGGTGGTGCGGATCCGCCCCAAAGCGGCCTCGAGGGCCTCCTCCGTGATGCGCCCTTTCTCCAGAAACTTGGCCAAGGAGCGCCGGATGGCCCCTAGGCCCCGCTCCAGGGCCTCCTGGGAGACGTCCAGGAGCACCACCTCGTAGCCCGCCTGGGCCGCCACCTGGGCGATGCCAGAACCCATCTGCCCCGCGCCCACCACGCCGATGGTCTTGACCTCCATAGGCCACCTCGGCGGCTATTTTACCCGCAGGTTCACCAGAACCACGCCCACAAGGGCCAGGGCGCCCCCCAGGAGGGAAAGGGGGGAAGGCACCTCGCCAAGCCACAGGTAGGCGATGAGGATGGCCAGGACCGGGGAGAGGTAGAGGAAGGAGGAGAGCCTGGAGGCGGGCGTCCTGGAGAGGGCGTAGGTCCAGGTGAGGTAGGCCAGGGCCCCGGGGAAGACCCCCAGGTAAAGGGCGGAAAGGAGGGCGGGCCGTGGGGCCTTTAGCAGGGCCTCGGGAAGCCCGGGGAGGAAGAGGAGGAGGGGCAGGGTGCCCAGGACCAGGGTGTAGACCGCGATCGCCTCGCTCCCGTAGCGGGCGAAGAGGGGCTTTTGCAGGACGAAGTAAATGGAGGTGGCGAGGGCCGAGAGGAGGATGAGGAAGGCCCCCGGGCTGAAGGCGAGCCCCCCGCCCTCCCCGAAGGCGATTAGGAGGGAGCCCAGGAGGGCCAGGGCGAAGCCCAGGACCCCCAGGGGGCGAAGCCTCTCCTTCAGAAAGAAGTAGGAGAGCACCGCGGTGAAGACGGGCCCGGTGGCGATGAGGAGGCTCGCCGCCCCGGCGCTCACGGTGAGCTGCCCAAAGACCAAGGCCACGTGGTAGACGGTGATGCCCAAAAAGCCCAGGAGGAAAAGCCGGGGCAGGTCCTCCCGCCTGGGAGGCCTGAGGCCCCGGGCCCGAGCGTAGAGGAGGAGGAGGCTTCCCGCCACCAAAAAGCGGAGGAGGACCAGATGCCCCGGGGAAAGCCCCTTGAGCCCCGCCCTGATGGCGGCGAAGGCGCTGGCCCAAAAGAGGATGGTGACCAAAGCGGCCAGGAGGGCTCTAGGCTCCATGGGGCAGGACCAGGTAGTAGAGGCCCCGATCTAAAAAGCCCCTCTCCAGGAGGGCGTTCACCTCCCGGGCCGTGACCCGGAGGACCCGGGCCTTGACCTCCTCGAGGGCCAGGTAGCGGCCGGTGTAGAGGTACTCCAGCCCCAGGTGGAAAAGCCGCCCCATGGGGGTCTCCCCGGCGAAGACCAGGCCCGTGGCCAGGGGGGTCTTGGCCTTCTCCACCTCCTCCTCCCCAACCCCTTCCCTGGCCAGGCGGGCCAGCTCCTCCTGGAGGGCCGAGAGGACCTCCCCCTTGTGGGCGGGGTCCGCCTGGACGTAGGCGTGGAAGAAGCCCGCCCGGTCCGCCTCCTCGTGGCCGAAGGAGGCCGCCTCGGCGAGGCCGGTGTCCACCAGGGCGAAGTGGAGCCTGCCCGAGCCCTCCTCCCCCAGGAGGTGGGCCAGGACCTGGGCGGGAAAGCGGGCCTCCTCCCCGTAGGCGAAGCCGGGGAAAAGGCCCACCAGGTAGAGGGCCTTGGCCTTGTCGTAGGGGCGTTCCAGAAGGCCGGTGGCGGGCGCCAAAGGGGGATAGGCCCGGCCCGCCTCCCCCCGGTAGAAGCCCTCGGTGAGGCGCTCCGCCTCCTCCAGAAGCCAGCCGAAGTCCACCTTCCCCGTGGCCGCCAGGACCATGTTGCCCGCCAGGTAGCGCCGCCTATGGTAGGCGGCCATCCCCTCCCGGGTGAGGGCCCTTATGCTCTCCTCCGTGCCCAGGACGCTGTTGCCCAGGGGATGGTCCCGGAAGAAGGCCCTCCTGGCCCAGTCGTAGGCCATGAAGCCCGGGCGGTCCTGGTAGCGGGCGATCTCCTCGAGGATCACCTGCTTCTCGGTGGCGAAGTCCTCCTCCCGCAAAGCGGGGAGCATGAGCCGGGAGAAGAGCGCAAGAAGGGGCGGGGCGAACTCGGGCAGGACCGCCCCGTAGTAGACCGTGGCCTCCTCCGAGGTGAAGGCGTTGTACTGGGCCCCCATGCGGTCAAAGGCCAGGTTGACGGAAAGGGCGTCCATCCCCTCGGGGCCCTTGAAGACCATGTGCTCCAGGAAGTGGCTCACCCCGCTCTCCTGGGGGGCCTCGTCCCGGGCCCCGGTCTTCACGAAGTAGCCCAGGGCCACGCTCCTGGCCTCGGGGAGGACCTCGGCGATGACCCTGAGGCCGTTTTTCAAGACCGCTTCCCTAAACATCCTCCACCTCCCCCAAAAGCCCCACCCAGGGGTCCCGGTAGGGGTGGGCCCTTAGGAAGGCGTTGACCTCCTCCAAGGTGGTGCCCTCCACCCTCGCCTCAATCTCGGCCAGGGGGCGCACCCGGCCCAGCATGTAGAGGTCCCGGGCCATGGAGGAGGCCCTGGTCCTGATGGACTCGTCCCCCATGACCAAGGCGGTCCTGAGGCCCACCTTGGCCCGGGCAAGCTCCTCCTCCGTGACCCCTTCGGCGAGCCTTTCCATCTCCTGAAGCATGACGGCCAAAGTCTCCTTGGCCCTATCCCTGGTGGTGCCGGCGTAGGCCATGAGGAGGCCCTGCCCCTTCACCCCCGCCGGGAAGGCGGAGACGGCGTAGACCAGGCCCCTTTTCTCCCGCACCTCGGTGAAGAGGCGGCTGCTCATCCCGCCGGATAGGACCTCGAGGGCCAGCCTGGCCGCGTAGAAGCCCGGGTCCTCGGGGCCCACATCGGGATAGGCCAGGCCGATCTGGACCTGGGCCGTGGGCCGCCTCAGGGCGAAGCGCTCCGGCGAGGCGAGGATGGGCGGGGGATAAAGGACCTCCTCCCCTTCCCAAAGGGCCAGGGGCTCCAGCGCCCCAAGGAGCCTCTCCCAGGAAACCCCCCCGGCCACGGCCAGGATGGCCCCCCTGGGGGTGTAGCGCCTCCCGAAGTCCTCCCTGAGGGCTTTGGGCGTGGCCCGCTTCAGGTCCTCCTCCCGGCCCAAGGGGTCGCGGCCGTGGGGGGAAAGAAAAACCCGCCGCCTGAGTTCAGAGAAAAGCTTCCTGGCGGGCTGGTCCTCCTGGGAGAGGAGGCTTTGCAGGGCCACGGAGCGCACCGCCTCAAACCCCTCCTCGGGAAGCCTGGGCCGGGTGAGGAGGAGGGCGTAGAGGCGGAAGACCTCCTCCAGGACCTCGGGCAGGAAGCTGGCGGCGAAGGCGGTGTACTCCAGGCCGGCCCCGCTACTCCGCCGCACCCCCAAGGCGTCCAGGGCCTGGGCCAGGCCCCTGGCGTCCAGCTCCCCCGCCCCCTTCCAAAGCCAGCCCTCCAAGAGGGTGCTGGCCCCTTCCAGGCCCTCGGGGTCGCTCACGGCCCCGGCGGGGACCAAAAGCTGGAAGGCCACGCCGGGAAAGTCCCGCTCCTCCAGGGCCACGGTAAGGCCATTGGGCCATCGCTCCACGCGGCTCACAGGCCTAAGGGTATCATGGGGAGCGTGAAGGAGGGGGAGGTCCGGGAAAGGCTCCTGAGGCCCATCCTCCGGGAGCTCCAGGACGGGGCCAGGGACCGGGTGGTGGTGGGGGGCCTCGAGGGCTTGGTCCGCAACCTGGCCCGCCCCTTTCCCAAGCTCCTGGACCTGTTCCAGGGCTACGGGGAGAAGGACCCCGAGGCGCGGAAGAAGGTCCTGGAGGAGGCCCTCCGCATCCTTCAGGACGGCCAGGAGAAGGCCCCACCTCCCGGGCCAAAGCCCCGGCTGAAGCCCCAGGACCCCGCCCACCTCCTGGCCCCGCCCCAAAGCCGGAAAAAGCTCTCCGAGCTGGGCCTTCACACCGTGCGGGACGTCCTCCACCACTACCCCCGCCGCTACGAGGACCGCCGGGCCCTCCCCGGCGTGCGCTACCTGGAGGACGGCCAGAAGGCCACCCTCTCGGTCAAGGTCCTGGCCAAGGAGCTGGTGAGGACCCCCAAGAAGGGGATGCAGCTGGTCCAGGTCAAGGCCATGGACGCCTGGGGGTGGCGGCTTACCCTGGTCTGGTTCAACCAGCCCTGGGTCCTCTCCCAGATAGAGGAGGGGGCCACGCTGATCGTCACCGGCCGGGTGCAGCGTAGGAACGGGGTCCAGCTTCTGGTGGAGCACTTTGAGGACGAGGGCACGGAGTCCCTCTCCACCGGGCGCATCGTCCCCATCTACCCCGCCAAGGAGGGGGTGGGGCAGGCCTTTTTGCGCCGCACCGTCCACCGGGCCCTGGAGATGGCCCTGCCCCTCCCCGACCCCGTGGAGCCCTACCGGGAGGGCCTGGCCCTCATGCCCTATTCGGAGGCCCTCAGGGCCATCCACTTCCCCGAGGACGAGGAGGCCCTCAAGAAGGCCCTTCTCCGCCTGAAGTTTGACGAGTACCTCCTCCTGGAGCTCAAGGCCCTCCTGGACGCCGGGGGGGTGGTCCTGGGGCGGGCCTTCCGGGTGGAGGAGGCCTGGGTGGAGGCCTTTAAAAAGGCCCTCCCCTTCCCCCTCACCCGGGCGCAGGAGCGGGTCATGGCCGAGATCGCAAAGGACATGCAAAGCCCCCGCCAGATGGCCCGCCTCCTCCAGGGGGACGTGGGCTCGGGGAAGACGGTGGTGGCGGCCTTCGCCCTCTACCTCGCCGCTATGAACGGGGCCCAGGGCGCCCTCATGGCCCCCACGGAGATCCTGGCCCGGCAACACTTCCAGAACCTCACCCGCTACCTCTTTCCCCTGGGGGTGAGGGTGGAGCTCCTTTTGGGCTCCATGTCCTCCCGGGAAAAGGAGGCCGCCCTGGCCCGGCTCCGCTCCGGCGAGGCCCAGGTGGCCGTGGGCACCCACGCCCTCATCCAGGAGGGGGTGGAGTTCCAAGACCTGGGCCTGGCCGTGGTGGACGAGGAGCACCGCTTTGGGGTTTTGCAGCGGCGGGCCCTCCTCAAGATGGCCAAGACCCCGCCCGACGTCCTGGTCATGTCGGCCACGCCCATCCCCCGCTCCCTGGCCCTCACCCTCTACGGGGACCTGGAGGTGAGCGTCCTGGACGAGATGCCCCCGGACCGCACCCCGGTAAAGACCAAGGTCCTCCCCCACCGCCTCCGCCTCCAGGCCTACGCCTTCGCCCGGGAGGAGATCAAAAAGGGGCACCAGGTCTTCGTGGTGGCCCCGGCCATTGAGGAGTCCGAGCTGGACCTGAAGGCGGCCACCCTCCTCTACGAGGAGCTCCAAGGCCTCCTCCCCGAGGCCAGGATCGCCCTCCTCCACGGGAAGATGCCCGCCCGGGAGAAGGAGGCGGTCATGGAGGCCTTCCGCCAGGGGGCCTACGACCTTTTGGTCTCCACCACGGTCATTGAGGTGGGGGTGGACATCCCCCGGGCCACCCTGATCATCGTGGAAAACGCCGAGCGCTTCGGCCTGGCCCAGCTTCACCAGCTAAGGGGCCGGGTGGGGCGGGGAGGGCTAGAGGGCTACGCCATCTTCCTGGCGGGGGAGGCGGGCCAGAAGACCATGAAAAGGCTAAAGGTCCTCGAGGCCTCCACCGACGGCTTTTACATCGCCGAGATGGACCTGAAGCTCCGGGGCCCCGGGGAGCTCAGGGGCACCCGGCAGTCGGGCTACCCGGAGCTTAAGCTTGGCGACCTGGCGGAGGACACCGAGGTCATAGAGCGGGCGCGGGCCCTGGCCAAGGCCATCGTGGAGGAGGACCCGGACCTCTCCCTCCCCAAGCACCAGGCCCTCAAGGAGGAGCTGAGGGCCCAGGCGGAGCGGATCGGCTTCCGGGAGGTCATCTAGCCCCCATGGCCCTCGAGGCCCTCCCCCACCCCCTCCTCCCCGCCTTCTTCTCCCCGGGCGGGGCTTTGCGGGCCAACGCCCTCCAGGCCTACCTCCTCTCCCTCACCCCCGCCTACGCCCCCTACGCCCCCCTTCCCGTGGTGCGGCTTTTCGTCCTCTCGGAAAAGGACTGGCGGGCGAGGCTCCCCTACCCTTACGGCCTCCCCTTCCAGCACACGGGGCTGGAGGGCCTCATCCTCTACGCCCCCCTCACCTACCCGGAGAGGCTCCTCCACCGCCTCCGGGAGGTCCTCCTGCCCCTGGGCCCGCCCCCCGGGGAGATCCCGGCCTTTTTGGACCTGAACCTGGGGCACGAGTACGCCCACGCCCTCCAGGTGGCCTGGAGGCTCCGCACCGGGGCCAGGTGGCTGGACGAGTTTTTGGCCAACTACCTCTTCCTCCTGGGGCTAAAGGAAAAGCGCCCCGAGCTGGCCCAGGAACTCCTCCTCTTTGGCGCATACCTGGCCCGCCTGAACCCCCAGAAGAAGAGCCTCTCCCTCTACGAACGAAGGAGGGGCAACCTGGAAAGCGCCCTCTGGTTCCAGGCCCACTTCACCCTAAAGGCCTGGGAGATCCTGGAAAAGGACGGGGACCGCCTCTTAAAAAGCTTTTTGGCGGAGGCCCCCCTGGACCGCAGGAAGGGCCACCGCCTCCTTCTCGCCCTCTACCCGGACCTGAAGGCCTGGTTCGCCGCCTTCGGCCTCAGGGGCGCACCCTAGGGGCCACCTTCCCCTCGGCCAGGGCCTTCAGCCAGTCCAGGAAGCTCACCTCCCCCACCTTCAGGGTGTAGAGCTCGGGCCGGGGCAGGATGCAGTGCTGGCTCCCCGGGGCCAGGTAGAAGGTGTAGTTCTCCGCCTGGGCCGGGGTGAGGACGGCCTTCTGGGCCTCGGTGGCCCACTCCCGGGCCGTGGCCTCGGAAGGGGTCCTCTCCCCCTTCATGAGGGCGTAGAAGTAGATCTGGGTGCCGTCCAAAACGGTGGTGTACTGGGCCAGGACCGCCTTGGGGTAGGCCCTGCTCAGGGCCAGGTAGATCTCGGAGACGCTGGGCCTGGCCGAAAGCCCGGGAAGCTCGGGGAAGCGGGGGTTCCAGCGGGCGTAGCCGGGGAAGTCCGGCGTGGCCACCCCCATCCCGGCGTCCCCGCAGACGGCGATCTGGGCGTTTTTGTAGGTGGAAAGGACTTTATCCGCCCAGAAGATGGCCCCGTAGGCCCCGGCGCTGCACCCGGTGACGAAGACCCGCTCCGCCTGGGCGTGGTTCCTGAAGACGTACTCCAGGGCCGCCTGGGCGTTCCTGGCCCCCTGGTGGTGGACCTTGAAGCCGCCGTAGTCCACCGTGGCCCGGCCCACGTGCAGGTCCCCCGTGCAGTAGGGCACGAAGACGTGGGTCCAGCCGAAGAAGGGGTTGGCCACGCTCATGCGGTTGTAAATGCCCTGGGCCAGGAGGAGCTCCTGCGCGTCCACCCGCTTGCGGTAGGTCTGGCTTTGCGGGCCGCAGGTGGCGGCGTCCCAGCAGGCCCCGCCACCCTGGAAGTCCAGGACCACCTTCTTGGGGTCCCCGGGGCTCACGTAGAAGCGGTAGGGGGAGCCGTCCGAGCACACCCCACCCGGCACCTCCACCGCCTTCCAGAAGGCCTCCAACCCCTGGGCCAACGCCAGGGCCAGCACCACCACCAAAGCGATAAGCCGCTTCATTCTTCTACCTCCGGAGGGCATTCTACCCGCCTTCCTGTACCCGGTCAAGAAACCAGCCCACCCCAAAAGCGAAACCCCTCCCCCGCCCCACCGGGCAGGAGAGGGGTCGCAATCCCCTTACGGGGCTAAGTGGCTTGCAACTGCAAGCGTTGGGGTTTAGCCCAGCGTGGAACATCACAATGTCGCAATCCCCTTACGGGGCTAAGTGGCTTGCAACGCGTGGCCGAATGGGTCCGGGACCATCACCGGGTCGCAATCCCCTTACGGGGCTAAGTGGCTTGCAACCTTTTGTCGGGGCCATCAAGTGGGCCGTCCAAGAGCTGTCGCAATCCCCTTACGGGGCTAAGTGGCTTGCAACACGTAGAGACCGGGGACGTGCGGGTATACATCCTCACTCGTAACGTCGCAATCCCCTTACGGGGCTAAGTGGCTTGCAACACTCTACCCCCCTAAGAATGCCCTTCTAGACGGCACCGCCGGAGGGGGTGTTTGTGAGAAAGATGAACCTTGGAATATACATCGGCCAAAGGGTGGGCGTTTTGCGGGGTTTAGGCCGATGGGAAGACTTCGGAAGAGGGGTCAAGGGAGAATGCATAGGCGAATATCGCCGTCCCCGTGGGAAGAAACTGGTTTTCAAGGTCCCCTCCCGGATGCCCGGGACATGGACATTATAGCACTTTCGGGCAACGGTGTACCAAGTACAAAAGTTTGTCGGGAGAGGCGTAAAGAAGGTTACTATACGCTACGGAAGCGTGAAGAGATGGCTTCGCCCCGTAACAAGGCAGATGGTGGAAGTAACTAGTGGATGCGTAAGTATTGCGGCGTGCACGCTTCTTTGCCCTGGCTTCGGCGTGGGCCGGGGTGAGGTGCCCCCTTCGGAAGGCGGCGAGGACCACGGCGTGTGCAAACATCACACGGCCCGGTTCAGGGTGGGTATACTCTTGGGAACATGGTTCGGGATGGGCTGGACCTGGCCCTGGCGGGGCTTCTCCACGACGTGGGCAAACTTTACGGCCGGGCCCTCTGGGGGGAGCGGGACGAGCGGCTTCCCGACCGCACCCACACGGCCTACACCGCCCATTTCGTCCAGAAGGAGGCCGAGCTCTTCCGAAAGGCGGGCTTGGACCCGGACTGGCTCGCCAAGACCGCCAGCCGCCACCACGAGGGCTGGCGGGACCGGCCCCAGTACCAGCCCCAAAGCCCAGAGGAGTGGTGCGTGGCCCTGGCCGACACCTACGCCTCCCAGGAGCGGGAGGAGGGCGGCCAGGGGGGAAGCCCGCCCGAGGTGCCCCTGCAGCCTCCCTTTAGCCAGCTCCGCCTCCAGGGCAAGGAGGGCAGGGATGGCGGCTACCTCCCCGTGGGGGGAGGGGGCCGGGTGGGCCTGGCCCCGGGGGCCCTCTACCCGGAGGCCAGCGTCCCCATGGGCAAGGCCACCTACGGCCGCCTGGTGGAGCGCCTCGAGGCCCGGCTTTCCGAGATGGCCCGCCTTTCCCTCACCAAGGAGGCCCTCCTCCTGAACCTCGCCCTCGCCTTCCAGGAGGCGCTTTCCCTGGTGCCCGCCGACACCCAGTCCGAGCCCGATGTGAGCCTCTACGACCACCTCCGCCTCACGGCGGCCATCGCCCACGCCCTCTGGCTCTACCACGGTGGCCAGCCCTCGGTGGAAGAGCTGCGGCGGGACGGGGAGAAGTTCCTCCTGGTGGTGGGGGACCTGGGGGGCATCCAGGGGCACATCTACCGCATCTCCGGGGCGGAGACGGGGGTGGGGGGCATCGCCAAGCGCCTGAGGGCCAGGAGCCTGGAGGTCAGCCTGGCGGCCGAGACCATGGCCCTGGGCATTCTGCGAAGCCTGGGCCTCACGCCCCTGAACCGCATCCTGGGGGCCGGGGGGAAGTTCTACCTCCTCCTGCCCAACACCAAGGAGGCCCAAGAAGCCCTGGAGGAGGCCCGGGAGGCCTGGGGGCGCTGGGCCCTCAGGCGGGGGGGAAGCCTTATACCCAACCTGGCCTCTCTGGCCTTTGAGGGTAAAGAGTTCCGCGACTTCGCCGGGGTCCTGAAGGCGCTTCACAAGGAGCTGGCCCAGGCCAAGCTCAAGCCCTTTCCCTTCCTGAAGAAGACCGAGGAGACCCGGGGCGAGGCCTTAAGGCCCTGCGCCGCCTGCGGCCTGAGGCCCGCCCTAAAGGACGAGCCCGGAAGCCTTTGCCCGGACTGCGAGCGGGAGCGGGAGGTGGGGGGGCTTCTTCCCAAGCGCGACCGGGTGGGCTTCTTCCCCGATGGGGCCCCCAGGCCCTTTTTCGCCTTCCCAAGCCTCAAGGTGGCCCTGGAGGACGGGCCTGGGGCGGTCCACGTCTTCCGGGCGGAGCTGGACTTCCGCCCCTCGGCCGTGCCCACCGAGGCCAAGCCCCTTCTTGGCCACCTGCCCCGGGTGGCCCACGCCCTGAAGGCCCAGGGGGTCTCCCTGGCGGACTACACCGCCTGGGCCCGGGAGGAGGGGCTTTTGGAGGAGGAGGAAGGTGGGGAGGACCGGGTCCTGACCTTCGGGGAACTGGCGGCCCTTTCGGAGGGCGCGCCCTACCTGGGGGCCCTCATGCTGGACGCCGACCGGATGGGGGAGGCCTTCGCCACGGGCTTCAAGCGGGAGGAGCGGGACCTGGCCACCCCAAGCCGTCTGGCGGCCCTCTCGCGGACCCTCGAGGTCTTCTTCGCCACCGAGGTCCTGGAGCTCATCCGGAACCCGGCCCTCTACGCCGGGCGCCTGGGGTGGGATGCCCTCAAGGCCAGGCGGAAGGGCGAGCGCTACCCCCTCATCTACAGCGTCTACTCGGGCGGCGACGACCTCTTCCTCCTGGGCCCGTGGGACGTCCTCCTGGACTTCGCCCTGGACCTGGAGAGGCTCTACGCCCTCTTCACCGGGCACGAGGCCCTGACCCTCTCCGGGGGGTTTGTGTTGGCGGGGCCCAGCCTGCCCATCCCCGAGCTGGCCCGCCTCCTCACCCGGGCGGAGAAGGCGGCCAAGGAGGCTGGGCGGGGGCGGCTTTTCCTCTTCGGGCAGGCGGTGCCCTGGGCCCATCTCCGAAATCTCCGCCAGGAGGTGGAGGCCCTGCGGAGCGACCTAAGGGCGGAACGGGTCTCCCGGGCCCAGGTCTACCGGTGGCTTTCCCTGTGGCGGCGGTTCTGGGGGCAGGACATGAACGAGGGTGAGAGGATGCGTTACAAGCCCCTCCTGGCCTACGCCCTGAGGCGGGTCCGGGAGCGGGACAAAGGGGCGTGGAAGAGGTACATGGGGCTTTTGGACCATCAGGGCCCGGCCTGGCGGTACCTGCCGGTCTGGGTCCAGTGGGGCTTATATCTTTCTCGGAAGACTAGGGAGGAGCCTTTGGAGGTGAAAGCATGAGTGGAAGCCTTATATCCAGGGCCTACAAGTTGGCATTTGAGTTGGTAGATAAGACGGCGCTCACATCCAGCCAGTTCCGCAACTACTTTGGGGAGCTTCGGATCATTTACAATGATTTTACAGAAAGGAGGGTTTCATGGGATGAAACCCGCCTGCGCCTGGAGCTATTGCTGGCACGGTTGGCTTATGGTACCCGAAAGAAGGGGGGTGTTCCCAGAGAGCTCTTTGAGGTTTTGGCCGAGATGTTAAAGGGTACTGTTGAAGCCGATGCAGAAAAGGGCCCAACTCTCTTGGAAAGCGCTATGCGGCAGGTAGAAGCAATTTTGGCCCTTTTCTACCCCTTGCGCGATCTCAAAGATGACATTGAGAACCACAATAGGAAAAATCGGCATAATCCCCGAGATTTCCGTAAGGAAGCCGAGCTCTTCTTCGGTCGCCTTTTGAAATAGGGGAGGTTAGGATGCAGCTCAAAAAGGTGCTTCGTATCCGCTCGGTCCTACTGGCCAAGACGGGCCTCAGGATCGGCATGAGCCGGGACCAGATGGCCATCGGCGACCTGGACAACCCCGTGATCCGCAACCCCCTCACCGACGAGCCCTACATCCCGGGCTCCAGCCTCAAGGGAAAGCTCCGCTACCTCCTGGAGTGGAGCCTGGGCGGCCCTTACATCCTGGAGGCCAAGGAGCGGCACGTCTACGCCTCCCCCGACCCCAAAGACCCCGTGGCCCGCATCTTCGGGCTGGCCCCGGAGAACGACGAGGCCTCCCTGAAGGTGGCCCGGGAGCGGGGCCCTACCCGGCTGTTGGTGCGGGACGCCTACCTCTTGGAGGACTCCAAGCGGGAGCTGGAGCGCACCGCGGCCAGGGGCGGGCTTTACACCGAGATCAAGCAGGAAGTCTTCATCCCCAGGCTTGGCGGCAACGCCAACCCCCGCACCACGGAGAGGGTGCCCGCCGGGGCCCGCTTCGGCGTGGAGATGGCCTACCGCGTCCTGGACGATCTGGATGAGGAGTACTTCCAGAACTACCTCCTTAGGGCGCTGGAGCTTTTGGAGGTGGACGGCCTGGGCGGGCACATCAGCCGGGGGTACGGCCAGGTGTACTTCCTCCACCCCAAGAAGCCTTGGGACGCCCAGGAGGGGCTTCCCCTGAAAGAGCGGCTTTTGGTGGAGGAGATCGCCCTAGGGGCCTAGCATGCGGGCCACCCTGTTCCGGCTCTACTTCGAGGGGCCCCTTAAGGAGCTTCCCCGGGCGCCCGCCCTCCTGGGCCACGTGCTCTGGTGGTACCGCTACACCCACGGGCGGGAGGCCCTCGAGGGTCTCCTGGAAAAGCCCCTGCCCTTCCGCCTCTCCAGCGTCTTTCCCGAGGGCTGGCTTCCCCGGCCCAAGCTACCCCCCGTCCAGGTGGAGGAAACCGAGCGGAGGAAGGCCATAAAGAACCTCACCCTGGTGAGCCTGGAGACCTTCCAGGCCTTGGCGGAGAAGGGAGAGGAGGTTCTGCTGGAGGCTCCGGAGGTTCTGGGCAGGGCCAGGCCTCCCGAACCCCGGAGGCTCCGCCGGAGCCGGGTGGGCATAGACCGGGGTACGGGGGCGGCCAGGCGGGGCATCCTCTTCACCCAGGAGCTCCTCTTCCCCGACCCCAGGACGGCCTACGCCCTTTACGTGATGGGAGAAGCCCCCTTTGACCTGCGGGACGCCCTGGCCTTTGTGGGAGAGATGGGCTTTGGCGGAGGGGCCAGCGTGGGGCTTGGCCGCTTCCGGGTAGAGGGGCCCCGGACGGTGGAGCTTCCCGAAGCCAAGGAGGCCAACGCCTACGCCACCCTGGCCCCGGGGCCACTGGAAGGCGCCCTTTACTACGATCTAGAGCCCTACTGGGGCCGGCTGGGCGGGGGCTATGTGGGTAGCAAGCCCTTCAAGGGCCCTTACCTCAGGACCCGGGAGGGGAGCGTCTACCAAGAGCCCACCGCCCTTTACCTGGACACCACCCCGCAAGACCCCCCGGAGGAGGGCGTCAGGGTGCGGGAGTTCCTGGGGGTTTTCCCGCTGGGGGTGAGGCTATGAGCTTCCTGGAGACCTTCCGCTTGGAGCTGGAGGCCATCAGCCCGGTCCACGTGGGTACCGGGGAGACCTATCCCGCCTACGCCTACGTGCCCGATTTTGAGAAGAAGGAGGTCCACCTCCTGGACCCCGGCGTCCTTCTCCTGGCCTTGCCCGAGGCCAGGCGCCGCCAGTACCTGGAGAAGGTAGCCCAGGGCCCCAAGGCCGCCCAGGACATCCTGGCCTACCTCCACAAGGAGGGCCAGCTTCCCCAAGAGGCCATCCTTCGCACGCTTCCCGCCAGCGTAGCCTTCCTGAAGACCATCCAGGAAGCCACGCAGGAGGCCCTTTTGGAGTGGCGGCCCCTGCCCCGCTCCCCCCTGGGGGCCTACCTACCCGGCTCCAGCGTCAAGGGCGCCCTGCGCACCGCCTGGCTTTTCTGGACGCTGGTGGAAAGGGACCAGGCGGCGACCTTTGACGAGAGGGAGGGGGTGTGGCGGCTGAAGAAAGGGAGCGGGGACGTCCACGTCCGCCCTTCCTGGAACCCTAGCCTCTGGGAGAACCAGGCCTTTGAGGGGGTGGTCCTGGGCTACATCCGGGAGGGGCGTCGGGGGATGACCCTTGATCTGTACCAGGACCCCTTCCGGGCGGTGCGCCTTTCGGATTCCGCTCCCCAGGAGACCTTCTTGAACCGCATCGGGGTATTCCATCCAAAGAAGGACACCTCGGGCCTGACGCTCCTGGCGGAAACCTTCCGCAAGGGAAGCCGCTTCACCCTGGGCTTCCGCTACCACGGAAGCTTAAGCCGGCACCGGGGCGTTTCCATGCCCATCCCCCCGAAGGACCTCCAGCGGGCTTTAAGGGAGTACTACACCAAGGTGGCGGAGTGGGAGCGCAGCTTTGCTGAAGAACATGGGCTCAAAAATGCCCTTGGTGTCTATGAGGATCTTTTCCAGCGCCTAAAGGACCCCGAGGTCTTCCCCATTCGCATGGGCTTTGGCTCAGGGCGCCTTGCCCTCAGGCTGGCGCTCCTTCTGCCCGAGGACCACCCGGAGGCCCAGGAGCCCAAAACGCGCAAAACCGCCGGGAGCGTGAAACCTCAGGATGGCCTTCCTTTAGGCTGGATGGTGGGGAGGTTCCATGCCTGAGGACCTGCAAACCCTCTGGGAGGCCTACAAGCAAGCCGTCCGTTCCGGCGGCAACCCGCAGGCCCTGTACCAGGAGATGGTCTGGCCCGCGCTGGTGGCCAGGTGGAAGGAAGCCCCCAACGTCCACCCCCGCCGGGAGGCCTTCGCCGTTTCCGTGCACACCCTGGGCACCAGCCCCGAGGCCACCATCTTGGCCATTCTCGGCACAGGGGCCGAACGGGTCTACGTCCTGCACACCAGGGAAAGCGCTTCCTATTTGGAGCGCCTGCAGAAGGAAACGGGTAAGCCCATCTACCCCCTAGAGGTCGGCAAAAGCGACGTGGCCGCCATCTACCGGGAGGTGAAGCGGATTCTGGACCAGCATGGCGATGTCCCCGTGGCCCTGGACCTGACCAGCGGCACCAAGGCCATGAGCGCCGGCCTAGCGGTGGCCGGGTTTTTCTTCCGCCGCTTCTACCCCAAGGCCCGCGTGGTCTACGTGGACAACGAGGACTACGACTCCGAACTCCGCCGCCCCCGGGCGGGCACGGAAAGGCTCATCATCCTGCAGGACCCCCACGAGGTCCTGGGCGAGGTGGACGCCCTTTTCGCCAAGGAGCTTTACGGAAGAGGGGAGTTCGCGCAGGCGGCCAAATACTTCCAGAAGATGGTGGGCGCCACCGGGGATGGGCGCTGGACCCTCTACCAGAGCCTGGCGGAGATGTACGAGGCCTGGCACGCCTTGAACCTCCCCGAGGCCCATAAAAAGGGCTCGGGCCTCCTGGAGAGGCTGGCCCAGAACGCCTGGCTCAACCACCCCCTGAACCGGAGCCGGGACCTCTTGGAAAAGCAGGTGTCCCTTCTGGAGGCGGGCAAGGCGTTCCTCGAGGGGAAGGACCTGGGTCACCGGAGGGGGGTGGGGGCGGTGGCCCGCACCCTCCTCCACTTAGGCGAAAAGGAACATCGGCCGCTCCTCGCCGCCCTTTACGCCTACCGGGCCCTCGAACTCCTGCTGCAGGAAAGGCTTTACCGGTATGGCCGCCTGGCGGACCAACCCAACCTGACCCCTGAGGAAGAAGCCGCTTTGCGGAACGCGCTGTCTGAGATTTTGGGCGAGCCGCCTTCGGCGGTGGAGGTCCCCAAGAAGCTGGGCCTGTTGCACCTCATCGGCCTGCTTCGGCTCCTGGGAGACCCCCTGCTGGCCGGCAAGCCCGCGGGCGAACTCCGGGGCCTTGGGGGGGTCCTCCAGGCCCGCAACACCAGCCTCCTCATCCACGGGTTTGAGGTACCCACCGGCAGGCAGGTCGGGGCCTTGAAAGGCCTCGCCAAGGACCTCCTGGCCGACTTGGACAAGGAGCTGGGCCCGGCGGTAAGCCTCGAGCCCCTGCCTTTGGGTTTCTGATGGTCCTGGTCGCCTTGGTCCTGGTCCTGGAAGGGGAGGGCCCCCCGGAGCCCCTGGGCCTGAGGGGGTTCTTCTACACCCTCCTTAAGGAGGCCTTCCCCGAGCTCCACGACCAGGGGGAAAACCCCTTTGCCCTGGGCTTTGGCCTCAGGGGAGGTGAGCCCTGGGCCCGGGTGAGCCTCCTCAGGGAGGACCTCTACGGCCGGCTTTCCCCGGCGCTGTTTGGCCTCGAGGGCCGGGAGGTGCGCCTGGGCAGGCCCTTCCGGGTCCGGGCCGTGTTGCAGGAGGGCCACCCCTGGGCGGGCCTCACCACCTACGCCCGCCTCTTCCAGGGGCCCCATAGCCCCAATCTGCCCCTAAGGTTTTATAGCCCCACCTTCTTCCGCCGCAAGGGGGTGCAGTATCCCCTGCCCGAGCCCCGCTTGGTCTTGGAGAGCCTCCTGAGGAGGCTCGAGGCCTTTGGCCCTTTGAAGGCGCCCCAACAGGTCCGGGAGGCCCTTCTGGAGAGGACCACGGTCCGCTTCCTGGAGGGGAGGACCCAGATGGCCAGGACGGAGGTGGACACCGTGGGCTTTGTGGGCAAGGTGGTCTACCACCTGCCCAAGGCCACGGAGGAGGAGGCCCTTTGGCTTTCCGCCCCGGGCCGCTACGCCTTTTTTAGCGGCGTGGGGGCCAAGACCAGCCTGGGCTACGGCCTAGCCCGGGCCTTCACTCAGGTGGGCCCTCAGGACGCCTAGGCTTAGCGCCAGAAAAAAGGGCCCGAGACCCCCATGCCGGGGTGGTATCAGGCCCACTCCACCCGGCTCCCCGAGGGGTGCTTGCGCACCCGCAGGCGGGCGGGAAGCCGCTCCGCCAGGGCCTCCACATGGGTCACGATGCCCACCAGCCGCCCCTGGGTGGGGAGGGACTCCAAGACCCCCGCCACCACATCGAGGGCCTCCGGGTCCAGGGTGCCGAAGCCCTCGTCCAGGAATAGGGCCCCAAGCCGGCCCTTGGAAAGCTCCTCGGAAAGGGCCAAAGCCAGGGAGAGGCTGGCGAGAAAGCTCTCCCCGCCAGAAAGGGTCTTGACCGGCCGCTCGGCCTCGGTCCAGAGGTCTAAAACCCAGTACTCCCCCTCTTTGGCCCGGAAGCGGTACCGCCCCCCGGAGAGGGTGTAAAGGAGCTCGTCGGCCCGCTCCACCAGGCTCCCCTGCCTTAGGCCTAGGGCGTACTCGGGGAAGTTGTCGCCCCTCAGGTCCTGGGCCAGCTTCTCCCATAGGGCCATCTCCCGCGCCACCTCGGCCAGCCTCTTCTCCGCCTCCTGGCGGCGCCTCAGGGCCTCCCGCAGGTCCTTTCGCCTCTCCTCCAGAATGGCCACCTCCTGGCCCAGCTTCTCCAGGCGCTCCAGAAGGCTCTTCAGGGCGCCCGCGGCCTCTTTGGCCCGGGCCTCGGCCTCGGGAAGCCCGGGGGGTGGGGCGTCCTGGAGAAGGGCCTTCAGTTGCGCCTTCGCCTCCTTGAGAAGGGCCTCCACCTCCTTAAGTTCGTTCTCGTGGCGGCGGATGCGGGTCTCAAGGGCCTCCCTCTCCTCGGGGCTTAGGGCGTGGGCCCGGGCCTCGGCCTCGGGCATGAGGCCCTTCACCCGCTCCTCGGCCTCGGCCAGGGCCTTGGCCTGCTCCGCCTCCTGGGCCTTCAGGGCGGAGACCTTTTGGGCAAGGTCCGCCATCCCGTCCCGAAGCCTTCGGTACTCCCTTTCCTGGGCCTCGAGGGCCCGCACCCTCGCCTCCAGGCGCTTGAGGTAGGCGGCCACCCCCAGGCCTTCCGTCCTCTCCTGGATGTGCTGGCGAAGCCCGGCGCCCAGGGCGGCCTTCTCCTCCCGGAGGCGCCTGAGGCCTTCCTCCACCTCCCCCAAGGAGGCCTCCCCCGCCTGGGCCCGGAGCTTTTCCTCTTCCTGCCGAAGCCGGTTGACCTCCTCCACCAGGCCCTTGACCTCTCCCCCAATCTCCTTGTAGGTGTCCCGAAGGGCCTGCAGGGCCTCCTCGGCCTCCTCCAGGGCCTTTTTCAGGGCCTCCGGGTCCCCGGGGATGGGCTCGGCGGCCAGGGCGTCCAGCTTTTCCTTCAGGCCCCGGGCCTCCCCCAGGACCTCCCCCCGCCTCCCCTGCACCCGGCGCAGGGCCTCCTCCAGCTCCCGCCGCCTGGCCTCCAGGTCGGGTAGCTCGGGGCGCGGGGGAAGCTCGTGGACGGGCCCGCCGCAGAGGGGGCAGGGCTTGCCCACCTCCAGGAGGTCGTGGAAGGCCAGGAGGCCCCGCCGCCTCTCCTCCCGCCTCAGGGCCTCGAGGGCCTCCTTAAGCCCCGCCTCCTCCTTTTCCAGGGAAAGAAGCTCTTCCTCCAAAGCCTTGAGGCGCTCCCGGAGGCGGTGGGCCTCGGCTCCCTGAAGGCGGGCCTTGAGGTCTTCCACCTCCTTCCGCTTCTCCCGGCCCGCCTCCTCGGTCTTCGCCAGCCTTTGCTGCGCCTCCTCCAGCTGGTCCTCCTTGGCCTTGAGGCGCCTTCTGGCCTCTTCCAGCTGGGAAAGCCCGCTTAGGAGGCGCTCCAGCTTCGCCTCCTCCTCCAGGGCCGCCTCCAGGCGCTCGGGGTCCAGGCGGGGGGCGGGGTGGTCCAGGGGGCCCACCCGGCGGAGGAGGGCCTCGAGGGCCCTGAGCCCCTGGGCCTTTAGAAGGGCGTCCCGGGCCTCCTGCAAAGCGCTCTCGTCAAAGGCCAGGGCCTTCAGGGCCTCCTCAAGCCCCCTCACGGCCCCCTCGGCCTCCTTGAGGCGGGCGCGGGTGGCGGCGAGAGCCCCTTCCTTCCGCCTAAGGTCCTCCCAGAGGGGGAGGGCCCTGGCCGCCTCCTCGCTCAGGGCCAGGCGGGCCCGGAGGTTTTCCATCTCGGAAGCCTCCTTGGCAAGCCTCTCCCGCTTGGCCTCCAGCAGGGCCATCCGCCTAAGGAGCTCCAGGAGGGCCTCGGCCTCTTTGGCGCGGGCCTCGAGGGTGGGCTTTTCCCCTTCTAACCGGCGGCGCTCCGCCACTAGGGCCTCCAGGGCCTGGTCCAGCTCCGCCAACGCCTCCGGCGTGGCCCCGGCTAGGCCCATAAGCTCCCCTTCCAGGCGGCTTTTCTCCTCGGCGTAGCGCGCCTTCTTTTCCGCCGCTTTCTCCCGCACCCGCTCCAAGCGGGAGAGGCCGAAGAGGTCCATGAGGAGCCTCCGCCGCTCCCTGGGCTCCCCCTTTAAAAAGCGGTCAAACTCCCCCTGGGGCAGGAGCAAGGCCCGGGTGAAGGCCTCGTAGGAGAGGCCCAGGAGGTCCTCAATGGCCTCGTTCAGGCGGTCCAGGGTTTCCAGGGGGACGAGCCTTTCCCCATCCGTCAGGTCAAAAAGCCGCCCCTCGCTCCTCTTGCCCCGCACCCGCTCCACCCGGTAGGTGCGCGCCCCCACCTGGAAGGTGAGGCGGACCCTGGCCTCCCCCACCCCGGGGTGGACCAGCTCCTTGACGCCCTTCCCCACCCGGGGCACGAGGCCGTAGAGGGCGAAGGCCATGGCGTCCAGGAGGGTGCTCTTGCCGCTTCCCGTGGGGCCGGTGATGGCGAAGAGCTCCACATCGGAGAAGTCCACCCCCTGCTTCTCCCGGTAGGGGCCGAACCCCTCAAGCTCCAGCCGCAAGGGTCTCACTCTCCACCTCCTTCAGGGCCTCTTCAAACCGCTCCAAAAGGGCCTCCTTCTCCTCCCGCTCCCCCAGGTAGCGGGCGTAGGCCTCCTTAAGGCCCAAATGGGCGCCCCCGGGAGGGAGTGGGGGCAGGTCGCCCGCCCCCTCTATGGCGAGAAGGTGGGGCAGGGCCCGGTAAAGGCGCTCCTTCTCGGCGGCGGAAAGCCTCCCCTCCACCACCAGGCGCAGGTAGCCGGGAAAGCGCTCCATCTCCAAAAGCCGCCCGTCCAGCTCCTCCCGCTTCAGGCGGAAGGTCTTGAGGGGCTTGCCCCAGCGCTCCCGGATGGGGTGGACCCTAGCGGGCCCCGAGGGGGGAAGCTCCACCAAAAGGGCCCCCCTCTCGGCGTCCTCCCCCTCGCCGAAGTCCAGCTGGACGAGGCTCCCCGAGTACCAGGCCAGGGGGGCCTCGGAAACCTGCTGCTGGCGGTGGATGTGTCCCAGGGCCAGGTAGCGGGCGGAAAGGGGCAGGGCCGAGTGGGGCACGGCGTAGGACCCGGCCAGGTGGAAGAAGAACTCCCCGCCCCCGGGCCGGACCCCCTCCAGGGCGAAGTGGGCCAGCATCAGGGGGCTCGCCAGGTTGGCCAGGACCCGGCGCATGGCCTCGGCGTAGGTGCGGTGGCGCTCCTCGGCCTCCTGCAGGACCCGCTTCACCAGAACCCTCTCGGACACGAAGGGGAGGAGGGCGGCCTCGAGGTCCGCCACCCGCACCACCCCCCCTTCCTCCTTGAAGAGGGGGTGGCCCCGCACCCTGGCCCCCGCCAGGGCGAAGAGGGGGGAGAGGGCGGAGAGGCGCTCCTTGGGGTCGTGGTTGCCGGCGATGACCAAAGCGGGCACCCCCAGGGCCTTGAGCCCCATGAAGAACTCCACGGCGTGGCCCTCGGCCTCGGCGGAGACCTGGGGGCGGTCAAAGAGGTCCCCCGAGACCACCACCAGGTCCACCCGCTCCTCCTTCACGATCCCCAGGAGGGCCTTCAGGGCCTCTCCGATCTCCGGCGTCCGGTCCACGCCTCTTAAAATCTTTCCCAAATGCCAGTCGGCGGTGTGTAATAGGCGCACCTTTCCATTCTAGTGGACGTGGGGATGCTCCCCGGGCCCCGCCTTCCCTCCCTGGAAGAGGAAGGCCGCCACCAAGGTGGTGAGGGGCACGGCCAGGAGAAGGCCCAAGGAGCCCAGGACCATGGCGGCGATCTCGGCGGCGAAGGGCTCGGTGTTGAGGAGGAAGCGCAAGGGGGTGGGGTCCTTGGTGAGGAGGAGGAAAAGGGGCAAAGAGCCCGCGGCGTAGGCCAGGACCAGGGTGTTGACCAGGCTCCCGATGTGGTCGTAGCCCACCTCCATCCCCCTCCGGTAAAGCTCGCCCAGGCCAAAGCGGGGGTTGGCGTGGGCCAGGGCCTGGACCACGGCGGCCTGGGTCACGGTCACATCGGTAAGGGCCCCCAAGGCCCCCACCACCACCCCCGCCAGGTAGAGGGAAAGGAGGTCCACCCCGCCCCACTGCTTGAGGAGCAGGGCCTCCTCCGAGGCCAGGCCGGTGAAGCCAATGGCCCCCACGAAGTAGAGGCTTAGGAGGAGGACGAAGAGGACGGAAGCCAGGGTTCCCAAAAGGGCCGCCGTGGTCTTCCGGTTCACCCCGTGGACCAAATAGATGGTGAAGAGAAGCACCCCCAGGCTTCCCAAAAGGGCGTAAAGGAGGGGGTTTCCCCCCGAGGCCACCCGGGGCACGATGAAGTAGACCACCACCAGGAGGCTTAGCAGGGTGCCGAGAAGCCCCCTAAGCCCCTTGCCCCGGCCCAGGAGGGCGGCGAGAAGGGCGAAGAGGAAGAGGAGGCCCACAAGCCAGGGCATTCGGTCGGGTTCGGCCACGTAAAGCCGCCCCCCCTCCTGGTAGAGGACCACCCGCATCCCCGGCCGAAAGCCCCCGCCGTCGGCGGGGAGGAGGGCCTCCTTGACCTTGCCCTGGACCTCCACCCGGGCCACGCCCTCCGGGTCCAGGGCCAGGATGCGCCCCAGGAGGTAGCCCCCCGGCTCCTGGGCTAGGGCGGGAAGGCAAAAGAGGAGCAAGAGAACCAAAGCCCGCATGGGGCCACTCTACCCCACCGATGCCACCCCACGCTGGCCCAAGCCAGCATGGGGGCCCCGGCAAAAGGTTCCTAGGGAAGCCGCCGGGCATGGCGGACCGAAGAAAACAGAAAGCAAGGGTATGAAAAGCGCTTCTCAAGTTTGCTATCCTTGGGGCATGGAGCGCTCCACGAGGCAGAGGCGGGCCATCCGGGAGGTCTTCCTGGAAACGGACCGCCCCCTCTCCCCCCAGGAGGTCCTGGAGCTGGCGAGGAAGCGGGTGCCCTCTTTGGGCCTGGCCACGGTCTACCGCACCCTGAAGGGCCTGGTGGAGGAGGGGTTCCTCACCCCGGTGGCCCTCCCCGGCGAGCCCCCCCGGTACGAGCGGGCGGGCCGGGGGCACCACCACCACTTCCTTTGCCGCCGCTGCGGCCGGGTGTACGAGCTCTTCGGCTGCGACCTCCTGGAAAGCGCCCTCCCCCCGGGCTTTCAGGCCGAGGGCCACGAGGTCACGGTCTACGGCCGGTGCCCGGAGTGCTACTCCCAAGCGGGGTAGAGGCGAATGGGCCCCGTCCAGCGCACCTCCTCGAGGGCCCGGTCGTGGCGGAGGAGAGCGGCCAGGCGGGCCCGGGAGTAGACCCGGTAGGGCTCCTTGGGGATGAAGGCGGTGACGATGTCCACCTGCCTTGGGGGGGTGTAGTCCAGGACCACGTGGAGGGGAAGCTTGAGCCTGGGGGGAAAGACCATGTACCCCAGGACCAGCATCCGCCCCTCCTCGGGGTAGATGCAAAGCTCCCGCCCCCACTCCAGGGCCCTCAGGATGTCCAGCTCGGTGAAGCCCTCCTGGAGCATGTGCTTGGCCACGTGGGGCCCCAGGCGGTAGCGGCCTTCCCTGATGAGGGGTAGGAGGTCGCTAAGGCGGCGGAGTTTGCGCATGGCCCCTCCTTGGAGGGCCAGTTTACGCCTCCTCCCGGTCCAGGGAATGTGGCCGGGGAAAGAGCTTGCCCAGGATGCCCACCACGCCTAAGATGGGGTCCAGGGTGGCCCTACGCTGGCAGAGCCCGGTCTATCTGGAGCGGGAGAGGCTTCTTTCCCTCTTACCCGAAGAACCTGGGTTTGTGGTCCTCCTCGAGGCCCCGGCAGGCTTCGGCAAGAGCGTCCTGGCGGGCCAGCTTGCCGCCAGGCTGGGGCTTAGGACCCTCTGGGCCAGCGCCAGACTGGGCGAGCCCAGGGCTCTCCTGGCCAGGACCCTGGACCTCCCCGAGGAGGCCCCCTGGGGGGCGGTGGTGGCGGCCCTCAAGGAGGCCCCCACCCTGGTGGTCCTCGAGGACCTGGAGGGGAGGGAGGACCTCACCCCCCTCCTAAGGACCCTGCCTTGCCTCCTGGTCCTGGCAAGCCGCACGCCCCTCCCCTACCCCGAGCTCCCCAAGCTCCTGGCCGAGGGCCGGCTGGTGCGCCTGGGGGCGGAGGAGCTGGCCTTCACCGTGGAAGAGGCCAGGGCCCTCTTCGGGAACAGGCCCGGGGCCGAGGAGGCCCACCGGGCCACGGGGGGCTGGCCCCTCCCCCTCTTTCTCTCCGCCCTCACCGGGAAGCCCCCCGAGAGGCGGGCCCTCCTCCAGGGCCTAAAGGAAAGCCTGAGCCCGGAGGCCTTTCAGGAAGGCTTCCTCCTGGCCGCCCTCCCCTACCTGCCCAAGGAGGCCGCCACCCCCGCCACGGAGGAGCTTTACGCCAGGGGCCTCCTGCGCCTATTACCCCAGGGCTACACCCTCCACGCCCTCCTCAAGGAGATGGCCTTGGAAAGCCTGAAGCCCGAGGTGCAGGAGGCGGTGCGGGCCCTGGGGAAGAGGCTTCCCCCGGAGCTTCTGGCCCAGGCCTACCACGCCGCCGGGCTTCACGAGGAGCTTCTTGAGCTTTTAGAAAGGCCCATCCAGATCAACCTGGCCCCCGAGGTCCTCCTCTCCTGGCGGGCCCTCCTGGAAAAGGGGGGCGAGCGGGCCCGGCTCCGGCTGGGGGAGGCCCTTCTGCAAAGCGGCCAAAGGGAAGGCTTCGCCCTCCTCAAGCCCCTGGCCGAGGCCCAAGACCCCAGGGTGGCCCTCACCGCCTGCGGCCACCTGGCCTACTACCTGGCCGACCCCCTCCTGGGCCAGGACCTCCCCCAGGCCCGGGCCTACCTGGAAAGGGGCCTGAGGCTGCTGGAAGGGGTTCCCCCCGAGCTTGCGGGCCGCTTCCTCAACGACGCCGCCCGGGTCCCGTGGGAAGAGGGGCGGCCCGAGGAGGCCTTTAGGCTTCTGGAGGAGGCCCTAAAGCGCCTGCCGGAAGGCAGTCCCTATCGGGTGGCCCCCCTCACCAACCTGGCCTTCCTCCGCTTTGAGCTGAAGGGGGACCTCGAGGGCCGCATCCGGGCCCTGGAGGAGGGGGCCCCTCTTGGCCTTCGCTACTCTCCCGTGAACTACCCAGGCCACCTGAGGGACCTGGGGCGGCTATACCTCCTCCTGGGGGACAAGGCGCGGGCCATGGCCTACCTGAAGGAGGCCCGGGAGGCCCCGGGCCACCCCCTGGCCAGCCTCGAGGCGGCCATGCTCCTGGCCTACCTCCAGGGGGACGAGGCGGAGCTGAAGGCCCTGGTGGCCCGGGCGGAGCTCTGGGAAAACCCCTACCTGGTGGGCCGGGGCCTGGCCCTCCTGGCCCTTCTGCGGAAAGACCCCGGCCTTTTGCAAGGGGTGGAGGGCTTTCTGCCCGCCCTGGCCAGGGCGGAGCTCCTCAAAGACCCGGCCCTCCTCCCCCCCTACCCGGCGGAGCGGGAGGAGCGGCTTTACTGGCACGCCGCCCGCTACCGCCTCCTCCGGGAGGAAGGGGACTTAAAGGCCCTTTTGGGCCTCACCCAGGAAGGTCCCCGCCTCCTTCCCGGGCTCATCCCCCTGGACCTCCTCCCCAAAGACCGCCCGGAGCTGGCCCGGCCCTACCCCCTGACGGAGGTGCTGCAGAGCGGCTGGAAGGAGGCCGTGGCCCTGAGGCTCGCCGAGATCCCTCCCCTCCAGGTGGAGGTCCTAGGGGCCTTCCGGGTGAGGAACCCCTTGGGCGAGGTGGAGCTCAAGGGCAAGGCGCGGGAGGTTCTGGCCCTCCTCCTCCTCCGGGTCCCCCGGGAGGAGATGGCCTTCATCCTCTGGCCCGACACGCCGGAGGCCGACGCCCTCAACAACCTCTCCGCCTGGCTTTCCCGCCTGCGCAAGGCCCTGGAGCCCTGGGGGGTTCCCACCTATTTGAAGGAGGAGGGCCTGGTCCGAACTGAAAGCGACCTCATGGCCTTGGAGGAGGCCCTCGCCCGCAAAGAGGCCGAGAAGGTCCTGGCCCTCTACCAGGAGCCCCTCTTCCCCGGCCTGGACCACCCCCTTCTGGACCGGAAGCGGGAGGAGCTCTACCACCGGGTGCGGGCCCTCTTCCTAAAAGCGGGCGAGCCCAGGTATCTGGAGCGCCTTTTGGAGCTGGACCCCCTGGATGAGGAGGCCCTCCTTCCCCTGGCGGAAGGGTGCCTCTCCCGGGGCCAGCGGGCCCGGGCCCTAAGGCTTCTCCAGGCCTACGAGAAGCGGCTTTGGGAGGAGCTTAGAGAGAGGCCTTCCGGGGAGATTGCCGCCCTTCTGCGCCGCCTTCAGGCTTAATACCACCCCAGGCTGGCTTGCGCCAGCATGGGGTGGCCTTAGCGGTAAGGTCCCAGGGCCCCTGGGTCCCGCACGGCGATGAAGGCCCCGTAGACCCGGGAGGCCCCGGCCATCAGGAGGGCCTCCCGGGCCCTTAAAAAGGTGGCCCCGCTGGTGAGGACGTCGTCCAGGAGGAGCCAGGCCCCCTCCACCCGCTCCACCGGGGCGAAGAGGTCCTGGGGAAGCGCCCTTCGGGCCCGGCCCCGGGTGGGCTGGCTCGGGGCGTAGCGCCGCCGCCTGAGGACCCTTCGGTAAGGGAGGCCGAGGAGGCGGGCCACCTCACGGGCCAGAAGCTCCGGGGGGTTGTAGCCCCTCTGGAGGAGGCGGGGGAGGAGGGTGGGGACCGCCGCCACCCCCTTTAGGGCCCACCCCGCCTGCAAAACGCCCTCCGCCAGGGGGCGGGCCAGGAGGGGGGCGAGGCCAAAGCGCCTCCCGTACTTCAGGGCCCGCACCACCCGGCCCCACCGGCCGTAGGCCCCCAGGTAGACCATCTCCCCCTGGACCTTAGGCCATAGCTCCGCCCGGCAAGCCCGGCAGAGGGAAGGGGCGTCCAAAGGGCCGCCGCACCCGGGGCAGGCATGGCCGAGAAGGCCCTCAATGAAGCCCCAGAGCATCCCTCAAGGCCTCGTCAAAGGGCGGGTAAAGGATCCCCTTCTCCGTCACGATGCCGGTCAGAAAGCGGTGGGGGGTCACGTCAAAGGCGGGGTGGTAGGCGGGAAAGCCGGGAGGGGCGATGGGCAGGCCCCGGATGTGGGTGACCTCCTCCGGCGGGCGCTCCTCAATGGGGATGCCCTGGCCCGTCTCCAGCCAGGGGTCCACGGAGGATAGCGGCAACGCGGCGTAGAAGGGAATGCCGTGGTGGTGGGCCAGGACCGCCAGGGCGTAGGTGCCGATCTTGTTGGCGAAGTCCCCGTTCAGGGCCATGCGGTCCACCCCCACGATGACGGCGTCCACCTGGCCCCTCTGCATGAGGAAGCCTGCCATGTTGTCGGCGATGAGGGTGGCGGGGACCCCGGCCTTCATGAGCTCAAAGGCGGTGAGGCGGGCTCCCTGGAGGTAGGGCCTGGTCTCGTCCACCCAGACGTGGCGGACCCGGCCTTGGCGGTGGGCCTCGAGGATGGCCCCCAGAGCCGTCCCCCACCCCCCCGTGGCCAGGGGCCCGGTGTTGCAGTGGGTGAGAACCTGGCCCCTCAAGACCTTGGCCCCGTGCTGGCTGATGGCCCTTTCCGTCTCCTCCACCTCCCGCCAGAGGGCCTTGGCCTCCTTCAGGCTTCCCTTTAGGTCCCCGAAGTGGGGCCGCATCCGGTCCAGGGCGTGGAAGAGGTTCACCGCCGTGGGGCGGCTTTGCCGCAAGAGGCGGTCCGCCTCCTCGAGGTCCTCCCCCGCCATGTGGGCCAGGACCATGCCGAAGGCGGCGGAAACCCCGATGGCCGGGGCCCCCCGCACCACCATGTCCCGGATGGCCTGGGCCATCTCCCGGGCGGTGCGCACGGGCACCCAGACCTCCTCCTGGGGAAGGCGCCTCTGGTCCAGAAGCCAGAAGACCCCTTCCTCCTCGTCAAAACGGAACGGCAGAAGGCGCTCCACGCCCCAAGCTTAAGCCAGGCGAAGCACCTTGTCGTCCCCGGGCCTTGGCCTTCCCCGCCCGTCCCGGTTGGAGGTGGTGACGTAGAGGGCCCCGTCCGGCCCCACCTGGACCTCCCGCAGGCGGCCAAAACCGGATAGCGCCGTCTCCCCCCCCGCCACTCGCCAGCGCCCCCTTTCCCCCTCGAGGTCCAGGCGCAAAAGGGCCTCTCCTCTAAGCCCGGCCACGTAAAGCCCGCCCCGGAAGAAGGCCAGGTTCCCCGGGGGAAAGCCCTGGGGCCAGAGGTAGAGGGGGTCCCGGTACCGGGGGTCGTTCCCCCTCCCCACCACCCTCGGCCAGCCGTAGTTCCCCCCAGGGACGACCACGTTCACCTCGTCGTGGCCATAGCCTTGCTCCCCGCTGGGCCCGTGCTCGCTCAGGAAGAGCTCCCCCGTCACGGGGTGCCAGGCCAGGCCCTGGGGGTTCCGGTGGCCCAGGCTGTAAATCTCGGGCCTGGCTCCCTTCTGGCCCAGGAAGGGGTTCCCCGGGGCGGGCTCCCCTTCCGGGGTGAGGCGGAGGACCTTCCCCCCCAAGGAGGCCAGGTCCTGGGCCAGCTCCCGCTCGTAGACCTCCCCCGTGGTCACGTAGAGCATCCCATCCGGTCCGAAGGCGATCCGGCCTCCCGAGTGGAGGCCGTGGGGCCGGGCGGGGATCCCGTCCAGAATGACCCGCTCCAAGACCCCCCTCTCCCCCAGGTGGCGGAGGCGCACCACCTGGTTCCTCAGGCCCCCCGCCTCCACCGTGCGGTAGGCGTAGACATAGGGCGCCTCGGGAAACCGAGGGTGGAGGGCCAGGCCCAAAAGCCCCGACTCCCCCCGGGCGTAGACGGGAAGCTCGGCGTAGGTGGAAAGCCGCCCGCTCCGGAAGAGCCGGATCCTCCCCGGCCTTTCCGAGATCAGCATCCCCCCATCGGGCAAAAAGACTAGGGCCCAGGGGACCTCGAGGGCCCCCACCACCTCCTCGGCCCTGAGCCCCTGGGCCCGGGAAAGCCCTAGGCCCAAAAGCCCCGCAAGAAGCCGCCTGCGGCTCAGCATGGTGCCTCCTCTGGGAAAGACTACCCTAAGGCCAGGCCCCGCCCCAAGGGCGGGGGCCACGTTACCAAAGGAAGGCTCCTAGGGCCGCACCGACCCGGATAGCCTGAGGAGGAACCGCTCCGTGCGGTAGCGCACCGTGGCCTCCTGGTCGCTGGTGGCATCCCCGGAGATCCTGGCCCCCACGTAGAAGGTGCCGCTCTGCAAAGCCTGGACCTGGGCCGCCGTGGCCTGGGCCTGCCCCTCCACGCACACCTCCCCCGTGGAGAGGCCCGAGACATCCTTTGTACCCTCGGCCAGCTTGTTGGCCTCCAGGAAGAGCGTCCCCGCATCCCCGCCCAGGTAGGCGGTGTAGGCCACGCTCCCCCGGAAGCTCGCTCCCGGGGTCTCCGAAGCGAAGCAAACCTTATAGTCCAGGACGGCCCCCGTGAGGTTCACCCGGGGGTCGGGGGTGTACTGGATCTCCACGGGGCCCACCGTCTGGGGGTTGGGATTGATCCCCCCCTGCCCCACCGTGAAGGTGCCCGAGAGGTCGGCGTAGTTCAGGACGTTGACCTCGTAGCTGAAAGGGACGCTACAGGCGGAAACCCCCAAAAGGAGCCCTACCCAGAGCCAGCCCTTTGCCGGAAAGCCGTACCCTTTGCCGTTACGCATCCCTGCCTCCTTTCCGGGACCCTGGGGTCCCTACCTCCATCTTCCTCAGGGGGGCTTACAAAAACCTTAACCACCCCCCACCTCACTACCCCCTACCCCAGCGCCGGGCGGGCTGGTCTTTCGGTTTCCCATGGTCTTCTTCTCCGTCCCCCTTGGGCTTCTCCTTGCCCTGGTCCTCCTGCTTCAGAGCTTGGTCCTCCAACCTCTCCGTGAGTCCCTTTAGCAGGCGCTCCGAGAACCCCAGGACCACCAAGAGCCCGTAGGCGGCGGGCGGGCTGAGGAGGGGCTTTAGCCCCTCTCCCAAGGCCCGGACCTCCACCAAGGCCCAGAAGACCAAGTACCCCCCCACCGCCCCCAGGGCCCCCAGCACCGGGGCCAGGAAGAGGGGGACCCAGTAGGCCCCGTAGTCCGTGGGAAGCTCTTTCGTGGCCACCACCCGCAGGAGCCGGGAAAGGACTCCCCCGAGGAAGCCCAGAAGAAGCCCCGTCCCCAGGTCTAGCCCGTTGGGAAGCCCGGGAGCGAAGGACCCCAGGGCCCACGCCAGGCCAAGCCCCACCAGGAGAAGCCAAGCCGCTTTGTTGTGCAGGGTGAGGAGCCGGGCGTACCTCGTGTCCCGGGCGTCGTAGAGGGCGGCCAAAAACTCCTCCAGGAGGGCCCTTTGCACCCTGGAGTCTGGCTTTTGGCAACACCGGGCGTTGGATTCTGCTTGACCCGAACCCTGGCCAGGCTCCTGAGGGTCGGTGGAAGGTGAAAGCGCACTAGGCACGATCTCATTGCCGGAGCCTCCACCCTGGGATGGGGACCCCTGTTGGGGGTCCTGGCCCTCCAGGCCTAGGGCACGCTTTAGCTGTTTCCGCCAAAGCGCCTTTTCCTCCTCCGAGAACACCCCGAGCTCCCCCAGGCCCCGCACCAGGCGGGCCCTCACCTCCTCATCCTTCATTAGCTCCACCGCCCGCCGCTCGGCCCGGTGCATTAGGGCCCAGGCCGCCATCTCCCGCTCGCCGTTCCAGAGGAGGAGGGAGAGACGTGTCCAAATCTGGCCCCAGAAGCCCCGCCCTTCCAAAAGATCCCGAGCCTTTCGCAGGCACTCCTCGGTGTCCTCCCGGGCGTCCCGCTTCTTCTGGTCGTCCTCCTGCTTCTGACCCTCTTCCCACCCCTGCACGTGTTCGGCCCAAAGCCCCTCCAACTGGGCCCGGGCCAGGGCCCGGGAGGGGCAGGCGATGAGGTACGTGCGGGCGATGAGGAAGAGGAGGAGGTAGACCAGGGCCAGGAGGCAAAGGGGAAGCCCCGGGGCCCTTCCGGGAGAAGCCGGCTCCTGGAGGAGGTCCTGCGCCAGGGCCAGGCTAGCGCAGGCAGACCACCAGGTGGCAACCATCCGTTTGGTCCTGCGCATCTCTGCCTCCTTCCCGGGACCCCGGGGTCCCTACCTCCATATCCCGGCAACCGTGTGGGCTCACGGAGCGCCCTGGAACGGATCCCCCACAAGGACAAAGGGCTCGTCCTGAGAAGTGGTAGAGTTAAAGGCGATGCCCACGATGACGCGGTTGTCAAGGCTTACCGCAGAGATACCCTTAAGGGTGACCCCCGGCGGCAACACATCGGCGAAGACGGTGTTCAGGTTCTCCACCGCCTGGGTGTCGCTCCGCCAGCGAACGGCAAGCCCATCTGAGCTTCCGAAGACGTAGGCCACGCCGTCCCTAACGCGCACGGCGCCAAAACTCATGTTGACGCTGTAGACGTTGCCTCCGTACCACACCTTGGCTCTTGCGGAAGAGTTGCTGTCCGAGAAGGCCACGGCCTGCCCGTCGGGGGAGATCCGGCTCCAGTAGGCCCCGCCAATGCGGGAGACCAGCTGGGTGTACTGATTGCCGTTCAGGTCGTAGACCCATCCTTGGTATACCAACTGAGCCGAGGCCTTGCTGGCGTCCGGGGTGATGTCGTGGAAGATGCCGTAATTAACTCTGGTGTTCTGATGCCAGATGGTGTAGTTTTTCCAGATGGTAGGTGTAGGAAAGTCCGGGTATACCCGTCCCACGATGTAGACGTCGCCTCCACTCTTAGCGCAAGCGTAGGCCACGTTGCCGCCAGCGGGGTGATCGGGAAGGGGGATGGGCTGGAGGGTGGTCAGGTCCCAGGCCAGGGCCCTGTCCCCCGAAGACGCGCTGGTAGACGCGCTACCGTAGCCGCAACCCACCTGGCCGTCGGCAGTAACCCCCAGAACAATCCCGTAAGGAGTACTGGGAACGCCCGTGTCCAGGACGGTGGCCTGTTGGGCGATGGCGCTCAGCCAGTAGAAGCCCGGGGAGAGGGAAGCGGCGTTGATCCGCCAGACCATGGGCCTACGGGCACCCGACACGAGGGCGCCCCCAACAAGAACGCTTCCGTCACCGGAGACCTGGTAGACGTAAGCGTTGGTGTAGGGCGTCAAGACTGTCACCGTCAGGTCCGCCTCCCGGATGAGGCTCCCCGAGGTCCCCCGCACCTTGAGGCGGTAGGTGCCCGTGGGCGTGGTGGGCTGGGCGGAGAGGGTCAGGGAGCTCGTACCAACCTGGACCGTATCGGGAGAAAGCGTGAGGCCCTGGGGCACCTGGTCCTGCCCCGCCACTAGGGAGAGGCTCACCGTCCCGGTGAAGCCGTTTTGGGGGGTGATGGTCAGTTGGGTGGAGTTGCTACCCCCCTGCTGGACCGAGAGGCTCGTGGGGTTGAGGGAGATGACGAAGTCAGGGGGCGCGTTCACGGTGAGGGTAAGAGCCCGCTCGGTCACCTGGTTCCCGTAGGCCGCCCGCACGGTGAGGTTCCGGCTCCCTGTGGGGGCGTTCGGAGCCACCTGCACCTGCAGGGTCTCCGGCACCTGCTGGCCTCTGGGCACGTTCAGGTTGCGCTGGACGGCGTTGGGGCTCAGCCAGGAGACGGGCTGCCCCCCCTCTAAGACGATCAGAGAGACCGGCCCCTGGAAGCCGTTCTGCGAGGCGAAGGTGAGGGTCAGGGTCACGGTCTCCCCCTGGACCACGGTGGGATTCTGGGGCGAAATCCCCGCCAGGGTGAGGTCTGGCTGGGGCTGGCCCCCGCCCCCGCAGGCCGCCAAGAGCAGGGCTAAACCGGTCAAGAGTCCGTGCCACACGCCTTTACGCATACCTGCCTCCTTCCCGGGACCCTGGGGTCCCTACCTCCATCCTCCTCAAGGGGGCTTACAAAAACCTTAAACGGGGAGGGGGGCCCCGCCCCCTCTCCCCCCACCCGAAAAAGGCGGCCTCAGGCCCTGGGGTCCAGGATCACCTTCACCGCCTGGCCCGAGGCCAAGAGGCCGAAGGCCTCCCGGTACTGGCTCATGGGCAGGCGGTGGGTGAGGAGGGGCGTAAGGTCCACCCGCCCCGAGTAGACCAGGGCCGTGCCCTGCATCCAGGTCTGCCAAAGCCGCCGCCCGGCGATGCCAAAGGCGGTGATCCCCCGCATGACCAGCTCCCCCGCCAGGTCAAAGCGGATGGGGTCCGAGGGGATGCCGAGGATCCTGGCCTCCCCCCCGGGGATGAGGGCCTTGAGGCCCTGGTGGATGGCGGCTTCATTCCCGGAAAACTCCAAAAGCACCTCCACCCCGTTTCCCGTCACCTCCCGCACCACCTTTAGGAGGTCCTCCTCCAAGGGGTTGATAAGGCGGTCGGCGTAGGCCTTGGCGAAGGCCAGGCGGTAGGGGTTAGGGTCGGAGACCAGAATGGGCCCCGCCCCGCTGGCCCGGGCCACCATGGCCGCCATAAGGCCGATGGGCCCCGCCCCCGTGATGAGGACGCTCTTCCCCGAGACCCCGCTCCCCGCGTAAACGGTGTGCACGGCGTTGCCGAAGGGCTCCAGGATGGCCGCCACCTCAAAGGGGAGGTCCTTGGGGTTCACCCAAGCGTTTTCCGCCGGCACCACCACGTATTCGGCGAAGCCCCCGTCCCGGTCCACCCCCAGGATCTCCGTGTTCAGGCAGACGTGGTAGTTGCCCGTGCGGCAGGCGGGGCAGGCGTGGCAGACGATGTGGCTTTCCAGGCTCACGTGGTCCCCCACCTGGGGCCGCTTCACCCCGGGGCCCACGGCCTCCACCACCCCGCTGAACTCGTGCCCGGTGACGAGGGGGGGGCGGATCCGCCCCCTGGCCCAGGCGTCCCACCGCCAGATGTGGAGGTCGGTGCCGCAGATGCTGGCAGCCTCCACCCGCACCAGGATCTCCCCGGGGCCAGGCTCGGGCACCGGGCGCTCCACCAGGGTTAGGCCCTCCTCAGGGGCCAGTTTGGCCAAAGCCCGCATACCGGAGGCATCCTACCACCGGTAGAGGGCCCCCACGCTGAAGCGGACGGTGTCGGAGGCCTCGAGGCCCAAAGAAACCGCCAGGCTCGAGGTGAGGTCGTAGCCCAGGGCGAAGTCCAGGCGGGAAAGCCTCCCGTCCCCGAACTGGAAGGTGGTGCCCAGGGTGAAGGTGAGGCCGTCCCGGCGGTACTGGGCGGAGAAGGTCTGCTGGCCCCTCAGGTCCACCTGGTAGCCCAAGAAGAGCTCCGGGCTCAGGTACTTGCCGATGGAGAAGCGGGTTTCCCCGAGCCCCCCGCCCTGGAAGAGGGGCACCTCCACCTGGAAGCGGTCCAGACCGAGGGCCTTGGCCAGCTCCCGCTCCAGCTGGCCCAGGACCAGGTTCTCCAAGGCGGCCCCCAAGGCGGCCTGGGGCAGGGTCTCCGTGAGGCGGGCCACATCGGGGGTGCCCAGGGCGAGGAGGGCGTAGATCTCGGGCTCGGAGAGGGGAGGCTCGGAGGTGAAGCGGGGCGTGAGGCGCACCTTGACCCGCCCGTTTTCCCGCACCAACTCCCCTTCGGCCGAGAGGAAGACCTGGTAGCCCCGGGTCTCCGCCTTGGCCTTGAGGGTGAACCGGGGGAGAAGGCCCCGGTCGGGGGAGAACTGGAGGCGGCTTGAAGCTGGGTCCAGGGTGAAGAGGGAATCCCATAGGCGGAAGCTCCCCCAGAGGGCCTGGACCTCCCCGGTGAGGAAGGGGTCCTGGTACGTGCCCCCCAGGTAGACCTCTCCCTTCAGCTCCCCTTGGGCCAGGCGCTCCTGGACCAGGACGCCCCGCTCGGCGAAAAGCCGCACCCCCTCAAAGACCAGGGGGACGGGGGCGGGCTTCTCCGCCACCTTTACCCCTTCGCTGGAAAGGTTCCTGGCGCTGGCCTCGGGGATGGCCAGGCGAGCCCTGAGGACCTCGGCGTTGCCGGTCAGGTGGTAGGTGCCCTTCTCCTCGTAGAGGAAGAAGCTCTTCACGTCCAGGAGGCCATCCTGCAGGTAGTACTGGGGGTAGGAGAGGGGAAGCCGTCCGTAGCCCGCCAGGCGCAGGGGGAAGAGGGTGCCCTCCGCCTCCGCCTGCCCCAGGCGCAGGGCCACCCCGTAGGTGGGGTAGCGGAAGCTCACCTCCGCCGGGGTGTCCTCCTTGAGGCCGGGGAGGGAGACGGCGCCCTTGGCACTCACCTGGAAAGAATCCAGTGTGCCCTCGAGCCCCAGGCGCCCCCGCCCGGGGAAGGGCGCGGTGAGGGTGATCTCCCCTTCCGCCCTCGCCCCCCCGTTCAGGGCCAGAAGGCCCTTGGGCAGGTACCCGGCCACCGGCCCCAGGCGGAAGCGGAAGGCCTCCATCTGGACCTGGAAGCCCTCCTGGGTGAGCCGGAGGGCCAGGGTGCCCGAGGCCTCGGGGCGGTAGGGCTTGAGGGCAGGGATCACCTGGAGGACGGGGGTGAAGGCGGTGTCCTTGAGGTTCAGGTAGAGGTCGCTTCCCCTAGGGCTCCAGTACCCCCCGCCCTCCCAGAGGCCCTTGCCCGAGAGGCGCAGGTGGTCCACATAGAGGGTCTCCCCCCCATAGCGGAAGGCGGCCCGGCCCCGAAGCTCGTCCCCGCCGCCCCTAAAGACCAGGCTCTCCCCCACCAGAACCCCCTCCCCCCGCCTGGGGTCGGAGAGGGGGAAGCGGAGGCGCGCCGCCCCCGTCCAGTAGGCCTCCCCCTCCAGAGGCCCCGCCACGGCGGCCAGGAGAAGGTGAAGGGGGAAGGCCCGGGGGGAGGCCGAGAGGTCCACCCGGTCCCCCTCCAGGCCCAGGCGGAAGGGGCTTTCCCCAATCCGGCCCTCCCCCTCCCCCCTCCCCGGGGCCAGGCTAACTTTCAGGCTCAGGGGAAGCCGCCTCTCCGCTACCTCCACAAAGCCCGCCACCTCCCCCTGGGCCTCCCGGGCCGCCACACGCAGCCTCCCGGAAACCCGCCCCTTCAGGTAGGGAGCGTAGCGGGCCAGGAAGTCCTCCAGCGCCGTCTCCTCCAAGGTTAGCTCCCCCTCCAGGGGAAGAAGCCGCCCCTTCACCCCAATCCGCCCCACCCCGCCCGCCAAAACCCCCTCCACCCGGTAGCCCTCCCCGTGGACCCGGCCCCCAAAGCGGCTCCCAAGGGGGGCAAGGGGGAGGTCCACCTTAAGCTCCCCCCCCGCCGGGTAGGTGAGGCCTCCCGAGAGGTAGGGCCCCTCCGCCACCAGCCTGGCCTCAAGAAGCCTTCCGGTCAGGGTGAGGGCCTGGGGGCCGGCCCGGTAGTCCAGCCGGTAGGCCCCTTGCAGGTCCACCTCCCCCAACAGACTCCCCGCCCCCGCCGCCCACCAGGGGGAGGCAGGATGCCGGCCCACCAGGCGCACCCGGTCCCCCGCCCCCTCGAGGTCCAGGAGGAAGCCCCCAAGCTCCAGGGCAAGCCTCCCCGAAACCCGCCCCTCCCCGTAGCGCAAGGCGCCCTCCCCTTTGGGGCTCGTGAGCTCCAAGGCCAGCGCCGAGAGGTCCAGCCTGCCCTCAAGGGGAAGGTCCAGGCCGGGGACCCGGTAGCCCAAAAGCACCTCCTTCCCCTCCCCGCGGGCGGCGAGGCCAAAAAGGGCCGTCTCCCCTCTCGCCTCCCGGGCCAGGAGGTCCACCTCCAGCCCCGAAACCTCCAGCCTGGGCCAGAGGAGGGCCACCCCCACCCCCAGAACCTCCCCCTTAACCTCCGGCAAGCCCTTCCCCGCGAAGTCCAGCCACCCCTCCCGGAAGGCCAAGCGGCCCCCCCAAGCCTCCTTCCAGGACACCTGGCCCTCCAGGTCCCCCGAGAAGGCCAGGGCAAGCCCCTCCGTCCCCACCCGCCCCACCGCCCTGGCCTCCCGCCCAAAGGCGGAAAGGGAGAGGTCCACATGGGCCCCAGAAAAAGGCCCCTCCGCCCGGCCCGAAAGGGCCAAAGGCCCCAGGCGGAAACCTTCCAGGACCAGGCGCACCCCCTCGAGCCCCACCTCCCCGGAAACCCCCTCCCCGGCCAGGGCCACCCGGAAGCCGGGAAGGCCCTTAAGCTCCAGGGCCAGGTCTCCGTAGCGGTAGGTGCCCAAAAGCCAGGGGCCGGGGTAGGTGCCCTCCGCCCATAGCGCCCCAAGTCCCTGGGGAAGGGGGCCCCCGTAGCGGTAGGTGAGGGCGAGGGGGAAAAGCTCAAGCCGCCCCTCCAGGGGAAGCCCCTCCCCCTCGAGGTCCAGCCCCGCCCCCCGGCCCAAGAGGCGCACCGCCCCGTAAGGGGTGGCAAGCCGCCCCTCCCCGGTGAGCTCCCCAAGAAAGCCCTCCTGGGCCCGGTAGGCGTACCGGCCGGAAAAGGCGGAGGCCCCGTAGGTGAGGCCCCCCTCGAGGTCCGCCCTCAGGCCCGGGCACTCCCCCAGAGGAGGGGGCAGGCAGAAAGCCCCTTCCACCCTCCCCCCCAAGTCTCCCTCCCCCCGGAGGGTGAACCGCCCCTCCCCCAGGTCCACCTCCCCCTCAAGCAGGGGGTAGCGGAAGGCGAGGGCCCCCAGAAGCCCCTCCCCGTAGCGGGCCTCCCCTCGGAGATGGGGGCCCAGAAAGCGGAGGGCGAGGGAGCCCTCGTAGCGGGCCTCCACCCCCTCTCCCAGGACCTCGCCCTTAAGCTCCGCCCTGAGGGGCCAGGGCCAGACCTTCCCGGAAAGCCTCCCCTCGGGGCGCTCCAGGACCACGGCCACAGGGTCTGCAAAAGGACCATCCGCCGAGGCCCGAAGCCGCGCCGGGAGGCCGAAGGGGGTGAGGTCCTGGTCCAGCTCCAGAGAAAGCCGCCCCTCCGCCAGGGCCAGGCGGTAGCCCTCCCCCTCGCCGAAGAGGGAGAGGGCCTTGGGGTCCAGGCCCGCGCCCCGGTAGCGGAAGGCGAAGGGAAGCCTCTTCCCCTCCCCCACCAAAGCCCCCTCCCCCTCCAGGGAAAGCTCTGGAAGCCTGCCGGAAAACCGCCCCCCGGCCTCCAGACGGGCCTTGCCCCAGGCCCGGCTAAAGCCCAGGGTCCCAAAGACCTCCAGGCCCGAGGCCTCCCCCTCCGCCTTCAGGCCCTCCCCCAGGACCTGGAAGCGCAGGGGACCCTCCCCCAGGGCCCGCACCTCGAGGCCCCGCCCCACCGCCTTCAGGCTCCCCCGGTACCCCTCTGGCCCATATCCCAGGTCCGCCTCCACCTGGAAGCCCTCCACCTCCGCCCGTCCCCGGGCCCAGAGGGAAAGCCCATCTTCGTAGCGGGCAGAAAAGGCCATGGGCGCCTCCCAGAGGGCCTCGGCCTCGAGGCCTTCCCCCGAAAACCTGAAAGGCCCCTCCTGGACCAGGTAGCGGAGGCTCCTTAGCCTCCCCTCCCCCTCATAGCGGCTTCCCGAGAAGGCGAAACGCCCCTCGCCTTCGGCGTAGGCCGAGGCGTAGCCCACCTCCCCCTCCCCCTTCACGGCCAGGAGGTCCACCACCCCCCTAAGCCAGGCCTCCCCCAGGGCCTCCTCCCGGTAGCGGGCCTGGACCTTCAGGGCGGAAAGAGGCCCCGCAAAGCCCACCTCTACCCCCCGGTAGCGGAAGGCCCCGGAGGCCTCCTCCCCCAGGCGGAAGGCCCCCTCCCCCTCCAGCGCCCCCAGGCCCTTCAGCTTCCCCTCCCGCCAGTCCCAGGAGAGGCCCAGGCCCCGCTCCGGGAGAAGGAGGCTCAGCAGGGTACCCCGGTAGGTGGCGGCCAGGGCCTCTTGGCCCAGGCGCAAGGCGGCCTCCCCTTCCCCTTCGCCGGAAAGGGCCAGGCGGGCCCAGGCCTTCCCGGTGAGCGAGACCCCAAAGGCCTCCGCCAGCGGGGCCACCTCCTCCAAGGCCAGGACCACCTCCCGCCCCTCCAGGTGGGCCTCCCCGCCGGGGAGGCGGAGGTTCAGGGAAGGCCCGTCTCCGTACGCCCCCCGCCAGGAGAAGGCTAGGCCCGCCCAGCTTCCTTCCCCTTCCCCCGCCACCTTTAGACCCTCCCCCTGGAAGCTTCCCGAAAGGCGCCCCGCCTTCCCCAGGAGGGCCAGGGGAAGGTCCAAATGGCCCCGGTAGCGCACCCCCTCCCCCTCCAGGGAGACGGGGCCCAGGAGGCGGTAGCGAATCCCCCCGGCCGTGCGCACCTCTCCCTGGAAGGCCATGGGGTCCAGGTGGGGCACCTGGGCCTCCCCCAAAACCTGGAAGCGCAGGTCCCCCCAGGGCCCACCCCCCTCCCCCCGGGCCAGGACCTCCAGGCCGCCCGCCCTATACGCCCCCAGGAAGGTGAGGGAGGCCCCTTCCGGGCTAACCCTCCCCTCGCCCTCCAGATAGGGCCCGGAAAGGCGTATCCGGGCCGATAGAAGCTCCTCCCCCTGGAAGAGGGCCTCGCCAAAGGAGGCCGCCAGCCGCATCCGCTCGCCCCGGTGCCCCCAGGTGCCAAAGGCCCGGGCCGGGAGGCCAAAGGGGGTGAGGTCGTACCCCTCGGCCTGGAGGAGGAGGGAAAGCCCCCCCTCGTACCCCCCCAGGACCCGGAGGCCCGGGGCCTGGCCCAGGAAGCGCAAACTGGCCCCCTTCCCCGAGAGGGCCAGGCGCAAGCCCCCCTTGGGAAGCCCCACCTCCCCCCGGTAGGCCAGGGTGGGGAGGTCCATAGACCCCTTCAGGCTCCAGGCCCCGAGGACCGGCACCTCGCCCCCGCCTACGAGCCCAAGCCGCCGCCAGGGGCCTTCTCCCTTCACCTCCCCGTAGGGGGTGGAAAGGGTGAACCGGCCGCCCTCGAGGCCCCCCTGGGCGAGAAGCCTCCCCTCCGCCCCCCGGTAGCGGAAGGGGAGGTCCAGGCGGAAGGGAAAGCCCTCCGCAAAGGCCACCCGCCCCACCCCCAGGACCTCGGCCCCCTCCCGGGTGAGGCGGAAGGTGAGGGGAGGGAGGGAAAACCCTTCGGGCAGGGGGGGCAGAAGCCTCCCCACAAGGCGCACCTCGGGGTAGACCTCCCCTTCCCCCTCCAGAAGGCCAAAGACCTTTAGGGCAAGCCGCTTCCCCTGCCCAAGCACCCGCCCCGAGACCCCATAGGGCGTGGCGAAGTCCAAGAAGCCGGAAAACCCTTCCCGGTAGGCCAGGTCAGCCCTCAGGCCCACCCCCCCAAGTTCCCCCTGGCCCTGGAGGCGGAGGCCCTCCTTGTAGGTGAGGCGAAGGCCGAGGCCTTCCAGGAGGAGGCCGGGCCCCGGGTCATACCGCCCCTTAAGGGGCACCTCCCCTAGGGGGGTTAGAAGCCTCCCGGCCAAATCCGCCCCCAAACGCCTCAGCCCGGCCTCCAGCTCCAGGTAGCGCCCCTTCAGGAAAAGCCTCCCGGAAAGCCCCCCCTCCCGGTAGAGGGCCTTTCCGTAAAGCCGCATCTCGTCCAGGGCGCGGATGGGAAGCCCCCTTAAGGTGAGGGCCAGAGCCCCGCCCCGGTAGCTCCCCTCCCCGTAGGGGCTCTGGAAGCGGAAGCCCCAAGCCTCCTGGCGCACGCCCAAGGGAAATCGGGCGTAGGGAGCGTCGTAGCGGAGCTCGGCGCTAAGCCTCCCCCCAAGGAGCCTTCCCTCCCCCTCCAGGCTTCCCACCACCATGGGGGTGGGGGCCAGGGTCAGGGCGAGGCTACCCCAGGTGCCGGAAAGCCCTAGGGGCCCAAGCCGTCCCGCCACCTTCTCCCCTTCCCCCCGCACCTCGCCGGAGAGGTCCAGGGGGGCGAAGAGGGGAAGCCGCACGCCGGGGCTTTCCAACCCAAGCCGCCACCTCTTCCCCTCTTGCCGGAAGTCCACCGCCGCCAAGCCCTCTAAAGGCCTGGGCCAGGCGGCCCTGCCCCGCACCCTTAGGCGGCTTCCCTCCCCCTCCAAAGCCAGGCGGCTTCCTAAGGTGTCCTCCAGGCTTCCCCCATAGCGCCCCCCCCTCAGGGCGAAGCTCAGGGCGTAGTCCCGGTCAAAAAGCCTGCCCTCCGCCTTGGCCTCCAGGATGAAGACCCGGTCAAAGGCCAGCGTGCCCCGGTGGCGGAAAGGCTCTCCCAGAAGCCGCCCCTCCCCCACAAACCGCCCCCGGACCCGGACGGCCTCCCACCCCTCCCCCTCGAGGGAAAGCCGCCCCTCACCCTCCAGGGGCAGGGTGAGGCCGTAGTGCCGGGCCAGGGCGGGCAGCTTAGGCAAGCCTTCCATCTGGAAGCGGTAGCGGTGGCCCTTCAGGTCCACCAGGGCCTTCGCCCGAAGGGGCCCCTCGAGGCCCACCCCCTTCAGGACCGCCTCTACCCGCTCGTCCCTAAAGAGGACCTCCCCCTCCACCCCGGTGAGGGGGAAGCCCACCAGCTCCACCACCCCCCCTTCCACCCGGCCCCTGCCCTCCATCCCCGAAGGCCCCACCTGGAAGACCCCAAAGAGCCTGCCCCCCTTCAGCCCCTCGTAGAAGAAGGCCAGCCCCCGCACCTCCCCCGCGTAGGCCACCTCCCAGGCGGAGAGATCTGGGGAAAGGGCCTTGGCCTCCCCCTGGAAACTCCCCCCGGGGAGCCGGGCCAGGAAGCGGTAGGGGTTTTCCCCCACCAGGCTAAGGCGCATGGAAGGCAGGAAAAGCCGCCTTCCCCGGGGAAACTCCGCCTCCACCTCCTCCAAGCGCAAGGAGCGGAAGACCACGCGGACGGCGGGGGGCGGCCCCGGCTTTTCCGGAATCAGGGCCTCCCAGGTGAGCCGGAGCCGGGCCTTCCTCAGGGTGAGGGCCAGGGGAAGCTCCCGCCGCAAAAGGCCCAAGAGGTCGTAGAAGAGGTCCACCTCCTCGGCCTGAAGCCGAATCCCCTCCCCCTCCAGCTCCACCCACCTGAGCCGGAGGCCCAGGAGGAGGTGCCCGGAAACCTCCCCCACGCTTCCCCGAAAGCCCAAAAGGGGCAAGGCCCGGTCCACCGCTCCCTTCAGGAGGGGAGGCCAGGCGGGGAGGAGGAGGAAAAGCCCCAGGAGGAGGAGAAGGAGGCCCCGCCGCATCCCCCTTAGCATAGGGAGGGGAGATGAAAACCGCATGGCACGAGGGCTAAAATGGCCCCATGCCGCGCCTTGTGGCCTTGGTGAAGGGAAGGGTACAGGGGGTGGGCTACCGGGCCTTCGCCCAGAAGAAGGCCCTAGAGCTGGGCCTTTCCGGCTATGCGGAAAACCTCCCCGATGGCCGGGTGGAGGTGGTGGCCGAAGGCCCCGAGGAGGACCTGAAGGCCTTCCTCCACCACCTCAAGCAGGGCCCCCGCCTGGCCCGGGTGGACGAGGTGGAGGTCCACTGGGCCGAGGAGACGGGCCTCAAGGGCTTTTACGTGTACTGAGCCCAGGCCTGGGGCCGGACCCCGGCCTTCAGGAGGCCCTCCGCCAGGGCCTCCCTTAGCTCTTTGAGCCCGGTGCCCTTGAGGGCGGAGACCGCCACCCCCCCAAGCCGCTCCCGCAGGTAGAGGAGGTCGTAGGGGGCGGCCCGGTCCGCCTTGGAGAGGGCGAGGACCCTGGGGGCCTCCACCCCAAGCCCCTTAAGAAGCTCCTCCACCACCCGGTACCGCTCCAGCCCCCCCTCCTGGGAAGCGTCCAGGACGTGGAGGAGGAGGTCCGCCTCCCGCACCTCCTCGAGGGTGGCCCGGAAGGCGGTGAGGAGCTCCTCGGGCATCCTGCGGATGAAGCCCACGGTGTCCGTGAAGAGGACCTCCCCCACCCCGGGCAGGAAGCCCCGGCGGGTCAGGGGGCGCAGGGTGGCGAAGAGCTTGTCCTCCCCCGGCTCCCCGCCCTTGGCCAAGGCCGAGAGGAGGGTGGTCTTGCCGGCGTTGGTGTACCCCACTATGGCGATCAGGGGCACGCCCTTCCTCTTGCGCTGCCGCCTGGCCTCCTCCCGGCGCTGGGCGTACTCGGAAAGCTTGCGGGAGAGGTGGGTGATCCTCTCCAGAAGCCGCCTCCGGTCCACCTCCAGCTTGGTCTCCCCCGGCCCCCGGGTCCCGATCCCGCCCCCAAGGCGGCTCATCTCCTTCCCCCGGCCCACCAGCCTGGGCATGAGGTATTTGAGCTGGGCCAGCTCCACCTGGGCCTGGGCCTCGGGGGTCTTGGCGTGGAGGGCGAAGATGTCCAGGATCAGCTGGGTGCGGTCCAGGACCTTGAGCCCCGTGGCCCGCTCAATCTCCCGGGCCTGGGTCGGGGTGAGCTCCAGGCCGAAGATAAGGGTGGAGGCGTTCTCGTGGTAGGCCAGGCTCTTGAGCTCCTCCAGCTTCCCCAGGCCCACCAGGTACCTGGGGTCCAGGTGCTGGCGGAAGACCAGGACCTTTTTAACGGGGACGCCCCCGGCGGTGCGGGTGAGCTCGGAGAGCTCCTCCAACCCCGCTTCGGCCTCGGGGCCCTCCCCCAGGTCCACCCCCACCAGAATGGCCCGCTCCCCGCTCCCGTCCAAAACCTCCCGCACCCGGGCCTGGCGGGCCATCTCCTCCTCCAAGGCCTCCACCTCCGCCAGGAGGTTTAGGTCCAGGTACTGGAAGTAGGGCCTGGGGGGCAGGATCCGCCAGTCCTCCCCGGTCTTGGGCGGAGCGAGAAGGGCCAGGTGCAGGGTGGTGGGCCGGCCCGCCTCCACCTCGAGGGCCGCCAGGCTGTCCAGGCGGTTCAGGAAGAGGACGGAAAGGTCGGGCCGGGAAAGCCCCCCGGGAGCGAGGTGGGTGTGGAGGAGGCGGAAGCCGGAAAGCCGCCTCTCCCCCCTCGCCCCCTCGGGGATGGGCAGGTCCTTGGCGTCCCCCACCCCCACCCGCACCACCCGGCCCTCCCGGTCCAAAAGAAGGGCCAAAGGCCGCCCCACCTCCTGGCTCAGGGCGGCCAGGGCCTGGGCCAGCTCGGGGGTCAGGACCCGCTCCTTGGGAACCCGCCGCCGGTAAAGGTTGGAAAGCCGCTTGAGCTCGCTCTTCTTGAGCCCCTCCGTCTTCCCGAAGACCTTCTCCAATGCCCCCTCAGTATAGCATGGAGGGCGTGCGGGGCTTTGTGGCCCTCCTCTTCCTCCTCTCCCCGGTCCTGGCCGCGGAGTACGCCTGGATCGTGGTCCTGGGGGCGGCCCAGTACGGGGGAAGGCCCTCCCCCGCCTTGGAAAGGCGGCTTCTTGCCGCGCTCGCCCTCTACCAAAAGGGCCTCGCCCCCCGCATCGCCGTGGCCGGGGGCAAGGCCGCCGGGGATACCTTGAGCGAGGGCGAGGCCGGCTGCCGCTACCTCATGGCCCGGGGCGTGCCCCAAGAGGCCCTCCTTTGCGAGACCCGAAGCCAGAGCACCTACCAAAACCTCCTCTTCTTGAGGCCCCACCTCGAGGGCAGGGTCCTTCTGGTCACCGACGCCCCCCACCTCCCCCGGGCCCTCTTTCTGGCCCGCCTTCTGGGCCTTAAGGCCGAGGGCTACCCCGTGCCCGGGCGCTACCCTCCCCAGTACTGGCTCCGGGAGAGCCTCTACCGCCTCTGGCTCTACCTGGGCCTGAGGCCCCTCGCCCAGGAACACCCTTTGGGGAAGCTCCTCTCCCAGGCTACTTTTCTTCAAGCCGCCCCAAGGAGTCCAGATAGCCCTGCAAAAGGGCCCTGAACTGGCTCAGAAAAAGGGCCTTGTCCCGCCGGGCCCGCTCAGCCTCCTCCCGGAGGCGCCGCAGCTCCTCGGCAGCCTCCCTCAGGACCTGCTCCTTGGCGGCCATGGCCTCCTTGCGGATGAGCTCCGCCTCCCTTTCCGCCTGGGCCTTGAGCTCCCGGGCGATCCTCTCCGCGGCCACCACCGCCCGCTTCAGCTCCCCTTCCGCCTCCTTCAAGCGGGCGCTTTCCTCCTCCAGGGCGCGAAGCTTCTCCCTGAGGGCCTCGTTTTCCCGAATCAGGGCCTCCATGGCCTCAGCCACCTGGGCCAAATAGGCCCGCACCGCCTCCTTCTGGTAACCCCGGAAGGCGGTGGGGAACTCCTGGTAGCGAACGTCCAAAGGGGTTAGGTCCATGCGCCCTTCAGTCTACAAAAAGGGCCCGGCCGACCCGGACCATGGTGGCCCCCTCCTCCACCGCCCACTCGTAGTCCTGGGACATGCCCATGGAGCGCTCGGGCAGGCCAAAGCGGTCGGCCAGCAGGGAGAGCCTGCGGAAGATGGGCCGGACCACCCCTTCCGGCCCCATGGGGGGCACGGTCATGAGGCCCAGGACCTCGAGGTGGGGCATCTCCCGCACCCGGGCCAGGGCCTCGGGAAGCTCCTCCTCCAGAAAGCCGTGCTTCTGGGGTTCCCGCCCCAGGTTCACCTCCACCAACACCCTAAGCCGCATCCCCGCCTTGGCCCCCACCCCTTCCAGGGCCTCGGCCAGGCGCAGGGAGTCCAGGGAGTGGATGAGGTGGAAGCGGGGAGCGAACTTGGCCTTGTTGCGCTGAAGAGGACCCACCAGGTGCCACTCCGCCTGGAGAAGCTCCATCTTCTTCAGGGCCTCCTGCACCCGGCTTTCCCCCAGGGGAAAGGCCCCGTAGCGGAGGACCCGCTCCCGGATCTCCTCCACCGTGCGCCCCTTGGTGACGGCCACCAGGCGCACCTCCTTGGGGTCCCGCCCGGCCCTCCGGCAGGCCAGGGCGATCCTCTCCAAGACCTCGGGCAAGCTCATGGGAGCTCGGCCAAGATGCCCCGCACGAAGCGGCGGAAAACGGGGCCCGTCCTCCTGGCCACCTCCAGCACCTCCTCCTCGGTGGCGTGGTGCTCCCGCTCGGGCACGGCCATGTCGGTGATGGTGGAAAGGCCCAGGACCCTGGCCCCCAGGTGCCGCAGGGCGATGACCTCGGGCACCGTGGACATGCCGATGGCGTCCGCCCCGAGCTCCCGGAGCATCTTGAGCTCGGCCCGGCTGGCGAAGGAGGGCCCCAAAAACCAGGCGTAGACCCCTTCAAAGAGGTGGAGGTCCTGCTTTCTCGCCACCCGCCGGGCAAGTTCTATGAGCTCCGGGTCGTAAGCCCCGAACATCACCGGGAAGCGGGGCCCCAGGCGCTCGTCGTTTTTGCCCCTTAGGGGATTCACCCCGGAGGGGTTCAGGTAGTCCAGGTGGAGCATGATGCCCCCGGCCTGGAAGCGGGGGTTGAGCCCCCCGGCGGCGGAGGTGAGGAGGAAGGTCCTGGCCCCTAGGAAGAAGCCTACCCGCACCGGGAACACCACCTCCTCGGCGCTATAGCCCTCGTAGTAGTGGACCCGGCCCTGGTAGACCAAAACCCGCTTCCCTTCCAGGGTTCCCAGGACGAGTCTCCCCGCGTGCCCGGGGGCGGTGGAAAGGGGGAAGTGGGGGATCTCCCCGTAGGGCATCTCCGCCACCTTCTCCACCTCCTCGGCCAAAGGCCCAAGCCCCGAGCCCAGGACGATGCCCACCTCGGGGGCGAACCCGGTCTTCTGGCGGATAGCGGCCACCGCCTCCTGGATCTTCTCGTAACCCCCCATGCCTGCCATTCTAACCGCCTCTTCACTCTTTACCGGTATGCTCTTGCCCATGAAGCGCTTTCTGGCCCTAGCCCTCTTCAGCCTTCTCGCCCTGGCCGCCCCCATCAAGGACGTGGTGGTGGAAGGCGGCGACCCGGTCCTCCAGGCCCTGGCCCGGGCCGCCCTGCCCTTTGGCGTGGGGGACGAGCCCGGTGACCTCGAGGCCGCCAGGAAGGCCATCCTGGCCACGGGCTACTTCCGGGAGGCCGAGGTACGCCTAGAAGGCGAGGTCCTCAAGGTGCGCCTCGTCCCCTACCCCCCCATCGCCGAGGTCAGGGTGGAGGCCAAGGCCTTCCCCCAGGAAGCCCTCCTGCGCTTCCTGGAGGAGGGATTCGCCATCGGCAAGGAGGCCACCTATAACCCCCTAAGGGCAGGGGAGGCCGCCAGGGCCCTGGCCCAGGCCTACCGGCAAAACGGCTTCCCCTTCGCCCCCAAGGTGGAGGTGGAGGCCAAGGAAGTGGAGGGGCCCATGGCCCTCACCTTCCGGGTGGAGGAGGCCAGGGAGGTCAAGGAGGTGCGCCTTTCGGGGGTGACGCTCCTCCCGGAAGGCGACCTCTTGAAGCTCCTGGAGCCCCTAAAGGGCCCCTTTGACTTCGCCAAGTACCAGGAGGCCCTGAGGGCCATCGCCGCCCGCTACGAGGAAAAGGGCTACCGCTATAGCGGCCCCGACCCCGCAAGTAGCGCCCTCGAGGACGGGGTCCTCACCGTGCGGGTGCGGGAGCTTAAGGTGGCCCGGCTGGAGGGCGAGGGCTTGGACCTCTCGGGCTTCCCCCTTAAGGAGGGGGACTACCTGAACTACAACCGCCTCCTGGAGGGCGTGCAGGAGCTTTCCCGAAAGCTCTCCCGCATCGTCACCTTCACCCTGGCCCCCGAAGGGGAGGGGGTGGCGGTCCGCCTGGAGCTGGGGCCAGAAGGAGGAAAGATCGCCCAGGTGCAGGTCATGGGCAACACCGCCATCCCCGCCGAGGCCATCCTTCAGGCCCTCCGCCTCAAGCCCGGCGAGGTCTACACGCCCCTCCTGGCCCAGGAGGACGCCAGGAAGGTGGCGGAGCTCTACCGGGAGCGGGGCCTCGAGGTGGCCGACGTCCGCTACGGCTTCCAGGACGGGGTCTTCCGGCTGGAGGTGGTGGAGCTCAAGATCGGGGGCTACCGCCTGGAGTGGCAGGGGGACCACCGCACCCGGGAGGAGGTGATCCTCCGGGAGCTTCCCAAGCCCGGAAGCCTCTTCAGCGTGCCGGAGCTCAGGAAGGCCATCGCCCGCCTCATGGCCACCGGGCTTCTCGCCGAGCCGCCCCGGGTCTCTTTGGCCCCTTCGGAGAGGCCCGACCAGGTGGTGGTGGTCCTGGGGCTGAAGGAGGCCAGGACCGGCCTCTTCCAGCCCGCCATCGGCTGGAGCTCCCTGGAAGGGTGGTCGGGAAGCGTCGCCTTCAAGGAGACCAACCTCTTCGGCCTGGCCCACCAGGTGGGCCTGGATCTGGCCTTCGTGCAAAACGATGCCCGGGACAACCTCTCTCTCTCTGCCAGCTACACCATCCCCTGGCTTTACGTGGACTTCTTGGACCTAAAGGAGGTGCGCACCAGCCTGGCCTTCAACCTCTTCTCCACGCCCATCGGCAACAACAAGCTCCTCCAGGGCGCCACGGACACCGGCTGGGAGTACACGGAAAGGCGCACGGGCGGGGGCTTCAGCCTGGCCCGCCCCTTCTCCAAGGACCTGGAGAACCTGAGGCTCACCTTGGGCCTTTCCGCCAGGCGGTCCACCTACGCCCTCGAGGTCTATGACCCCAACGCCCCCTGCGACCCCGCCGTCGCCGACCCCGCAAGCCCCAAATACTGCGACGGCGCGGGCTACAAGAACCCCGCCCTGGCCCAGGGGCTCCTCCCCACCCCCGGCTGGACCCTGAGGTTGGACACGGGCCTAGCCTACGTGGACGTGGACAGCCCCCGCTTCCGCACCCAGGGCTACGAGGCGAGCCTCGCCACCGGCCTCGGCCTCTCCTTGCCCGACGCAGGGGGCCAGAGCTTCTTCGTCCCCCTGGTGGCCACGGGCAAGACCTACCTCCCCCTGGACGAGGCCAGGCGCCAGGCCCTAGCCTTCCGCCTCTCGGTGGGGACCCTCCTGGGCTTCCCCCCGGAAAGCGAGCGCTTCTTCCTCTCGGGAAGCGGGGCCGAGGCCTTCCTCCTAAGGGGCTACGAGGACCGCAAGTACGGGGGGCTTTCCTTCGCCACGGGGAGCCTGGAGTACCGCTACGACTTCAACCTCTCCCCCCAGGGGGGCACCAACCTCTACGGCATCCTCTTCGCCGACCTTGGCCTCGCCGACAACACCGGGGGGCTCAAGTGGGGGGTGGGGATCGGCTTCCAGCTGGACCTGGACATCCTGGGGGCCCTCCTCCCCTCCCTGCGCCTGGACTACGCCTTCAGCCCGGAAAGCCCCACGGGCCGGCTTCACTTCCGCATCGGGCCGATGTTTTAGAGTTCCTTCAGGATGCGCTCCAGCTCTCGCTTAAGAGGCTCAAGCTCCTCGCTGACGATCTGCCAAAGGACCTGTGGGCTCAGGCGAAAGTACTCGTGCACGGCGTAGTTCCGAAGGGCCTTGATGGCCCTCCAAGGCAGGTGCGGGTAGGCCTCCAAAAACTCCTCGGGGAGACGGGCCACCGCTTCGCCCATGACCACAAACTCGTAGGTCACCGCTCGGAGGGTCTTGGCGTCCTTTGCAAAACTCTCCTGGTCCAGGCCCTGAACAAAGGCCTGGATGTTGGCGATGGCCGCCAGCATGTCCCCTAAGCGCTCCTTTATGCCCCTAGGCCGCACGAACAGCGCTCCGCAAAACGCTTTCCCTGAGGTCCTCCCGCAGGCCATCAGGGGTCGTGAGGTCCACAGGTCGGCCAAGCCAGGCTTCCAGGCGCTCCTTCAGTTCAAAGAAGGCGAATCCCAAAGGGCGCTCCAGCACCACGATGAGGTCCACATCGCTCTTTGGGCCGGCCTCGCCCCGGGCGGTGGAGCCAAACACATAGACCTCCCCAACGCCCAGAGCCTTGAGCTCCTCCCGGTGGGCTTCCAAGATGGCCCGCACCTCCTCGAGGCCCATACCCTTATGCTAGCCCAAAGGGGCTACGCCCTTGTCAGCGAGGCGCCCACCGAAACAAACTGGGGGGAACCATGAAGGCGTACCTGGGCCTCTACACCGCCAGGCTGGAGACGGGAGCCCGGAGCCTCAAGGAAAAGCGGGCCCTCATCAAGCCCGCCCTGGAGAAGGTGAAGGCCCGCTTTCCCGTCTCCGCCGCCAGGCTCTACGGCCTGGACGCCTGGGGGTACGAGGTGGTGGGCTTTAGCCTCCTGGGGAACGACCCCCATTGGGTGGAGGAGACCCTGAGGGCGGCGGCCCGCTTCCTGGCGCAAAACGGCGCCTTCCGCGTGGCCCTGGAGGAGTACCGCCTCGAGGCCTTTGAGCTGGACGGCGTTATGTAAGTACCCCGCCGTGGCTCTTGCCACGGCGGGGGCCCCAAAAGGGCGTACAGGAGCCTAAAGCAATGGTCGGCCACTTAGGAGCAAAAGGGCCTGGGCCGCTTCCCAGCTTTGGCCCCTCGCCCTAGAGCGCCTCGGCCTCCTCCAAGGGGGGCCTACCCAGAACCTTGGCGTAAAGGACCAAGGGATCCAGGTCCAGCCCTCCAGGCCAGACCGGGGCCTTAAGCTCCGGGTCCACCCGAACCTGGACGAAGAAGCCCGGGTCCCTAAGCTGACCCAGGAGGCCGGGCAAGGCCTCCTGGGAGAGGTCCACCACCCCCTCCGTCCCGTCGGAAAACCGGAGCCAGAGCTTAAGCCCCTCCAAGGCCTTGGCCTCCACCACGTCCACCAGCACAGGCCCCTACACCCGCTCCACCGCCAGGGCCGTGGACCCTCCGGTCCCGTGGCAGATGGCGGCGAGGCCCCGCTCCTCCCCCTTGGCCCTTAGGGCGTTCAGGAGGGTCACCACGATCCTGGCCCCGCTGGCCCCGATGGGGTGGCCCAGGGCCACCGCCCCGCCGAAGACGTTGAGGCGCTCGTAGGGCACCCCCAGGAGGCGGCTGAAGAGGACGTTGTTCAGGGCGAAGGCCTCGTTGTTCTCAAAGAGGCCGAAGTCCGAAACCCGCAGGCCGAGCCGGTCCAGTAGCCGCTTGGCCGCCGGGACGGGGGCCTCGGGGAAGCGCCAGGGCTCCCCGGCGGCCCAGGCCCCGCCCAACACCTTGGCGATGGGCCTAAGCCCGTGGGCCCGAACCGCCTCCTCCGAGGCCAAAAGAAGCGCCGCCGCCCCGTCGGAGATCTGGCTGGCGTTGCCCGCCGTGAGCACGCCTTCCTTCTTGAAAGCGGGCCTCAAGGCGGCCAGGGACTCCGGCGTGGTCTCCGGGCGGATCCCCTCGTCCCTGTCCACCACCTGGGGCCCCTTCTTGCCGGGAAGCTCCATGGGGGCGATCTCCCAGGCGAAGTGGCCCCCCTCCGTGGCCTCCCAGGCCCGCCGGTGGGAGAGGTAGGCGGCCTCGTCCACCTCCTCCCGGCCCACCCCGTAGTCCTGGGCCAGGCGCTCCGCCTGCTCCCCCATGGCCTCACCGGTGAAGGGGTCGGAAAGCCCGTCCCGGAGGAGGATGTCCTGCAGGTTCTCCGGGGCCCCCATGAGGAACCTGTACCCCCACCGGGCCCGGTGGGAGAGGTAAAACCCCGCCTGGCTCATGGACTCCATCCCCCCGGCCAGGACCAGGTGGGCCTCCCCGGTGCGGATAAACTGGGCGGCGTTGATGAGGGCCATCATCCCCGAGGCGCAAACCATGTCCACCTGGTACCCGTCCACCTCCTTGGGGATGCCCGCCTTTATGGCCGCCTGCCGGGGAAGGAGCTGCCCGTGCCCCGCCCTTAAGACGTTCCCGAAGACGTAGAGGTCCAGGCTCTTCCCCTCCACCCCCGCCCGCTCCAAAGCCGCCCGCATGGCGTGGGCCCCCAGGTCCACCGGGCTCACGTCCTTCAAGGCCCCCCCGAACTTGCCGATGGGGGTCCTGGCCGCGGAAACGATGTAGACCTCCCGCATAGCCCCATCATATCCCCCCATTTGGGGGATGCGCCCCAAGGCCCGGACCCCCATCCTGAAAGGCATGAGGAAGGGTATCGCCACCCCCATTACCCTGGTGGTCCTGATGGTGGTCTTCACCAGCCTCCTGGCGGCCACAGGCTACATGGCCCTGGGCGCCTTGAGAGGCGGGGCCTCCGAGCGGGTTACGTACCAGGCCTTTACCCTGGCGGAAAGCGCCCTCGAGGCCTTCCCCCTCCTGGTCCGGTGCGGCGATAACCTCCCGAGCGCCTACACCCTCTCGGTTTCCGGAGGCCCCGCCCTGAGCGCCACTTACAGCTATCCCAATCGGGAAAGCACCGTGCCCCCGGGCGGGGGCAACATCAGGGTCCAGGCTGTGGCCCAGGTGGGGGGCGGAAAGGCCACCTTGGAGCAGACCTTTCGGGTGGGTTGCGGCATCCTAGGCGCCGTTCCCGCCGCCCTCACCTCGAGGCCCCGGGTAGAGGTGAGCGGCAACGCCAAGATTGTTGGCTTTGACTTCGCCGCGGATAGCGGGTTCCTGCCTGTGGCCACGGTAAGGCTAAACGGAAGCCTGAACCTGCTGTCCGCCCTGGACCAGAACACCGGGACCTTTAACCTTGACGTGGACGATGCCACCCTCATTCCCACCGGGAGCTACCTCAGAATAACCACCGGAGGCACCCCGAAAACCTACCGCGTGGAAGGCAAGAGCGGCAACACCCTCACCCTGACTCCCCTCTTCACGCGGGGTTTGACGGATGTCATCCTTCCTGGGGCCCCGGTGGAGCTCGCCCCCTATGGGGTGAAAGCCTACGACCTCAGCACCAACACCCTCACCCTGAGCGACGCCCGGGGGCTCGTGAAGGGGCAAAAGGTACGCGTGGGAAGCTTTGAGGGCGTGGTGGAGAGCGTGGAAAATGTGCAGGTAAAGGTCTCCTGGAGTGGAACTCCCCCCACCTCCATCCCGGAAGGCACCCCCCTGGTGGCCCAGGTCCTGGGGGCCGCCAGCAGCCGGACCATTGACACCTCTGGAGGCGGCCAGATTCTCTACGGCTCAGCCCCCTCTTCACCCCTGGTCCCCACTTCCCCAGACGACCTCTTCCAAAGGGTCTTCGGCATGAGCAAGGAGGAGTTCCGCCGCCTCTACCCCCCCGTTTCCGCCAGCTCCTTCGGGGGCACCCTCCAGAACTGGGAGATCAAGAGCGTTTCGGGGCCCCTGAACCTCACGGGAAACAGGGAGCTTTGCGGCAAGGGCATCCTGGTGGTCTTCGGAGAGCTCACGGTGAACGGCACCTGCCCGCAGGGGTTCCAAGGGCTCGTCTACGTGGCCGGAGACTACGACCAGCAGGGCAACGCCGGTCTCCGTGGGGCCGTGGTGGTGGAGGGCGTGGCCAACCTCGAGGGGTGCGGCCCCCAGGGGGGCGGAGACGATTGCTGGACCAACATCGCCGGAACGCAGGGCAAACAGGCGGGTGGGAAGATAGAGTATGACCCCCTGGTCCTCTACAGGCTCCGCGTCATGAGCCAAGGCCTCACCTCGGTCAGTCCTGTTTCCGGCACCTGGAGGCGTCTGTGAAGCGTGGGCTTTCTCTGCTGGAGCTCCTAATCGTGCTGGCCGTACTGGGCCTCCTCCTGGGCCTGGGGGTCCCCAACTTCCTGCGCTGGCGGGCCCAGGCGGAGGTGGACGAGGCCGCCCGCTCCCTGGCCCAGGCCTTCCAGTACGCCCGGGCCGAGGCCAAGCGCACGAACGCAGCTAGATGCGTGCGGGTCTGGAGGGATGGCTTTAGCGTAGGTGAAAGCTGCGCCGATCTGAGCGCCCCCACGCAACGTTTCTCCCGGGTGCAGGTCAGCGAAAGCAACTACGCCACTTTCCCTCCTCTGGACGTGGTCTTCCAGCGCCCTTACGGCACCACAGACGCCCCCCTAAAGAAGCTGACCCTGCGACACACCCGCTACCCCGACCTGACCCGGAGCGTTCACGTGATAGGGGTCATCGGAAAGGTGGTGGTCCGGTGAAAAAGGGTTTCTCCCTCGTGGAACTCCTCGTGGCCCTGGCCATCTTTGGCCTTCTGGACGCGGCCATTCTTTCCGGGCTCCTGGGCATCTTTAGGGTCAACCGCTCGGCGGGCACCGAGGCCCGGGCCGTGGTGGTGGCCAAAGACTACCTGGAAAGGGCGAGGCGAGAGGGGACCTACTCTGGCACCACCCTGAGCCTGCCCTCCTTCACCCAGACCGGGGGCTTCAAGGTTGCGGTGAGGGCCGGGGGTAGGCTCACCCCCTCCCAGCCCGTGAGCCTCAGGGACTGCACGGGAAACCCCACCACGGGCTACACCTGCTCGGTTAGCTGCGCTCAAGGCGCATCCACGGTGGCCTGTTCCCTCCTCGCTGTGGAGCTCACCCTGGAAGGGAGCGGCAGGACCTACACCTTCTACCGGGAGTGGAGACCATGAGACGGGGCTTTACCCTGCTGGAAATCCTGGTGGCCCTGGCGGTGCTGGCCATCTTCACCACCGCCCTCCTGGCCTTCACCCAGGGGACCCTCACGGCCAACCGCGTGGCGCGAAAGCAGACCCAGCTCCTGGAAGAGCTGAAGGACGCCGCAGGCTACCTGGCCGATACCCTGCAGGAAGCCCAAAGGGTCCTCTCCTCGGCCACGGTCAACGGAAGCCCTTGCCAGCCCCCCACCTGCTTGGCGGTCCTCCTACCTGAACCGGGTGGCACCTGCGCCCTCCGGGCCTACAGGCTGGAGGCCAGGTCAGCTGTGGGGGACGACTACAAAAGCCCAGACCCCTGGGCCGACGCCAACACCCGCATGCTCCGCGAATACCGGCTGGGAGGACAAAGCTGTTCGGCCACCACCTTCAGCGGCGCCCAGCCCTACGTGGTCCTTGACCTGGTGGATAACGCCAGCACCTTGGCCTTCTTCCAGGTGCAGACCTCCCCCACCGCCATCACCCTCAACATCCGGCTCAAGGCCCCGGAGGGAGGGCGCATCCTCTTCGTGCCCGGAGCGGGTCAGACCTACAGCCTCCGGGTCTACCCCCGAAACGCGCCGTAGCTTTCACATGGCTTTCACACCCCTCCCCTACCTTGAAGATGACCCCCCCAAAAGGGGGGGTTGACAAGAAGGAGGAGCGGGCGGAAAAATGGCCCCAGAAAGGAGGTGAGAGAGGGGTAAAAAGAGAGAAAGCAGGGCTAGGTGAGAGGCAGGCAAGTCGGCTCTAGGCACTCATGGCCGCGCGATACATAAAGGCGCGGAAATCTCTAAGGAGGAAGAAAGATGCGCAACGCTAAAGGCTTTACCTTGGTTGAGCTCCTGATCGTCATCGCCATCATCGCCATCCTGGCTGCGGTTCTGATCCCCAACCTGCTGAACGCCCGCAAGCGGGCCAACGACACGGTGGCCCTCTCCTACGTGCGCAATGTGGTGACGGCCATTGAAGCCTCCCGGGATGCCGCTACGGGACAACTTGACAAGAATAAGACGAACTGCAAGGACTACGTCTCTCCCGTCCCAGCCATCATAGGTGATAATGGTTGCACCATCAGATACATTAATAACGATACTGACGTAGAGATTACGGCTACTTACCAGGGGGGCACCAAGGCCCAGGTCGTTTACAAAGACGGACAGCTAACCCTGGGCAACTCATCCACGAACAACAACAACAACAACAACAACAACAACAACAACCCGTAAGGACCTGACCGCCTAAGGGTAGCTGGGCCCGGGTTTCCCCCGGGCCCCAAAAACATAACCCAGTCGCTACCCCAGCATTTTCTGAGCCACGAAGCTGAGGTTATGGGCGGGGCAGGCCGGGCTACACTCTAGGCGTGGGCGCGGCCAAGGCGGTGCGGCCTCTTGGCCTGGAGGAGTATCTGGCCCTGGAGAGTGAGGCCCCGGCAAAGCACGAGCTGTGGGCCACCCAGGGTAAACTACCAGCTTGAGCCAAAGCAGGTCTTAGGCTGTAAGCGTGGAGAGGGTCTTCCTGGTTTATGTGGACGAGTCCGGGGAAACAGGACTGGACCTGGCAAACCCCCAACAGCCCCTCTATTTGCTCCTGGCCGCCCTGGTGCCAGCGGGCCCCGACTATGAAGCTTTGTCTAGACAGCTGGAAGCCCTGTCGCAGGACCTCCAAAAAAGGCTCCAGCTGGGCCACCCCGCCCCGCTTCATGCCGTGGAATTCTACCAGCGCACGGGGTTTTTCCGGAAGGCGCCTCTTCCCCTTTCCCCGGAAGAGGCCTTCGTCTACTTCCAGCGGGTCCTGCAAACCGTGGCCCAGGTGGTGCCGGGGTGGGTGGGCGTCTACGCGAACAAGAGGGAGATGGCCGATATCCTGGGGGACAGGAAAGGGCGCAATCTAGCCGAAGGGCTCCGCCGGGACTTGATACAGGCTCTTCTAGAGAGGCTTCGGGAGGAGCTGGACCGTTTGTCCGGATACGGCTTCCTCCTCGCCGAGGCTCGCTACCCGGCCCAGGACCACGGCCTGTGGCGGCAAGCCTTGGCCCACTTGCGGGCAACGCACCCCACACCTCGCCTCCAAGGGGTCCCGGCGCTGGTGGAGAAAGAGCACCTTCCCCTGGCAGCGGCGGATTTCCCCGCCTACGTCCTAGCCGACTACCTCAAGCGCTCCCTGGGGGTTGGAAGACGCCGCCCCCACATGGAGGAGTGGTTTGAGCGCTTCTTCGGAGGCAAGGTGGCGCTCTACCCCGTGGGAGAGGAGGTCTTGAAGAGGATCAAAACGTACTAAGCCCGGGCAAAGCCCGGGCCCAGTCCCTAGCTACAGGGTAGGCCCTTTTGCGCCCGAAGTCAACGGGATGTAGCCAGGGCGAGGCCCTGCGCGGCCAAGGCGGTGCGGCCTCGTGGCCTAAAGGAGTGCCTGGCCCTATAGCAAGGGGCCACTTCCCGGCCCGTCGGAAGGGGGACGGACTCCCGGACACTTTGGGCTTCCTAGCACTAAAATGAACCTGGCGATGAGCTTAGGGGTGTCCATCCCTTCCCAAGCCCTGGCAGAGGTCTGCCGTCGGTACGGGGTCCGGCGCCTCCTCCTCTTCGGCTCCTTCGCCCGAGGAGAGGCCGACGAGGAAAGCGACCTGGACCTCCTGGTGGAGTTCTTCCCCGGGCGCCCCCCAGGCCTGGGCTTCGTGCGGCTTCAGGAGGAGCTGACCCGCCTCTTCGGGCGCAGGGTAGACCTCCACACCCTGGGAAGCCTGAGCCCTTACCTCCGGGAGGAGGTCCTGAAGGAGGCCCGCCCTATCCATGAGGCGGCGTAATCTTTCCGACCGTGTCCGGCTCCTCCACATGCGGGACGCTTGCAGGCGCGCTTTGGAAATCACGCAGAACAAAGACCCCAGAAGCTTGGCCCCAGAAGAAGAAACGTCCTCGCTCTCGTCCGCCTCCTGGAAATCCTTGGAGAAGCGGCTAGGGGCATTTCCGAGGAATTCAAGCGCCTCCACCCTGAAATTCCCTGGCGGGAGATCGTGGCCACCCGCAATCTCCTTATCCACGAGTACTTTGGCGTGGACATGGAGGTGGTGGCGGCCATCCTGGAACAAGACCTCCCCCCACTTCTGGAGCAGCTAGAATCCCTCTTGGCAACTCTGGACCGCCCCGAGCACTAGAGGGTATGTTCTGGAACAGACCCCGATTTTGCCGAAACGGGCCTCAAGCGCAGTAGCGTAGTGCGCCTTAGCCGCCTCGCCGTGGTGGACAAGGGCCTCCTAGTGGGAAGCCTGGGGAGGGTAAACCCTGAACGCTTTGACCGCCTTCGGGCGCGGCTATGTCGGTGGGTGCGCGGGACCGCCTAAACCTCTACCCCCTCGTAGATGGCCTCCAGGTTTAGCCCCACGCCGAGGCAGGGCACCTCCACCATCCCCTCCCCCTCCCAAAGGCGGTAGAGCCAGACTTCCCCCTGGCGGAAGTAGCCCTCCACCCGCCTTTCCCGGGAGTCCACCAGGAGGTAGCCCTGGAGGCTTGGGAGCTCCCGGTAGCGCCAGAGCTTCTCCCTTCGGTCTATGGCCTCGGTGGCCTCGGAAACCACCTCCACCACCAGGCAGGGTGCCTCCTCGTAGTGGGTGTGCGGAGGCTTCCCCCCGCAGACCACCATGAGGTCAGGGTAGTAAAAGGTCCTTACGGAAACCCGAAGCTTGACGGTTTCCGTGTAAATCCGGCACCCCTTGGCCAGGGCCTCGGGCCTGAGGAGGGCGTAGAGGTTGCCCACGATGCGGTTGTGAGCAAGACTCGCCCCCGCCATGGCGTAGGGCACGCCCTCGAGGAGCTCGTGGCGCACGGGGGAGCGCTCTTCCAGGGCCAGGTAGGCCTCGGCGTCCAGAAGCTCCAACGTCTTCGCTGCCTCGCCCATGGTTCCAGTCTACTCTGCTATCCTGGGCTTAGATGACCACGGAGGAACGCCTTTACAAGCTGGAAGGCATTGTGGAAGGGGTCATGGCGGTCCTGCCCGAGAGGGTCTCCGCCCTGGAGCACCGCATGGACCTCCTGCGCCAGGAGGTGAAGGCGGAAATCGCGGGGCTCCGCCAAGAAGTTAAAGCGGAGATCGCGGGACTCCGCCAGGAAATGGCCGGTCTCCGCCAGGAGGTGAAGGCCGAGATTGGGGTCCTTCGCCAGGAGATGGAGGAGAAGTTCAACGGCCTCCGCCAAGAGGTCAGGGCCGAAATCGGGGGCCTCCGCCAGGAAATGGAGGAGAAGTTCAACGGCCTCCAACAAGAGGTCAGGGCCGAAATCGGGGGCCTCCGCCAGGAAATGGAGGAGAAGTTCAACGGCCTCCAACAAGAGGTCAGGGCCGAAATCGGGGGCCTCCGCCAGGAAATGGAGGAAAGGTTCGGCGCCCTCCGCCGAGAGATAGAAGAAAAACACGATGGCCTCCGTCAGGAGGTAAAGGCGGAGATCGCCGGACTCCGCCAGGAGGTAAAGGCAGAGATCGCCGACCTCCGCCAGGAGGTAAAGGCGGAGGTCGCCGGACTCCGCCAGGCGGTGAATGCGGAAATCGCCGGACTCCGCCAGGAAATGGCCGGTCTCCGTCAGGAGGTGAAGGCCGAGATCGGCAACGCCTTCAACAAGGCCATGCTCTACTTCACCGCCCTGGCAGCGGTGCTGGCCCTCATCACCTTCCTGCGCTAGGCGCTGAGCTCCTGCCGCTCCTGCAAGACCTCCACGTGAAGGGGGGCAAAGGGGGCCTCCTGGTGGAGGCGAAGGAGGCCCAGGCGGTGGGCCTCCAAAAGAGCGGCGAAGGCCACCGCCCGCTCGCCCCAGCTCCCCAGGGGCAGGGCCTGGAAGACCGCCCTCCCCCGAAGAAGCCCCCGAAGCCGCTCCCAGGCCTCCTTCAGCCCAAAGGTCTCCCGGGGAAGGGCCAGAACCGCCCGGCGGAAGGGCCTGGCCGCCTGCCAGAGGGTCTTGGGGGAAAGCCGGAGGGCGGGCCTGGGGAGGGGGGGTGGGGCCACGGGAAGGAGCCTGGCCCGGGCTTTAAGCCGCGCTTCCAGAAAGGCCACGGTCTCGGAGAGGTCCAGAAGGGCCTGGACCAGGGGGGCTTCCTTGCCCTCCTCGGCCTCCATGGCCCTTTCCGGGGAGAGCTTGAGGACGAGAAGCTCCGCCAGGATGGGCAGGACCTCGCTCCTCTCCTTGAGGGACGGGGGGAGCTGGGCCAGGGCGTCCTCAATGACCTTCAGCACGGGGACCGCCCTGGGGGATATCCGGCCCCGCCTCAGGGCCTCCCTCAGGGCCTCGGGGGTGCCGGAGAAGCCGGGGAAGGCGATCTGGATCACCGGAGCACCGGGCGCTTCCTGGGCAGGAGGAGGCCCACCTTCTCCCGCACCTCCTCCATGGTGGCCTGGGCGACGCTTCGGGCCCGGCGGGCGCCCTCCAAGAGGGCGTCCATCACGTAGTCCGGGTCCCGCTTCAGGGCCTCGGCCCGTTCCCGAATGGGCCTCAAGGCGCGCATCAGGTGTTCAAAAAGGATGCGCTTCACGGTCAGGGTCCCGACCCCCGCTCGGCGGTACTCCTCCTTCAGGGCCGCCACCACCTCCTCGGGGGCGAAGTAGGAGAGGTAGGTGAAGACGATGGTCCTCTCGGGGTCCCCGGGGTCTTGGAGGCGGATCCTCTGGGGGTCGTCGGGGAGGTGGCGGATCTTCTCCCAGATGCTCTCCTCGGGCTCCAGAAGGCCGATGGTGTTGCCCAGGGACTTGCTCATCTTGGCCTTGCCGTCAATGCCCGGGACCCTGGGGGCCTTGGGGTTGAGGAGGGCCTGGGGCTCGGGGAAGGTCTCCCCGAAAAGCCCGTTGAAGCGGCGGGCGATCTCCCGGGTGAGCTCTATGTGCTGGACCTGGTCTTCCCCCACGGGCACGGTGTCCGCCTTGTAGATGAGGATGTCCGCCGCCTGCAGGACGGGGTACATGAGGAGGCCGCTCCAGACGGTCTCCTGTTTGGCCGCCTTGTCCTTGAACTGGGTCATGCGGGTCAGGTCCCCGAGGGGGGTGAGGGTGGTGAAGACCCAGGCCAGCTCCGTGTGCTCGGGCACGTGGGACTGGACGAAGAGGGTCACCTTCTCGGGGTCCAGCCCCGCCGCCATGTTGACCAGGGCCGCCTCAAAGGTGCGCTGGGCCAGGGTGGCGGGGTCGTAGGCCAGGGGGTTGGTGAGGGCGTGGTAGTCCACGATGCAGAAGAAAGCGTCCCGGCCCAGCTTCTCCCCGATCTCCACCCACTGCTTGATGGCCCCCAGGTAGTTGCCGATGTGGATCTCCCCCGAGGGCTGGATGCCGGAAAGGACGCGCTTCATTACCCCTAGGGTACGGGCAAGGCCCCAAGCCGTCAACCAAAAGCTTGGGCCCCGCTTGAGCGGGGCCTTCTGGTGCCGGGGGCGGGACTTGAACCCGCACGTCCGCGAGGACACACGACCCTGAATCGTGCGCGTCTACCAATTCCGCCACCCCGGCAGACGCAAGGGTCATTGTAGGCAAGAAGGCCCCTTTCGTCAAGCTTGACCTTTGGGCCCCGGGCCCTTTAGGCTATAGGGCAATGCGGCGGGTCCTTCTATCCCTAGACCGGGCAGGCCCGGTTTAGGGAAAGGCTTTGCGCCGCACTCCCCCGGGCCCAGGAACCCGGGGGTTTTTTCTAGGGAGGGAGCATGGGAAAAACGCTTTACGACAAGGTTTGGGAGGCCCACGAGGTGCGAAAGCTCAGGAATGGGCAGAGCCAGCTTTTCATAGACCTCCACCTCCTCCACGAGGTCACGAGCCCCCAGGCCTTCGGGATGCTGAAGGACCTGGGCCTCAAGGTGCGCTATCCCCACCGCACCTTCGCCACCGTGGACCACATCGTCCCCACCCACGACCGCACCGAGCCCTTCCAGGACCCTCTGGCCCAGAACATGCTGGAGGCCCTGAGGCGCAACACCAAGGAGCACGGCATCACCTTCTTTGACCTGGGCAGCGGCAACCAGGGCATCGTCCACGTTATCGGCCCCCAGCTGGGCCTCACCCAGCCCGGGATGACCATCGCCTGCGGCGACTCCCACACCTCCACCCACGGGGCCTTCGGGGCCGTGGCCTTCGGCATCGGCACCAGCCAGGTGCGGGACGTCCTCGCCACCCAGAGCCTGGCCGCCAAGAAGCTCAAGGTGCGGCGCATCAACGTGGACGGAAAGCTAGGCCCCGGGGTCTACGCCAAGGACGTGATCCTCCACATCATCCGCACCCTGGGGGTCAAGGGGGGCCTGGGCTACGCCTATGAGTACGGCGGGAGCACCGTGGAGGCCATGGACATGGAAAGCCGCATGACCCTTTGCAACATGTCCATTGAGGGCGGGGCCCGCATCGGCTACGTGAACCCCGACGAGACCACCTTCGCCTACCTCGAGGGCCGCCCCTATAGCCCCAAGGGGCCTGAGTGGGAGGAGGCCAAGAAGCGCTGGCTTTCCTTCCGCTCCGACCCCGATGCCACCTACGACGACGTGGTCAGCTTCCGGGCCGAGGAGATCGCCCCCACGGTCACCTGGGGCATCAACCCGGGCCAGGCCATCCCCGTGGACGGGCGGATTCCCCTTCTGGAGGAGCTCCCCGAGGAAGAAAGGGCCGTGGCCGAGGAGGCCCTGGCCTACATGGGCTTCAGGCCCGGCCAGCCCATCAAGGGGGTGCCCGTCCAGGTGGCCTTCATCGGGAGCTGCACCAACGCCAGGCTCTCCGACCTCCGGGAGGTGGCCCGCCACCTCAAGGGGCACAAGGTGAAAAAGGGCGTGCGGGCCCTGGTGGTGCCGGGCTCGGAGTGGGTGGCTAAAAAGGCGGAGGAGGAGGGCATCGCCGAGGTCTTCCGCGAGGCGGGGTTTGAGTGGCGGAACCCCGGCTGCTCCATGTGCCTGGCCATGAACCCGGACCGCCTGGAAGGGGACGAGCTGGCGGCCAGTAGCTCCAACCGCAACTACAAGGGGAGGATGGGAAGCCCCAGGGGCCGCACCGTCCTCATGAGCCCGGTCATGGTGGCCGCCGCCGCCGTGACCGGAGAGATCGCCGACGCTCGGGAAGTGTTTGGCATCGGGAGGTGAGCCATGCTGGAGAAGTTCACCGTCATCAAGGGTCGCGCCGTGCCCATCAGGGGCGAGGACATAGACACCGACCGCATCATCCCCGCCCGCTTCATGAAGAGCATCACCTTTGAGGGGCTGGGCCAGTACCTCTTTTACGACGAGCGCTTTGACGAGGCGGGCAACCCCAAGCCTCACCCCCTGAACGACCCCCGCTACGGGGGGGCCACCATCCTCCTGGTGGAGTCGGGCTTCGGCTCCGGTTCCAGCCGGGAGCACGCCCCCCAGGCCATCAAGCGGGCGGGCTTCAGGGCCATCATCGGCGAGAGCTTCGCCGAGATCTTCTTCGGCAACGCCATCGCCATCGGCCTTCCCGCCGTGACCATGGCCCCCGAAGACCTGGCGGCCCTCTTCCAGGCCGTGGAGGCCAACCCCGAGCTGGAGGTGGAGATTGACCTGGTCAACAAGGAGGTCCGCTTCGGGGGCCGCACCGCCCCCCTCTTCATCCGGGAGGAGGCCCGGGAGGCTTTGGTGGAGGGGCTTTGGGACCCCATCGGCGAGCTTCTGGAGGCCGGGGAGCTTTTGGACGAGTTTGACCGCAAGCTCCCCTACCCCAAGGAGGCCCCATGAGGGTAGCGGTCCTGCCCGGGGACGGCATCGGCCCCGAGGTCACGGAGGCGGCCCTCAGGGTCCTTAAGGCCCTGGACGAGCGGGAGGGCCTTGGCCTCACCTACGAGACCTTCCCCTTCGGGGGCGCCGCCATAGACGGGTACGGGGAGCCCTTCCCGGAGGTGACCCGAAAGGGGGTGGAGGCGGCGGAGGCGGTGCTTTTGGGAAGCGTGGGGGGACCCAAGTGGGACGCCCTTCCCCGCAAGATCCGGCCCGAGTCGGGGCTCCTCGCCCTCAGAAAGAGCCAGGACCTCTTCGCCAACCTGCGCCCGGCCAAGGTCTTCCCCGGGCTGGAGAGGCTTTCCCCCCTCAAGGAGGAGATCGCCCGGGGGGTGGACGTGCTGATCGTGCGGGAGCTCACCGGGGGGATCTACTTCGGGGAGCCCAGGGGGATGTCGGAGGCCGAGGCCTGGAACACCGAGCGCTACTCCAAACCCGAGGTGGAGCGGGTGGCCAAGGTGGCCTTTGAGGCGGCCAGGAAGCGCAGAAGGCACCTGACCAGCGTGGACAAGGCCAACGTGCTGGAGGTGGGGGAGTTCTGGCGGAAGACCGTGGAGGAGGTCCACAAGGGCTACCCCGACGTGGCCCTCGATCACCAGTACGTGGACGCCATGGCCATGCACCTGGTGAAGAACCCCGCCCGCTTTGACGTGGTGGTCACCGGCAACATCTTCGGCGACATCCTCTCGGACCTGGCCAGCGTCCTCCCGGGCTCCTTGGGCCTCCTCCCCTCGGCCTCCTTAGGGCGGGGCACCCCGGTCTTTGAGCCCGTGCACGGCTCGGCCCCCGACATCGCCGGCAAGGGCATCGCCAACCCCACGGCCGCCATCCTCTCCGCCGCCATGATGCTGGAGCACGCCTTCGGCCTGGTGGAGCTGGCGAGGCGGGTGGAGGCCGCCGTGGCCAAGGCCCTCCGGGAAACCCCCCCGCCCGACCTGGGGGGGAGCGCCGGAACCCAGGCCTTCACGGAGGAGGTTCTGCGGCACCTGTAACACCACCCCATGCTGGCTTGCGCCAGCATGGGGGCCCCGGCAAAAGGTTCCTGGGGAAGTTACCAGGGTGGGCCGAAGGAAACAGGAAACAAGGGTATTAAGATGGGGGTATGATCCGGCACCGCTTCAGCGCCGAGGACTTCCACCGCATGGCCGAGGCGGGGATCCTCTCCGAGGACGATCGGGTGGAGCTCATCCGGGGGGAGGTGGTGGAGCTGAGCCCCATTGGGAAGCGGCATGCGTACGTCCTGAACACCCTCGTGGACCTCTTGAGCGCCCTACGGGATCAAGGTGTGCTCTCGGTGCAAAACCCCCTCGTGCTTTTCCCGGACACCGAGGTCTATCCCGACCTCGCCCTCCTCCAGCCCCCGAGGACCCGGTACCGCAACCGCCTGCCCGAGGCCAAGGACGCCCTCCTGGTGGTGGAGGTGGCCGAGACCAGCCTGGACCACGACCTCAAGGTGAAGCTCCCCCTCTACGCCCAAGCCGGGATACCGGAGGTCCTTGTGGTGGACCTGGTGCGGGACAGGGTGCACGTCTTTCGGAACCCCAAGGGGGAAGCCTACCAGGAAGCCAGGGTCCTCGAGGACGGGGAGCTTGAGGTCCTCTCCCTGAAGGTGCCCGTCAAGGAGGTCCTACCGTGACCCGCCACAAGATCTCCCTGGAGGAGTTTCACCGCATGGTGGAGGCCGGGGTATTTCCCGAGGACCTGAGGCTGGAGCTGGTGGAAGGAGAACTGGTAGAAATGAGCCCTATAGGGAAGCGGCACGCGGCCAAGGTCAACCGGCTCCTCGCCCTCCTCCTGCCTTTGCTCCAGTCTGGAAAAGCCCTTATCTCGCCCCAAAACCCCCTGGTGGTGGGTGAATCCGAGCTCTACCCCGATCTGGCCCTCTTGAAGCCCCGCCCCGACTTCTATGAAGAGCGACTACCCGAGGCCTCCGATGCCCTTTTGGTGGTGGAGGTGGCGGACACCACCCTCCGCTACGACCTGGGCACCAAGCTCCCCCTCTACGCCAGGGCAGGGGTGCCCGAGGTCTGGGTGGTGGACCTAGAGGGCGGGCGGGTCCTGGTCCACCGGAAGCCCCAGGGGGAGGCCTACGGGGAGGTGGAGGCCCTGGGCCCGGGGGAGGTCCTGGAGTTCATGGGCGTGGCGGTGCCCGTGGAGGCGCTCCTATGAGGAAGACCCTGGTCCTCACCGGGGCCAGCCGGGGCATCGGGAAGGCCCTGGCCCTGGAGCTGGCCAAGGCGGGCTACAACCTGGTCCTGAACGCCAGGCGGGAGGCCCCGCTTTTGGCGGCGCTGGAGGAGGTGCGCGCCTTGGGGGCCAGGGCGGAGATGGTCCCGGGGAGCGCCGGGAAGGCGGAGGTGGCCGAGGCCCTGGTGGCGAAGGCCCTGGAGCTGGGCAACTTCGCCGGCTTCATCCACAACGCCGGGGTCCTCCACCCGGGGCCCCTCCTCTTTGAGTTGGCGGAGAGCCTCTTTATGGAGGTCCTCGAGGCCAACCTGATCGCCGGCTACCAGCTGGCCCGCTTCGCCTACCCCCACCTCCTCCAAAGGGGCGAGGGCCTGGCGGTCTATCTGGGCTCGGGCGCAGCCGAGACCAACCTGCCCGGCATCGGGGCCTACGCCGTGGCCAAGGCGGCGGAGGAGCACCTGGCGAAGCAACTCGCCGCCGAGGCCCCGGAGGTCACCTGCTTCGTCTACCGCCCGGGGGTGGTGGAGACGGACATGCAGAAGGCGGCCCGGGAAGCCCAAGGGGGCGGGGCCCCCGTGCTCCAGCGGGTCTTCCGCGGCTACCGGGAGGAAGGCCGCCTGCTCACCCCCGAGGAGGCGGCGAGGGCCCTGGTCCGGCTCCTGCCCAGGGCCAGGGCCTTTCACGGCAAGATCGCCACGTGGAGGGACGCATGAGGTCGGATCGGATCAAGAAAGGCTTACAGCAGGCCCCGGCCCGGAGCATGCTCCGGGCGGTGGGCGTGGGGGACGAGGACTTTGGGAGGCCCTTCGTGGGGGTGGTCAACACCTTCACCGACGGGATGCCCTGCAACTACCACCTGAGGGAGCTGGCCCTGGACCTGAAAGCGGGGCTCAGGGAGGCCGGGGTCTTCCCCTTTGAGTTCGGGGCCCCCGCCATCTCCGACGGCATCAGCATGGGCACCCCGGGGATGCGGGCGAGCCTCGTAAGCCGCGAGGTCATCGCCGATAGCATTGAGCTCGTCGCCCAGGGCTACCTCTACGACGGCATGGCGGTCCTCTCCGCCTGCGACAAGACCATCCCCGGCGGCGCCATGGGGGTCATCAGGAGCGGGGTCCCCGGCATGGTCCTCTACGGGGGGACCATCGCCCCCGGGGAGTGGCGGGGCCGCAAGCTCACCATCGTGGAGGTCTTTGAGGCCGTGGGCCAGCGGGCGGCGGGCAGGATCACCGACGAGGAGCTTTTGGAGATTGAGCGCCGGGCCATCCCCGGCCCCGGGGCCTGCGGGGGGCAGTACACGGCCAACACCATGGCCATGGCCCTCGAGGTCCTGGGCCTCTCCCCCATGGGCTACAACGCCATCCCCGCCGTCCACCCGGAAAAGCCCAGGACCACCAAAGAGGCGGGAAGGATCCTGGCCTGGGCCATAGAGCACGACTGGAAGCCCCAAGACTTCCTCACCCGGAGGAGCTTCCTGAACGCCATCGCCGCCGTGGCCGCCACGGGCGGCAGCACCAACGCCGTGCTGCACCTTCTGGCCATGGCCAAGGAGGTGGGGGTGGAGCTCAGCCTGGACGACTTTGACCGGGTCTCCCGCAAGACCCCCGTCATCGCCGACCTCCGGCCCTGGGGTACCTACACCGCCTGGGAGCTTTATGAAGCGGGGGGCACGCCCCTGGTCTTCAAAAGGCTCCTGGAGGCGGGCCTCCTCTTTGGCGAGGAGAAGACCCTCACCGGGCGCACCCTGGCGGAGGAGGTGGAACAGGCCTTCAGGGAGGCCGAAGGGCAAAAGGTGGTCTTCCCCGTGGAGCGGGCCCTGAAGCCCCAGGGCGGGCTCGTGGTCCTCCGGGGGAACCTGGCCCCGAGGGGAGCGGTCTTGAAGCTTGCGGGCACGGAGCGCACCTACTTTGAGGGCCCGGCCCGGGTGTTTGACTCCGAGGAGGAGGCCATGGCCAAGGTCCTGGCCAAGGAGATCCGCCCCGGGGACGTGGTGGTCATCCGCTACGTGGGGCCCAAGGGGGCCCCTGGCATGCCGGAGATGCTCTCGGTGACCAGCGCCATCGTGGGCGAGGGCCTGGGCCCCGAGGTGGCCCTCCTCACCGACGGGCGCTTCTCCGGGGGCACCCGGGGCCTCATGGTGGGGCACATCGCCCCCGAGGCCTTTGTGGGCGGGCCCATCGCCCTCCTCAAGGAGGGGGACCGGGTGCGCATAGACGTGGAAAACCGCCTCCTGGAGGTCCTCCTCCCCGAGGAGGAGCTTGCGAGGCGGAAGGAAAGCTGGAAGCCACGCCCCCCCGCCTTCCGCCACGGCGTGTTCGCCCGCTACGCCGCCCTGGTGGCCCAGGCCGACGAGGGCGCGGTGCTGGAAACGCCCCACGCTGGCATGGGGGCGGAAGGTCCACCTAGGGCCTTTTGATCTGGTCTGGGGCCAGGTTCTGGCCCCGCTCCTTTTTGATTTCCTCGGGCTTGAAGGGCTCCCCCTTGGCCTTCAGAAGGGCCATTAGGTGGTTTAGGAGGGCGGCGAGCTCCTCGTCCTTGAGCTGGGCGAAGCCGGGCATGAGCCCCGAGGCTCCCTTCTTGCCGTAGAGGACCACCAGGATCAGGTACCGCCGCCCTTCTGGCGTAGCCAAGAGGGAAGCCGCCTCCCCCAGGCCCGGGTAGGGCCTCACCCCCTGGGCCTTTTCCCCGTGGCACTGGGCGCAGGTCTTGGCCCAGAGGGCCTCCGGCCCCTGGGCCAGGGCAGGCAGGAAGAGGAGGAGAAGGGGAAGAAGGCGTTTCATAGGCCCAGTATAGGCCCTGGCCTCCTCCTCAGCCTTTAGCGGGCCTTGACCTCGGTCCAGACCCGGTCGTAAAGGGCGATCTCGGGACCCAGGTCCTTCAGGTACTCCAGCCTGGCCCGCACCTCCTCCGGGGGGAAGACGGCGGGGTCTTGGCGCATCTCCTCGGGTAAGAGGGGGATGGCCTGGGCCACCGAGGTGGCGTAGCGGGTGTAGGCGGCGAGCTCGGCGGCGTTTTCCGGCCTCAGGAGGAAGTCTATGAAGCGGTAGGCCAGGTCCTGGGAAGGCCCCCGCTTGAGGACCACCAGGGCGTCGGTCCAGATGGTCCCCCCTTCCTTGGGGATGACGTAGCGGAGGCGCTTGTCCTCCTGCCGGGCCTGGAGGACGTCCCCGGAGTAGGCCAGGGAGACCGCGGCGTCCCCACCCAGGATGCGGTTCAGGGCCTCCACCCCCCCGGCGAAGCCCACGGAGCGGGCCTTGGCGGCGATGAGGAGCTCCTTGGCCTTCTCCAGGGCCTCTGGATCGGTGGTGTTGACCGAGTAGCCCAGGTACTTGAGGGCGGCCCCGATGGTCTCCCGCATCTCGTCCAGGAGGAGGAAAGGGCCCACCTGGGCCTTGGGGTCAAAGAGGACGGCGTAGGAGTCCACAGGGCCCCGCACCAGGTCCTCCCGGTAGGCCAGGCCCGTGGTACCCCAGAGGTAGGGGACGGAGTGCTGGAGGCCGGGGTCGTAGGGGGGGTCCTGGAAGAAGGGGTCCAGGTTGGCCAGGTTCTTGAGCTTCCCCTTGTCCAGAGGGGCGACGAGGCCCTCCCGGGCCATCTGCAGGACGTAGTAGTCGGGGGCCACCACCAGGGAGAACTCCCGGTCGGCCCCCGCCTTCAGCTTGGCCAGCATGGCCTCGGGGGACTCAAAGGTGTCCAGGACCACCTTGGCCCCGGTCTCCCGCTCAAACTTCCTGACCAGCTCCTCGGGGATGTAGTCGGCCCAGTTGAGGAAGTAGAGGGTCTCTACCTCCGCCCGCTTGGGGCAGGCGGTGAGGAGGAGGGCCAAAAGGAGAAGGGAAAACCTTGCGATCATATGCGCCTCCGGCTAAGAGCATACCCCAAGGCCAGGAAGAAGGCGGAAAGGCCCACCAACAGGGTGGAGAGGGCGTGGACCTTGGGGCTCACGCCCAGCTTCACGCTGGAGTAGATGTAAAGGGGCAGGGTTGTGGCCCCGGGCCCGGCGGTGAAGAAGGTGACCACAAAGTCGTCCAGGGAGAGGGTGAGGGCCAGGAGAGCCCCGGCGGCCACGCCAGGCCAGGCCAGGGGCAGGGTCACGTAGAGGAAGGTCTGGAGGCCCCTGGCCCCCAGGTCCCGGGCGGCCTCCTCCAGGGCCGGGTCCAAAAGGAGAAGCCTCGAGCGCACCACCAGGGTCACAAAGGCCACCTGGAAGGTGATGTGGCCCAGGATCACCGTGAGGAGGGAAAGCCGGGGAAATCCGAGAAGCTCCCGGGCGAAGGCGAAGAGGAGGAGGAGGGAGACCCCCATGACCACGTCGGGCACCACCACGGGGATGTAGAGGAGGTAGGTGAGGATCCCCCGGCCCCAAAAGCGGTAGCGCACCAGGCCCAGGGCCAAAAGGGTGCCCAGCACGGTGGAGACCAGGGTGGAGGTGAAGGCCACCACCAGGGTGTTGAGGAAGTACTCCAGGACCCTGGGGTCCTGGAATAGGGCCCGGTACCAGTCCAGGGTGAAGCCGGTGAAGCGCACCCCCCGGCGGCTCTCGTTGAAGGAGAGGGCCGCGATGACCAGGATGGGAAGGTAAAGGAAGAGGTAGACCAGAAGGGCGTGGAGGGAGAGAAGCCGCCTCATACCAGGTCCTCGAGGCCCCGTTCCCCCTGGAGCCTCCGGTAGAGGTAGAGGGCCAGGAGAACGAAGGCCATCAGAAACACGCTCAAAGCCGCCCCGAAGGGCCAGTCCCGGGTCAGGCCGAACTGCTGCTGGATGAGGTTGCCGATGAGGACCACCCGCCCCGCCCCCAGGAGGTCCGCCACCACGAAGGTCCCCATGGCGGGGATGAAGACCAGGACGCTTCCGGCGAAGAGGCCGGGGTAGGTCTGGGGGAGCACGGCGTGAAGGAAGGCCCTAAAGGGCCTCGCCCCCAGGTCGTAGGCGGCCTCCAGAAGCTGCCAGTCCACGCGCTCCACGCTGGCGTAGACGGGCAGGACGAAGAAGGGCAGGAAGGTGTAGACCGTGGCCAGGATCACCGCGGCGAAGGAGGGGTAGAAGGCGTAGGGGCCAAGGCCAAAGGCCAGGAGGAGGGCGTTCAGAAGCCCCTCTTTCTGCAACAGGACCAGCCAGGCGTAGACCCGGATGAGGAAGTTGGTGAAAAAGGGGATGAGGAGGAGGAGAAGGAGCAGGTCCCGCCTGGGGTGGCGGGCGATGTAAAAGGCCAGGGGGTAGCCGAGGAGGGCGGCCAACAGGGTGGCTAGGGCCCCCACCCAGAGGCTCTGGGCGAAGGCCTCCAAGTAGGGGGCCTCCAAAAGCCTCAGGTAGTTGTGGAGGCCCAAAGGCCCCAGGAGCTCCCCGTAAGGCCCCCGGCGCATAAGAGAGGCCAGGAGGACGAGGAGCGTGGGCAGGAGAACGAAGAGGAGGAGCCAAAGCCCCCCGGGCCCCACGGTCACCAGGACCCGGAGGAGGCGCTGCCGGGGGGTCGCCGCCTCATTCATGGATCACCACCAGGTTCTCCGGGGGGAGGTAGCAGATAACCTCTTCCCCGTAGGCGAACTCCTCGGAACCGGGCTCTTGCAGGTCCTGGTTCAGGGTGTAGGCCAGAAGCCGCACCTCCCCCGCCCGCAGGTAGTACTGGTTTTCCGCCCCTGTGTAGACGATCTCCTCCACCTGGGCCACGACCAGGTTCTCCCGGGGCGGGGTCGCCCCCTTGGGGTAGAGGCGGATCTTCTCGGGCCGGATGACCAGAAGGGCCTCCCGCTCCAGGGGGGACTTAAGGCGAAGGGGGCCCAGAGGGGTCTCGGCCCCCAGGGGGTGGGGCCGGGCGGGAAGGAGGTTGGATCGGCCCAGGAAGTCGGCCACAAAGCGGTTTTTTGGCCTTTCGTAGACCTCGTCGGGGAGGCCCACCTGCTCCACGCGCCCCGCGCGCATGACGGCGATGCGGTCCGACATGACCAAGGCCTCCTCCTGGTCGTGGGTGACGAAGACGAAGGTGGTGCCAAGGCGCCTCTGGAGCTGCATGAGCTCCACCCTGAGCTCTTGGCGGAGCTTCAGGTCCAAAGCGGAAAGGGGCTCGTCCAAAAGGAGGACCTGGGGCTCCAGGACCAGGGCTCTTGCCAGGGCCACCCGCTGCTTTTGCCCGCCGGAAAGCTCCCTGGGGTAGCGGCCCTCGAGGCCCAGAAGGTCCACCAGCTCTAGGGCCCAGGCTACCTTTTTGCGGATCTCACCTTGGGGAAGCCCCTTCATCCTGAGGCCGAAGGCGATATTCCCCGCCACGGTCATGTGGGGGAAGAGGGCGTAGTTCTGAAAGACAGTGTTCACGGGCCGCTCATAGGGGGGAACCCCCGCCATGTCCTTCCCCCCGATCAGAACCCGGCCAGCGTCCGGGGTCTCAAAGCCGGCGAGGAGCCTTAAAAGCGTGGTCTTGCCGCACCCCGAGGGCCCGAGGAGGCTGAAAAACTCACCCCTCCTGATCTCCAGGTCCACCCCGTCCAAGGCCACCACTTCCCCGTACCGCTTCCGCACCCCCTCTAGGCGCACCAGAGCGTCCCCGGCCACGGGGTAAGTTTAGCAACCCCGCCCCTCCCTGCAAGCCCCTAGGGCTCGGCCCGGTCCCGGTGCACCAGGAGCACGAGTCCCAGGGAGAAGAGGGTGGCCATGAGGCTGGACCCCCCGTAGGAGAAGAGGGGCAGGGTGAGGCCCGTCACCGGCACGACCCCCAGGGCCACCCCCAGGTTGACCAGGACCTGGAAGCCCAGCATCCCCCCCACCCCGGCGAGGAAGAGGCGGTCGGCGAACCTGGGGCACTCCAGGGCCAGGGCGAGGATTCTGAGGACGAGGAGGGCGTAAAGGGCCAGGAGGGCCGCCACCCCCACGAACCCCCACTCCTCGGCCCAGACGGCGAAGACGAAGTCCGTGTGGCGGAAAGGGACGAAGCCCAGCTGGGTCTGGGTCCCCTGGCCGTATCCCTTGCCCAAAAGCCCCCCGGAGCCGATGGCGATGGTGGACTGGATGACCTGAAACCCCTGGCCCAGGGGGTCCCGGTAAGGGTCCAGGACGATGAGGACCCGCTCCCGCTGGTAGGGCTTGAGGTTGGGCCAGACCAGGGTGGGCACCAGGACGGCCAGGGCCAGGGCCGCCAAGAGGAGGTGCTTCCAGGGTAGCCCCCTCACCAAGAGGACGGCGAAGACCCCGAAGAGGACCACCAGGCTCCCCCCGAGGTCGGGCTGGAGGAGGAGGAGGGCCACCACGGGCAGGGTGAGGAGGCCGGGAAGGACGTAGTCCCAGACCCTTCGGACGGGGCGGTCTTCCAGAAGCCGGGCCAGGGCCAGGACCAGGCCCAGCTTGGCCAGCTCTAAGGGCTGGAACTGCAAAGGCCCCAGGACGAACCAGGCCTTGGCCCCGTTGATCTCCCGCCCCACCAATAGGACCAGGACCAAAAGGGCCAGGGAAAGAGCGTAAAGGGGATAGGCCAGGGCGAAGACCAGGCGGCGGGAGAGGAACTGGACCCCCACTGCCAGGCCCAGGCCCAGGAATAGGGCGAGAAGCTGCCGGGAGAAGAGGCTTGGGTCCGGCAGGGCGCTTCGCAGGTTGAAGAGCCCCAGGGCCAGGATGGCCAGAACCAGGGCCACCAGGCCGAAATCGTAGGCCAGGAGGTTGGGGCGCCTCAGGACCATCACTTGAGGGGGATGTCGGCCATGAGGACCATCTTCTCCCCCCGCTCCTCCAAGGCCACGGAAAGGCCCTCCTCCTGGGCGGGGAAGTAGCGGCGGAGGACCTCGAGGAGGTCCCGCTTCAGGTTCTCCACCATCCCCGGCGACAGCTTGGCCCGGTCGTAGGCCAGGACCAGCTTGAGCCTCTCCTTGGCCTTCTCCTTGCTCCCTTTACGCCACCACATCAGCGCCCTCCAAAGAGCCTGCGCAACACCGCCATGAGCCCCTGGGCCTCGTCCACGCTCCTAAAGGGCACCTCTTCCCCGTGGACGCGGCGGGCGGTGTCCATAAAGGCGATGGCGGCGGGGCTTGTCCCCTTGAGGACCAAAGGCTCGCCCTGGTTGGTGGAGACGAGGACCTGCTCGTCCTCGGGGATGATGCCGATGGGCTTCAGGCCCAGGATCTCCACCACGTCTTCCACCGAGAGCATGTCCCCCCGGGAAACCATCTTGGGCCGCAGGCGGTTGATGACGAGGAGGTTTTCCCGGATCTCCCGGGCCTCCAGGAGGCCGATGATGCGGTCGGCATCCCGCACGCTAGCGACCTCGGGGTTCACCACCACCAAGGCCCCCTCCGCCGGGGTAGCCGCCGTCTGGAAGCCCTTTTCTATCCCGGCGGGGGAGTCTATGAGGACCCGGTCAAACCCCTCCTCTTCCAAAAGGTGGCGCACCAGCTCCTGGAAGCGCACCGGGTCCAGGGCCTCCTTGTCCTTGGTCTGGGAGGCGGGGAGGAGGTAGAGGTTCTCCACCCGCTTGTCCCGGATGAGGGCCTGGCGCACCTTGGCCCGGCCCTCCAGGACGTCAATGAGGTCAAAGACCACCCGGCCCTCGAGGCCCATGACCACGTCCAGGTTCCTGAGGCCCACGTCCACGTCAATGACCGCCACCTTCTCGCCCAGCTTGGCCAGACCGGCCCCCAGGTTGGCGGTGGTGGTGGTCTTCCCCACCCCACCTTTGCCCGATGTCACCACGATGGCTCTCGCCTTCACCGCTTAACCTCCTCGGAATCCAGGGTCTCCTCCAATGCGCGGAGAAACTCCAGTACCCGCTTACCCCGGGCGGTCAGGGTGTATTCTACCCGGGGCGGCACCTCGGGGAAGGCCCGCCTCTCCACGAAGCCCAGAAGGTGATACTCCCGAAGCCTCTCCGCCAGGGTCCGGGGGGAGAGGAGGAGGTAGGCCTGCAGATCGGAAAAGCGGGAAGGCCCCCGGCCCAGGGCCAGAAGGATCTCCGGGGCCCCCCGCCGGGCCAGGACCTTGAGGACCTTGCGGGCGTTCTTGGAGAGGGCCATGGCCTAATGCTATCAAAAGGGAAAGCGTGGGGCTACAATGGGGGCGTGAAGGAGGCGAAGCCCGACTGGAAGGACTTTCTGGCCATGGTCCTAGCCCTCTATAGCCTCCTCCTCCCGCCCCTTCTCCTCATCTTGGGCCTCCTCTTCCTCTTCCTTCTCCTCCTCCGCCTCCTGTAAAACTAGGGCATGGAAGGCCTCTTTGAGTCCCTGCCCGAAGGCTACCGGGAAAAGCTGGGCCGCCCGGGGGAGTACCCCTTCACCCGGGGCATCTACCCCAGGATGTACCTGGAGAGGCCCTGGACCATGCGCCAGTACGCCGGCTTCTCCACCGCCGAGGAGACCAACGCCCGCTACCGATACCTCCTGGCCCAGGGGCAGACGGGCCTCAGCGTGGCCTTTGACCTCCCCACCCAGCTGGGCCTGGACCCCGACCACCCCATGAGCGTGGGGGAGGTGGGGCGGGTGGGGGTGTCCATCGCCACGCTGGCGGACATGGAGAAGCTCTTCCAGGGCATCCCCCTGGACCAGGTCTCCACCAGCATGACCATCAACGCCCCCGCCATGATGCTCCTGGCCCTTTACCTCCTGGTGGCGGAGAAGCAGGGAGTCCCCTGGGAAAAGGTCTCGGGCACGGTGCAGAACGACATCCTCAAGGAGTACTTCGCCCGGGGCACCTACATCTACCCGCCGGGCCCCTCCATGCGGCTCGTGACCGACATCTTTGAGTTCTGCAGCCAAAAGGTGCCCCGGTGGAACACCATCAGCATCTCCGGTTACCACATCCGCGAGGCCGGGGCCACCGCCGCCCAGGAGATCGCCTTCACCCTGGCGGACGGCAAGGCCTACGTGCGGGCGGCTTTGGAACGGGGCCTGGACATTGACCGCTTCGCCCCCAGGCTCTCCTTCTTCTTCGCCGCCCACAACGACATCTTTGAGGAGGTCGCCAAGTTCCGGGCGGCGCGGCGCCTCTGGGCCCGCATCATGCGGGAGGAGTTCGGGGCCAAGGACCCCAAAAGCTGGATGCTCCGCTTCCACACCCAGACCGGGGGCTCCACCCTGACCGCCCAGGAGCCCCTGAACAACGTGGTGCGCACCGCCTACCAGGCCCTGGCCGCCGTCCTAGGGGGCACGCAGAGCCTCCACACCAACGCCTACGATGAGGCCCTGGGCCTGCCCACGGAGAAAAGCGCCCTCCTGGCCCTGAGGACCCAGCAGATCCTGGCCTACGAGAGCGGGGTCACCCGGGCCGTGGACCCCTTGGGAGGGAGCTTCTACGTGGAGCACCTCACCGAGGCCCTGGAACGGGAGGCGGAGAGGCTCCTCGGGGAGATAGAGGCCCTGGGGGGCGCGGTGGCCGCCGTGGAGGCGGGCTACTTCCACCGGGCCATAGAGGAGTCCGCCTGGCAGTTCCAGAAGGAGGTGGAGGAGGGCAAGAGGATCATCGTGGGGGTCAACCGCTTCCAGGACCCAAAGAGCCCCCTCAACGAGCCCGTCCCCGTCCAGCGCATAGACCCCGAGCTCCACGAGAAGCGCAAGCGGGAAGTGGCCGAGTTTAAGCGCAACCGGGACGGGGAGAGCGTCCGGGTGGGCCTGGAGAACCTGAGGCGGGCGGCGAGGGGAAGCGAGAACCTCTTTCCCTATGTGCTGGAGGCCTTCCGGCGCCGGGCCACCCTGGGCGAGGTCTGCGGGGTCTTGAGGGAGGAGTGGGGGGAGTACCAGCCCGGGAGGTGAGGATGGAAGAGGCGCTTTGGGCCTTTCTGGAAAGGCACCTCAAGAGCATCTACGACGGCGACCCCGAAGGGTATAAGGCCACCACCCACGAGGAGCTATCCCTTTACGAGTGGTTCGTGACCCCCCACCGCTTGGACGGCCTCCCCTTCCACCTCTTCATGACGGAAAGGCGGTGGGCCACCCGGGGCCGCCCCTACCGGGTGGACCTCCTGGAGCGGCGCCTGCAGCTTTACGGCGACGTGGCCATCTTCAGCTACACCCTCCTCCTCACCGTGGAGGAGGAAGGGGGCCTCAGGCACACCGCCGTCAACGAGAGCCGGGTGGCCGTGCGCTTTCCCGAGGGGTGGAAGGTGGTCCACGTCCACAAGAGCCCGGCCCAGTAGAACCGCCCCATCCTGGCGCAAGCCAGGATGGGGGCCCCGGTAGGCCTGAGGCTTAGGAGCCCTGCTTCAGCCTCTCCACCACGGAGCGGTCCTCGAGGGTGGAGGTGTCCCCCTTGATCTCCTGCTCCCCGGCGGCGATCTGCCGCAGGAGGCGGCGCATGATCTTGCCGGAGCGGGTCTTGGGCAGGGCGTCGGTGAAGCGCACCTCGTCGGGGCGGGCGATGGGGCCGATGACCTTGGCCACGTGGGCCTTGAGCTCCTCCCCCAGGGCCCCGGAGGGAGTGTGGCCCTCCTTCAGGGTGACGAAGGCCACGATGGCCTCTCCCTTCAGGGGATCGGGCCGGCCCACCACCGCCGCCTCGGCCACGGCGGGGTGGGAGACCAGGGCCGACTCAATCTCCATGGTGCCAAGCCGGTGCCCGGCCACGTTGAGGACGTCGTCCACCCGGCCCAGGATCAGGTAGTAGCCGTCCTGGTCGCGCCTGGCCCCGTCCCCGGTGAAGTAGACCCCGGGGTGCTGGCTGAAGTACTGCTGGATGAAGCGCTCCGGGTCCCCCCAGACGGTGCGGAGCATGCTGGGCCAGGGCCGGGTGATGCAGAGGTGCCCGCCCTCGTTGGGGTTCTCCACGGGCCGGTGCTCGGAGTCCAGGATCTCCGGCCTGATGCCGAAGAAGGGCTTGCCGGCATGCCCGGGCTTCATGGCGTGGGCCCCGGGCAGGGTGGTGATCATGATGCCCCCGGTCTCCGTCTGCCACCAGGTGTCCACGATGGGGCAACGCCCCTTGCCGATCACCTGGTAGTACCAAAGCCAGGCCTCGGGGTTGATGGGCTCGCCCACGGTCCCGAGAAGGCGGAGGGTGTCCAGGCGGTGCTTTAAGGGCCAGTTCTCCCCCCACTTCATGAAGGCCCGGATGGCGGTGGGGGCGGTGTAGAAGATGGTGACCCCGTACTTGTCCACGATCTGCCAGAAGCGGTCGGGCTCGGGCCAGTTGGGGGCCCCCTCGTACATGACCGTGGTGGCCCCGTTGAGGAGAGGGCCGTAGACCACGTAGGAGTGCCCGGTGATCCAGCCCACGTCGGCAGTGCACCAGTACACGTCCTCGTCCTTGAGGTCAAAGACCAGCTTGGTGGTGTAGTAGACGTAGGTCATGTACCCGCCCAGGGTGTGGAGGACGCCCTTGGGCTTCCCGGTGGAGCCCGAGGTGTAGAGGATGAAGAGGGGGTCTTCCGCCTCCATGGGCTCGGGGTCCGCCCGGTCGGAGACCACCTCCATGAGCTCGTGCCACCAGTGGTCCCGGCCCGGGGTCATGGGCACCTCCTCCCCGGTGCGGCGCACCACCACCACGTGCTCCACGCTGGGGGTCTCCTTCAGGGCCTCGTCGGCGTTTTGCTTGAGGGGGACGATGCTCCCCCGGCGGTAACCCCCGTCGGCGGTAATGAGGACCTTGGCCTCGGCGTCCTTGATGCGGTCCGCCAGCGCCCCCGAGGAAAAGCCCCCAAAGACCACGGAGTGCACCGCCCCGATGCGGGTACAGGCCAGCATGGCGATGGCCGCCTCGGGGATCATGGGCAGGTAGATGGTGACCCGGTCCCCCTTCTTGACCCCCAGGCGCTTGAGGACGTTGGCGAACTTCTGCACCTCCCGCCAGAGGTCGTGGTAGGTGAGGACCCGCTCCTCCCCCGGCTCCCCCTCCCAGATGAGGGCGGCCTTGTTTTTGCGCCAGGTCCCCAGGTGGCGGTCCAGGGCGTTGTAGGAGAGGTTGGTCCTGCCCCCCACGAACCACTTGGGGTGGGGCAGGTCCCCCTCCAGGACCTTCTGCCAGGGGGTGAACCAGTGGAGCTCCGAGGCCACCCGTCCCCAGAAGCCCTCGGGGTCCTCGAGGCTCTCCCGGTAGAGCCTTTCGTACTCCTCCTCGCTCCCGATGTGGGCCTGCTTGCGGAACGCCTCGCTAGGGTAAAAGACCCGCTCCTCCTTGAGCACACCCTCAATCCGGTCCATAGGTCCTCCTTCGCTTTCCGAGGATAGGCGGCCCGGGCCCACGGGGTCAAGAAAAAGGGGGTTTGCGAAATGGCGAAAAATCTCCCTTTTCTTGACAGCGGGCCTTTTCCCTCGGGAAGATGGGGCCAGATGCCGCGGCGAAAGGGGCTTTCCACGGTGCAGGCGGCCCTGCGCGTCCTGGCCTATCTGGCGGAGCACCCGGAAGGGGTGGAGGCCAAGGAGGTGGCCAGGCACCTGGGCCGGAGCCTCTCCGCCGCCTACGCCCTCCTCAACAGCCTGGTGGAGGAGGGCTTCGCCGTCAAAGGGGAAGGGCGGTACACCCTGGCCCGGGCCCGGCCCGCCCCTAAGGCCCAGGGCTTCCTGGAGGAGGCCCTGGAGGAGCTCTACCTGAGGACCCGGGAGCGGTGCTACCTGGCCCTCCTCACCCCGGAAGGGGTCCGGCTCAAGACCCGGGGGCGGCAGGGCCAGCCCAACCCCCTGGGGGAGACCCTGCCCCCCGAGGCCCACGCCCTGGCCCTGGGCAAGGTCCTCCTGGCCCACGGGGTCCTGCCCGTCCCCCCCCTCTTCCCCAAGACCCCCTACACCCTCACCGACCCCTTGGCCCTCGAGGCCGAGCTGGAGCGGGTCCGGGCCTCGGGGCTGGCGGTGGGGATGGAGGAGTACGCCCTGGGGATCTCCGCCCTGGCGGCCCCCCTCCTGGGCCCCAAGGGGGAGGTTCTGGGGGCTTTGGGGGTGGTGGTGCCCGCCCGGCGCTTCCCCTTCGCCTTCAGCCGCCTGGCCCGGGCCCTCTCGGAGGTGGCCCAGGTCTCCGCCCACCTGCCCGCCCCCGAGCCCCCTCCCCTCCCCCCGCCCGCCGAGGTGGGGCCCCAGGTGGAGGTGGTGGAGCCCCCTAGTGAGCTTTTGGAAAAGGCCAACCTCCAGGACTTCCCCGCCCTCTACCGCCAGAGCCTCGAGGACCCGGAAGGCTTCTGGGGCGACTTCGCCCAAGGGCTCCTTTGGGCCAGGCCCTGGGAGAGGGTGTATGACGCCGAAAGCCGGGCCTGGTTCCAAGGGGGCCTCACCAACGCCGCCCTGAACGCCCTAGACCGCCACCTCCCGGAAAGGAGCCAGCAGGTGGCCCTCCTCACCCTGGACGGGGAAGGGACCCTGGAGAAGTGGACCTATCGGGAACTCCACGACCTCTCCGCCCGCCTAGCGGGGGTGCTGAAGGACCTGGGGGTGGGTCCGGGGGACCGGGTAGCCCTCTACCTGCCCACGGGGGTGGAAGCGGCCATCGCCATGCTGGCCTGCGCCCGCCTGGGGGCGGTCCACATGGCCCTGCCCATGGGCCTGGGCCCCGAGGTCCTGCGCCAGCGGCTCCTAAAGGGCGAAGCCCGCCTCCTCATCGCCGCCGACGGGTACTACCTAAGGGGCCGGTTCGCGCCCACCCGGGCGGCGGTGGAGGCCGCCCTCTCGGGCCTAGACCTCCCTGTCCTCTGGCACCGGAGGGGCACCACGGAGTTTCTGGAACGGGCCATGGAGGGCAAGCCCCAGGAGGCCCTCCCCGTCCCCTCCTCCCACCCCCTCTTCCTCCTCCACACCTCGGGCTCCACGGGCACGCCCAAAGGGGTGGTCCACGGCCACGGGGGGTACATGGTGGGCGTGGCCTGGGCCCTGCGCCACCTCTTTGACCTGAAACCCGGAGAAGTCTTCCACACCACCGCCGACCTCTTCTGGATCGTGGGCCACTCCTTCGGCCTCTACGCTCCCCTCTTCCTCGGGGGGACGAGCCTCCTCTTGGAGGACCGGCCCGACCACCCCAGCCCCAGCGCCTTCTACCAGAGGCTGGAACGCCTGGGCGTGAGGGTCCTCCTCACCTCCCCCACGGTCCTCCGCACCCTACGCCGCCACGGGGAGGCCAGGCCCACGGGGCTAAGGCTCGTGGGCAGCGTGGGGGAAGCCCTGGCCCCCGAGGTCTGGCGCTGGACCAGGGAGAACCTGGCCTGGCCCCTGGACAACTGGTGGCAGACGGAGCTGGGAGCCCCGGCCCTGGCCACCCCCCTTCCCCTCCCGGCCAAGCCCGGCTTCGTGGGGGTACCCCTGCCCGGGGTGGAGGCCCGGGTAGTGGACGGCGAGGGACGGGTCCTGCCCCCGGGGGAGAGGGGCCACCTGGTCCTCCTACGGGCGGGGCCGGCCCAGCTGGTGGGCCTCCTGGGAGGGGAGAACCCCTGGCGGGGCGGGCTCTACCTCACGGGGGACCTGGCCCTCATGGACGAGGAGGGGTACTTCCGCATCCTGGGCCGCTCCGAAGAGGTCATCAAGCTGGGGGAGGCCAGGCTGGGCACCGCCGAGGTGGAGGCGGCCCTCCTCACCCACCCCCAGGTGGCCGAGGCCGCCGCCATCGGCCTGCCCGGGGAGGAGGGGGAGAGGCTGGTCCTCTTCGTCGTGCCCAGGACCAAGGACCTGCCCGAAGAGCTGAAGCCCCTTCTGGCGGAGAAGCTCAAGGCCCACCTCTTCTGCCACCTGGGGCCTTTGGGGCCGGTGGAGGTCTTCTTCACCGAAAGCCTCCCCCGCACCCGGAGCGGCAAGATCCTGAGGCGGCTTCTCAAGGCCGAGCTTTTGGGCGTGGACCCGGGGGACACCTCGGGGCTGGAGGATGGTTATGGCGGTGGAAAAGATTCTTAAGAGCGAGGAAAAGCTTTGGGCACCGGAGCACCTGAGGAAGGCGGCCAACCTCCAGGACTTCTATGGGGAGTACCGGCGGAGCCTCGAGGACCCCGAGGGCTTCTGGGGGGCGTGGGCCAGGCGCTTTTACTGGGAGAAACCCTTTGAGAGGGTCCTGGAGTGGAACCTGCCCGAGCACTGCTGGTTCTTGGGGGGCACCACCAACGCCGTGTACAACGCCCTGGAACGCAACGTGGAGCGGGGCCTCAGGAACAAGGTGGCCCTCCTCTACCTCTCCGAGGAAGGCCAAGAGGCCAAGCTCACCTACGGGGAGCTTCTGGACCGGGTGCGCCGCCTGGCCACGGCCCTGAAGGCCCTGGGGGTGGGGAAGGGCGACCGGGTGGTCATCTACATGCCCCTCACCCCGGAGGGTATCCTGGCCATGCTGGCCACCGCCTACCTGGGGGCCATCCACAGCGTGGTCTACGCCGGCCTCGGCGTGGGGGCCTTAAGGGAGCGGATTCTGGACGCCGGGGCCAAGCTCCTCATCGCCGGGGACGTGAGCTATAGGCGGGGCAAGGTGGTGGACCTCCGCTCCATCGCCGAGGAGGCCATCCGCGACCTCCCCCTCAAGGTGGTCTGGTTCCAGCGCCTGGGCAAGGCGGAGCTTCCCCCGGGGCACTACGACTTTGAGGAGCTCCTCTTCGGCCACCCGCCCGAGGCCCGGGCGGAGATGGTGGAGGCCGAGCACCCCCTCTTCATCCTCTACACCTCGGGCTCCACGGGAAAGCCCAAGGGCGTGGTTCACGTGCACGACGGGTACATGGTGGGCACTACCTACCACCTGCGCACCTTCTTTGACGTCAAGGACGACGACCTCTTCTGGGCCACCAGCGACATCGGCTGGATCGTGGGCCACTCCTACATCGTCTACGCCCCTCTCCTGGAGGGCATCACCAGCGTCCTGCGGGAAGGGGCCCCCGACTACCCGGACCCCGGGGCCATCTGGCGGGCGGTGGAGCGCTACCGGGTGAACGTCATGTTCACCGCCCCCACGGCGGTGCGCATGTTCATGAAGTTCGGCCCCGAGTGGCCGAGGAAGTACGACCTCTCCAGCCTTCGCCTCATCGCCGTGGCCGGGGAGCCCCTGAACCCCGAGGCCCTGCGCTTCGCCTACCAGCACCTGGTGGACGAGGGGAGGCAGGGCTTCGTGGCCGACAACTGGTGGCAGACGGAGCTGGGAGGCCCCACCCTGGGCACCCCCCTCACCCTCCCCGCCAAGCCCGGCTTCGCCGGGGTGGCCCTGCCCGGGGTGGAGGCAGCGGTGGTGGACGAGGCGGGGAGGCCCGTGCCCCCGGGGCAGGGCGGGCTTCTGGTCCTCAAGCGCCCCTTCCCCCACATGATGCGCACCGTCTGGGGCAACCACGACCGCTACCTGCAGTACTGGCGGGAGATCCCCGGCAACGTCTACGTGGCCGGGGACGTGGCCAGCCAGGACGAGGAGGGCTACTATAGCGTCCTGGGCCGGGCCGACAACGTCCTCAACGTGGCCGGGCACCGCATCGGCACCGCCGACGTGGAGAGCGCCCTGGTCTCCCACCCCGCCGTGGCCGAGGCGGCGGTGATCGGGGTACCCGACCCCGTCAAGGGGGAGGCCATCAAGGCCTTCGTGGTCTTGCGCCTGGGCCAGACCCCTTCCGAGGAGCTTAAAGACAGCATCGTCCAGCACGTGCGAAGGGAGCTGGGCCCCATCGCCACCCCGAGCGAGGTGGTCTTCCTGGACAAGCTCCCCAAGACCCGCTCCGGCAAGATCCTGCGGCGGCTTCTTAAGGCCCAGGAGCTGGGCAAAGACCCCGGGGACCTCTCCACCCTCGAGGAGTAGCGCCCAAACGGCCACCCCGCCGGGAAGCTCCGGTGGGGTTTTGTTTCTGGGAAACCGCCCCTTTAGCGCATAGCGAAAAAACCCCCGTTTCTTGACACCCTCCTCATGGGCCTCTAAGATGACCGCCACCAAACCGGGGTAAGGCAAATCCTACGCATCCCCAAGGCCCTATCCGGTTTGGCAAGGGAGGGAGCTATGGACGGAGGCAAGCTGGCGGAGTACTGGCGGAAGAACCTGGCCCTGATCCGGAACCTGCTGGTGATCTGGGCGGTGGTGGCCTATGGGCTCGGCATTTTGCTGGCCCCCGCTCTCAACAGCATCCGGCTCTTCGGCGGTCCGCCCTTGGGCTTCTGGATCGCCCAGCAGGGGGCCATCTGGGTCTTCATCGTCCTGATCTTCGTCTACGCCATTAGGATGCAGGCCTTGGACCGGGAATACGGCTTTGAGGACTAAGGGGGTAAACCGTGAGCGTTGAAGCCTGGACTTGGACCATTGTGATTCTCAGCTTTGCCCTTTACTTGGGCATCGGCTACTGGGCCCGGGTGCGGGAGACGGCGGGCTTCTACGTGGCGGGCCGGGGGGTGCCCCCGGTGGCCAACGGGGCCGCCACCGCCGCCGACTGGATGTCGGGGGCCAGCTTCATCTCCATGGCGGGCCTCATCTCCTTCCTGGGTTACGACGGGGCCGTCTACCTCATGGGCTGGACCGGCGGGTACGTCCTCCTGGCCCTCCTCCTCGCCCCCTACCTGCGCAAGTACGGCAAGTACACCGTGCCCGAGTTCGTGGGGGACCGCTACTACTCCAACCTCGCCCGGGTGGTGGCCATCATCAGCGCCCTGTTCGTTTCCTTCGTCTACATGGTTCCCCAGCTCAGGGGCGTGGGCATCGTCCTCTCCCGCTATTTGGGGGTGGATGTGGCCACGGGGGTCTGGGCCGCCGTCTTGGTCACCGCCTTCATCGCCGTGATCGGCGGCATGAAGGGGATCACCTGGACCCAGGTGGCCCAGTACACCGTACTCATCTCCGCCTACCTGATCACGGGCATCGCCCTCTCCAACCTCCTCACCGGCAACCCCATCCCCCAGCTCTCCTTCACCTTCAGCGACTTCGCCGTGCGCCTGAGCCAGCTCCAGGTGGAGCTGGGCTTCAAGGAGTACGTGGCCCCCTTCCAGAACCTCTCCGCCCTCAACGTCTTCCTCATCACCCTGACCCTCATGGTGGGGACCGCTGGCCTCCCCCACGTGATCATCCGCTTCTACACCGTGCCCAGGGCCTCGGACGCCCGCTGGAGCGCCGGCTGGGCCCTCCTCTTCATTGGCCTCCTCTACACCCCCGCCCCCGCCGTGGCCGTCTTCTCCAAGTACAACCTCCTCAACACCCTGGCCAATAAGCCCCTGGAGGAGGTGCGCCAGATCGACTGGGTGGCCAAGTGGGAGAAGACGGGCCTCCTCAAGTTTGAGGACAAGAACGGGGACGGCATCCTGCAGATGAGCGGCAACAAGGACGTCAACGAGGTCACCATTGACCGGGACATCATCGTCCTCTCCACCCCCGAGGTGGCCAAGCTGGCCCCCTTCATCGTGGGCCTGGTGGCGGCGGGGGGCCTGGCCGCCGCCCTCTCCACGGCCGCAGGCCTCCTGATCGTGATGGCCAGCGCCATCTCCCACGACCTCTACACCCGGATGATCAACCCCAACGCCTCCGAGGCCACCAAGCTCACCATCGCCCGGGTGGTCATCGCCCTGGTGGTGATCCTGGCCGCCCCCTTCGGCATCAACCCCCCGGCCTTCATCGCCCAGCTGGTGGCCTTCGCCTTCGGGCTTGCCGCCAGCACCTTCTTCCCCGCCATCCTCCTGGGCATCTTTGACCGGAGGATGAACATGCAGGGAGCGGTAGCGGGGATGATCGTGGGCCTGGTCTTCACCGCCACCTACATCGTGGGCACCAAGTACCTGGGCTGGCCCAACTTCATCTTTGGCATCACGGCAGAAGGCATCGGCGCCATCGGTATGCTCCTCAACTTCCTGGTGGCCTACCTGGTCTCCCGGGCCACCTCGTCCCCGCCCCAGGAGATCCAGAAGCTGGTGGACGAGATCCGCGTGCCCAAGGGAAGCGGGGCCGCCGCCGAGCACTAGGCCTTTCCGCCCATCCCCTGGGCCTCCGGGCCCAGGGGGCTTATACTTGGAGGCAAGATGAAGCTTTTGCGGTTTTACCTGGGAAGCCTGAGCGCCCTTTTCGCCTTTTACCTCCTGGGCCACTACCTCCTGGGCTTCCCCTTCCCCACCCCCTGGATCCTCCTCCAGATCGCCTTGGGAGTAGCCTTAGGCCTTGGGCTTGGCCTCCTCTACCACCGCATCTGGCCCCTACCCCCACCCGGCCTAGGCCGCGTGGTGCGGCTTTTTGTGCTCCTGCCCCCGGCCTTTGTCCTGGGGGTGGGCCTCGTGGTCCTGTTTCAGGCGCAGGTGGCTCTGCCCTACATCGTCCCCCTGATAGCCTGGCTGACCCCGGACCATGGACCTAAAGACCATCCCACCCCTAAAGGACCTGCCTGAAGAGGCCCTGGCCCGCCTCGAGGCCACCCTGGAGCGGCTTGCCTACCCGGAGGGGGCCACCATCCTGGCCCAGGGCGGCCCCCCCAGCCAGCACCTCTACCTGGTGGCCCGGGGGCGCGTGGCCCTGGTGGACGGGGAGGAGGAGGTGGAGGTCCTGGGCCCCGGGGCCTTCTTCGGCTTCCCCTCCCTCTTCCTGGGGGAGCCCCCGGCCCTGGGGGTGGTGGCCAAGGAAGGGGTGGAGGTCCTCCGCTGGCCCAAGGAGGTCTTCTTCTGGCTCCTCTCCTACCCCGAGGCCGCCCGTTACTTCGCCGCCCGGCTGGGAGACCGGGTGCGCCTCAGGGCGGGGGTCCGGGCCGACCTCTTCACCCCCGTGGGGCGGCTCGTGCGCCGCCCGCCCCTCTACATCGCCCCCGGGGCCACGGTGGCCGAGGCGGCCAGGAGGATGGCCCAGGAAGGGGTCTCCAGCCTCCTGGTGGAGGGGGAGCCCTTGGGCATCCTCACCGACCGGGACCTGCGGAACCGGGTCCTGGCCCAGGAAAGGCCCTCCTCCACCCCGGTGGGGGAGGTGGCCACCCGCCCCCTCTTCGCCCTCCCCGCCGACACCCCCCTCTACGAGGCCCTGGCCGCCATGGTGGAGCGGGGGATCCACCACCTGCCCCTATTGGAGGGGGCGAAGGTGGTGGGCGTGGTGACCCACACCGACCTGGTCCCCGCCATCAGTCCCCTCCTCCTCCTCCGGCGGGTGGAGCGGCTGGAGCTCAGCCGCTACGCCGAGGAGGTGGCCCGCCTGGTGGAGAGCCTGGTCCACAGCGGCCTCCCCCCCACAGGGATCGGCCGGGTGGTGGCGGGCCTCAACGACGCTCTCATCCGGAGGCTCGTCAAGGAGGCCGAGGCCCGCCTGGGGCCGCCCCCCATCCCTTATAGCTTCATGGTCTTCGGCTCGGAAGGGCGTAGGGAGCAGGCCCTCCTCACCGACCAGGACAACGCCCTGGTGCTCAAGGAGGAGGGGCACGAGGCCTACTTCCAGGCCCTGGCGGAGGCCGTGGTTGAGGGGCTCATCCGGGCGGGCATCCCCGAGTGCAAGGGAGGGTACATGGCCACCCGCTGGCGCATGCCCCTAAAGGACTGGCTCTCCACCTTCCGGAAGTGGATGGAGGCCCCAGAGCCCCAGGCCCTCCTGGAGACCCAGATCTTCTTTGACTTCCGCTCCGTGGCCGGGGAGCTCTCCTTAAGGCCCCTGGAGGAGGCCATCCTGGAGGGAAGCCGCAAGGGGGTTTTCCTCTACCACCTGGCCCAGGCGGCTCTAGCCTTCCGCCCCCCCCTGGGCTTCCTGGGCCGGGTGCGCACCGAGGAGGGGTATGTGGACCTGAAGCGGCACGCCCTGGCCCCCATCGTGGCCCTGGCCCGCCTCTACGCCCTCATGGCGGGAAGCCGGGCCCTGGGCACCGAGGAGAGGCTCAAGGCCGCCGCCCAGGGAGGCACCCTGAGCCAGGAGGGGGCGGAGCGCCTGGGGGAGGCCTTCGCCTTCTTCTTCGGCCTGAGGCTGAAGGCCCAGCTGGAGGCCTTGGAGAAGGGGGCCCCTCTGGAAAACCGCGTCCTGTGGGAGGCCTTGAGCCCCGGCGAGAGGCGGCGGGCCCTCGAGGGCTTCCGGGCCATCCAGGAAGTCCAGGAGAGCACGGCGGCCCGGTTTCAGCTACGATGAAGGCCAAGGCCCTGGCCCTCTTCTTCCTGGCCTTCTTCCTCTTCCTCATGCCCCTTGCCCTCTTTCCCTTAGCGCCCTGGGGGCCTTTCGGCCTCCCGCCCCTTTACCTCTACCTCTTCTTGGCCTGGGGCCTGGTCCTCTTCCTGGCCTACTGGTTCTTTCGCAAGCCGTGAGCCCCGCCCTCCTCCTCACCGGCCTCTTCCTCTACCTGGCCCTCCTCTTCCTGGTGGCCCTCCTGGGAGAGAGGCGGGGGAGGGCCTTGGTGCAAAGCCCCTGGGTCTACGCCCTCTCCCTGGCCGTCTACGCCACCGCCTGGACCTTCTTCGGCAGCGTGGGCCGGGCGGCCACCCAGGGGGCCTCCTTCCTCCCCGTCTACCTGGGGCCCACCCTGGTCCTCCTCCTCTGGCCCTTCCTCCACGGAAGGCTTTTGGAGCTGGCCCGGGCCCACCGCCTCACCTCCTGGGCGGACTACCTCTTCCTGCGCTACGGCCACGCCCCCCTGGCCACCCTGGCGGCCGCGTTTTTGGTGCTGGGCCTCCTCCCCTACCTGGCCCTGCAGCTCAAGGCCATCGCCCAGGCCTTCCTCTTCCTGAGCGGGGAAAGAGCCCCCATGGCGGACGTGGCCCTCATCACCACCCTCTTCCTGGCCCTCTTCGCCATCCTCTTCGGCACCCGCCGCCTGGACCCCTCGGAGAGGCACGAGGGCCTGGTCCTGGCCGTGGCCTTTGAGTCCTCGGTGAAGCTTTTCGCCCTCCTCCTGGTGGGGCTGGCCGCGCTTCTTTTCCTGGGAAACCCCTTTTTGGAGGTCCCGAAGAGGCCGGAGCTCTGGCCCCTCCTCCTGCCCCCGGAGGGGCTTCCCGGCTACCTGGACTGGGTGGGCCTCACCCTCCTCTCGGGCCTGGCCTTCCTCTTCCTGCCCCGGCAGTTCCACGTGAGCGTGGTGGAGAACGTAAACCCAGGCCACCTCCCCCTGGCCGCCTGGGCCTTTCCCCTCTACCTCCTCCTCATCAACCTGCCCGTCCTCCCCCTGGCCCTTCTGGGCCGGATCCACTTCCCCCAAACCAACCCCGACCTCTTCGTCCTGGCCCTGGCCCAGGAAGCGGGGCCCGCTCTGGCCCTCCTGGCCTTCCTGGGGGGGGTCTCGGCGGCGACGGCCATGGTGATCGTGGAGGCCCTGGCCCTTTCCATCCTGATCTCCAACCATCTCCTGTCCCCTCTCCTCCTCCGGGCCAAGGCCCTGGGAAGCCTCCTCCTCTGGCGAAGGCTTTCCATCCTGGCCGTCATGCTCCTGGCCTACCTCTACTTCCGCTTGGCGGGGGAGGCCTACGCCCTGGTGGCCATGGGGCTCATCTCCTTCGCCGCCGTGGCCCAGCTGGCCCCGGCCGCCCTCCTCGGCCTCTACTGGAAGGGGGCCACCCGGGAAGGGGCCTTGGCGGGGCTTCTTGGGGGCATCCTCCTCTGGGCCTACACCCTCTTCCTGCCAGCCCTGGCGCGGTCGGGCTGGCTCCCCCCGGTCTTCCTGGAGGGCCCCCACCCCCTCCTGAGGCCGGAGGGGCTCCTCGGCCTGCGGGGCCTCGAGGCCACCACCCACGGCTTCTTCGCAAGCCTCCTTCTGAACCTGGGCCTGGTGGTGGGGGTTTCCCTCTTCACCAAGAGGGAGGCGCCGGTGGAGGGGCGGACCGGGGAGGTGGGGGCGCTGGCCAACCTCCTCTCCCGGGTCCTGGGCCCGGAGGCGGAGGCGGCCTTCCTCAAGGAGGCCCAGGACCTCCCCGGCCCCCAGGCGGCGGCCAAGGCCGAGGCCCTCCTGGCGGGCGCGTTGGGGCCCGCCACCGCCCGGCTCCTCATCCTTTCCGTCACGGAGAAAGCCCCGCCAGAGGCCCTTCTGGAGGAGGCGGCCCGGGAGTCCAAGGAGGTTAGGGCCTACGCCAGGGCCCTCGAGGAGGCGAGGCGGGAGCTCGCCCAGGCCTACGAGCGCCTGAAGGCCCTGGACCAGGCCAAGGACGAGGTTCTGGCCGCCATATCCCACGAGCTCAAGACCCCCCTCACCGCGGTGCGGGCCCTGGCGGAGATCCTGGAGGCCCATCCGGACCTGCCGGAGGCGGAGAGGCGGCGCTTCACCGGCCTCTTGGCCAAGGAGGCGGCCCGCCTCTCCCGCCTGGTGGAAGAGGTCCTGGCCTACGCCAAAGTCCAGGCGGGGATTCCCCTGAGGCTTCAGCGCCTGGACCTGCGGGAGCCCGCCCAAGAGGCCCTGGCCCTGGTGGCCCCCCTGGCCCGGGAACGGGGGGTGCTTCTGGAAGGCCGCCTGCCCCATGGGGCGGTCCAGGCCCTCACCGACCGGGACCGGGTCCTCCAGGTGCTCCTGAACCTCCTGCAAAACGCCATCCGCCACGCCCATAGCCGGGTTATCCTGGAGCTCACGCCTTTGGGGAGGGAGGCCTTCTTCTATGTGCAAGACGATGGCCCCGGGGTGCCCGAGGAAAAGAGGCCATGGCTCTTTGAGCCCTTCCAGAGCTTCGCCGGGGGCACGGGCCTGGGCCTCTACCTGGCCCGGAGGCTCGCCGAGGCCCTGGGGGGGCGGGTCTTTTTGGAAGCGGGCGAGGGGGCGCGCTTCGCCTTCGCCCTGCCCTTGGAGGTGGACCATGCGGATCCTGGTGGTGGATGACGAGGAGAGCATCCTGGTGCCCCTGGAGTTCCTCCTGAAGAAGGCCGGGCACGAGGTGGCCCTGGCCAGAACGGGGGCAGAGGCCCTGAGGCTTTTGGAAGAGGGGCCTTTTGACCTCCTGGTCCTGGACCTGATGCTGCCGGACCTGGACGGCTTCGCCGTCCTGGAGCGGCTACCCCAGGGCAGGAAGCCCCGGGTCCTGGTCCTCACCGCCCGGGGCCGGGAGGCGGACCGGGCCAAGGCCCTGGCCCTGGGGGCAGAGGCCTTCATGGCCAAGCCCTTCGGCATCCAGGACCTGCTGGCGGAAGTGCAAAGGCTTTCGGAGGGCTTGTGAGGGAGGTCTTCCGCTTTTTGGGCGCCCTCCTCCTGGGCCTCCTCCTGGTGGGGGGGGTGGTGGGGCTCGCCCTCTTCCTCCTCCTCCAGGGCGAGGAGGCCCTGGCCCGGGAGCTCCTGGAGCTGGCGCGGGCCAAGGCCCCCCTCCTCCTCTTTGTGGCCTTCCTCTTCGCCCTGGCGCTGGGGGCGCTCCTCCACCCCCTCTTCCTGGGCTACCTGGCGGCCACCCGGGCCCTGGGCCAGGAGGCGGAGATTCTCCTGGCCAACCCGGGCCACCGCCTGCCCCTAAAGGGCCCCCTGGAGCTCCAGGCCTTAGGCCGCCTGGTGCAGCGCCTGGCCGAGGAGAAGGCCGCTTTGGAGAAGGAGGTGGAGGCCAGGGTCCAGGAGGCCAAGGCCCTCGTGGAGCGGGAAAGGGCCATCCTCTCCGCCCTCATCGCCCACCTGCCCCAGGGGGTGGTCCTGGCCAACCCCCGGGGCCAGGTGGTCCTCTACAACCCCAAGGCCCAGGAGCTCCTGGGGGAGGGCCTGGGAATCGGCAAAAGCCTCTTTGGCCTGCTGGACCCGGGGCTTTTGGCCCACGCCCTGAGGCTTCCCAAGGAGCGCTTCCTCACCCAGGCCAGGGGGAAAAACCTCCTCCTGCAGGCGGTGCCCCTATCGGAGGGGATGGGGCTGATCCTCGAGGCCCAAAAGGGGGAAGAGGGCCTGGACGAGGCCACCCTCCACCGCCTCAAGGACAAGCTGGCGGGCCTCAAGGCCCTGGCGGAGATCCTGGCCCAGGAGGCTCCCCCGGAGGTCCGGCCCCTGGCCGAGAAGGCCCAGGAGGCCGCCCAGGAGCTCGCCCAGCTGGTCCAGGCCCTAAAGCCCCCGCCACAAGCCGCCGAGGTCCTGGCCCAAGACCTCCTGGCCCTCCTGGCGGAGACCCTGGAGCGGGAGGCCGGGGTCCAGCCGGGCCTGGCCCTGGAGGAGGAGGCCAGGTGGCTTCTCCTCAGGGTGGACACCTATGCCCTGGGCCGGGGCCTGGCCGCCACCCTGAAGGAGGCGGAGGAGGTCCTCCTGGAAGGAAGGGCCCTCGAGGGCTTCCTCCGGCTCAGCCTCCTCTTCCCCCACCCCGCCCCGGACCCCCACCCCCTCCTGAAGGAGGCCGTGGAAAAGGCAGGCGGAAGCCTGTGGCGGGAGGGGCACCGCCTCATCCTCCTCCTCCCCGCTGTGAAGGCCCCGAGCCTGCCCGCCCCCCCTGGTCCTCCCCCCAGGGCCGAGGTCTTTGACCTGAGCCTCCTGGAGGTCTCCGAGGCCCTCGAGGAGGCCCCCCTGGAGGGCCTCCTCTACACCGCCTTTGACCTGGAGACCACGGGGCTGGACCCCAAGGAGGACACCATCATCGCCCTGGGGGCGGTCCACCTTCTGGGAAGCCGGGTCCTCCGGCACGAGGTTTACGAGGCTCTGGTGGACCCGGGCCGCCCCATCCCCAAAGCCTCCACCGAGGTCCACGGCCTCACCTGGGAGATGCTGAAGGGCAAGCCCAAGCTGGAGGAGGTCCTCCCCGCCTTCCGGGCCTTTTTGGAGGGAAGCGTCCTGGTGGCCCACAACGGGGCCTTTGACATGGCCTTCCTGCGCAAGGTGGGCATAAACCAGCCCCCCCTGGTGGACACCCTCCTCCTGGCCCACCTCCTCTTCCCCGACCTCAAGGACCACCGCCTGGAGCGCCTGGCCGAGCGCTTTGGGGTTCCGGTCCTGGGCCGGCACACCGCCTTAGGGGATGCCCTCATGACCGCCGAGGTCTACGCCCGCATGATCCCCCTCCTGAAGGAGAGGGGCTTCCGCACCCTGGTCCAGGCGCTCCGGGCCTGCGAACGGCTCCCCCTGGCCCGGCTCAAGTACTGAAGCGGGCCAGGGCCTTCCGGCCGATGTCCCGCCGGTAGACCGCCCCGGGGAAGCCCACCCGGGGGATGAAGGCGTAGGCCCGCTCCAGGGCCTCCTTCAGGTCCTTCCCCAGGCCCACCACGTTTAGGACCCGCCCCCCGGCGCTCACGAGCCTGCCCCCTTCCCGCCGGGTCCCGGCGTGGAAGACCAAGACCCCTTCCGGGGGCTCGGGGAGGTGGAGGGGGATCCCCTTCCTGGGGTTTTCCGGGTAGCCGGGGGCGGCCAGGACCACGCAGGCGGCGGCCCCCTCCCGCCAGGAAAGCCGGGTGCCCTGAAGCCTCCCCTCGGCCACCTTCAGGGCCAGCTCCACCAGGTCGCTTTGGAGAAGGGGCAAGACGGCCTGGGCCTCGGGGTCGCCGAAGCGGGCGTTGAACTCCAGCACCTTGGGGCCTTCCCGGGTGAGCATGAGGCCGGCGTAGATCACCCCCCGGTAGACCACCCCCTCGGCCTCCAGCCCCCGGACGAGGGGCCAGAGGATCTCCTCCTCCACCCGCCTTAGGGTGGCCCCGTCCATGGGGTAGGGGGCCACCGCCCCCATCCCCCCGGTCATAGGGCCCTGGTCCCCGTCCAGGAGGCGCTTGTGGTCCTGGGAGGGGAGGAGGGGGAGGACGGTCTTTCCGTCGGTGAGGGCCAGGACCGTGGCCTCCTCGCCCTCCAGGTACTCCTCTATCACCACCTCGCCCCCCTCGGCCCGGTTCAGGATGTTGGCCACGGCCTGCTTGGCGGTGTGGAGGTCAAAGGCCACGGTGACCCCCTTGCCCGCCGCCAGCCCCGAGTCCTTGACCACGATGGGCACCCCCACCTCCTCCAGGTACTCCAGGGCCAGGAGGGGGTCCTGGAAGGTTCGGTAGCGGGCCGTGGGGATGCCGTAGCGCTCCATGAGGCTCTTGGCGAAAGCCTTGGAGCCCTCAATCATGGCCGCCTTCTGGGTGGGGCCGAAGACCTTGAGGCCCCGCTCCCAAAAGGCGTCGGCGATCCCCTCCACCAGGGGGGCCTCAGGGCCCACCAGGGTGAGGTCTATGCCCGCCTCGAGGGCCCAGTCCGCCAGGGCCTCCACCTCCCCGTTCCAGGGGACGCGCTCCGCCAAAGCCTCCATCCCGGCGTTGCCGGGGGCGGCGTAAAGGCGCTCCACCAGAGGGCTTTGCGCCGCCTTCCAGAGAAGGGCGTGCTCCCGCCCCCCGCTTCCCACCACCAGGACCTTCATGAAGGGGATTCTACCAGGGCCAAGGCCGCCAGGGCCTTTTCCCTCACCTCCTCGGGAAGCTCAAGGAGCTCGGCCCGAAGGGCCGGGTGGTCCTCGGCCAGGAGGTGGGCGGCGAGGAAGGCTCCCCGGCCCCAGGCCCCCGCCCGGCCCAAAAAGGCGGGCCCCGCCAGGTCCTCCATGCCCCAGGCGCGAAGGAGGGCCCAGACGCGGAGGTGAAGGGGCCTTTCCTTGGGGGAAAGCCCCTGGAAAAGCCGGGCCGCCTCCTCCCCCAAAAGGCCCTCCAGGCCCTCGGGCGGGGGAAAGGCCAGGCCCAGGAGGAGGAGGCGCACCGCCCTCGGGTAAAGGCGGTGCTCCAGGCGGAGGACCCGGGCCTCCAGGACCTCGGGGGTGTCCCCGGGGAGGACGGGCACCCGCCCCTGGAGGAGGATGGGCCCGGTGTCCATGCCCTGGTCCACGAAGTGGACCGTGGAGCCCGTCTCCTTCTCCCCCGCCTCCAGGACCCGCTGGTGGACCCTTAGGCCGGGGAAGTCGGGGAGGAGGGAGGGGTGGATGTTGAGGAGGCGGCCGTACCAGGGCTCCACGAAGCGGGGGGAGAGAAGGCGCATGAAACCAGCGAGGAGGACGAGGTCCACCCGCCGCGCCTCCAGGAGGTCCAGGGCCTCCCCCTCAAAGGCCCGCCGCCCCCGCCAGGGGAGGGCCACCGCCTCCACCCCGCGCCTTTTCGCCCGCTCCAGGGCCAAGGCCTCGGGGTTGTCCGAGACCACCAGGACCACCTCCCCTAGGGGGTTCCCCGGGGGAAAGGCCTCCATGAGGGCTTCCAGGTTGGTCCCCCGGCCCGAGGCCAAGACGGCCAGGCGGGCCGGGCGGCCTAGGGGAAAAGGCCCCATCTAGCCTCCCAAGGCCTCGGGGTGGTGCTTCTGCCAGTAGCGCACCAGGCCCTGGAGGTTCATGAAGGGAGGGTCGGCCAGCTCGTAGAGGCGCATCCCCGCCTCGTCCAACCCGGCCCTGGCCAGGCCCTCCCTCACGTAGGCCTCAAAGCGCCGGGTCATCTCCTCCGGGGAAAGCCCCTCCTTGAGGCGGTTTAAGACCCAGCCCGCCCAGGCCTCGAGGGCCTCCCTCAGGGCCAGGAGGTGGGCCTCCACGTCCTCGTAGGCCCCGAAGTGGGTGAGGTAGAGGGCCTCGGGCCTCAGGGCCAGGAGGCGATCTATGGAGGCGTACCAGCTTTCCAGGTGGATGTCCGGGGGCGGCGTGGGGGGCAGAACGGGCCCGGGGGCGATGCGCACCCCGGCGATGTCCCCGGCGAAGACCACCCCCTCCACCAGGTAGGCGTGGTGGTGGCTTGCGTGGCCCAGGGTCTCCAGGGCCTGGACCCGAAGGCCCCCCACCTCCACCACCTCCCCGTCCCCTAAGGCCCGCACCCGCGCCTCGGGGATCCCCCGAAGCTCCCCCCAAAGGGGCTTAAGCATCTCCCCGTAGATGCGCCTGGCCGACTCCAGGAGCCGGGAGGGGTCCACCAGGTGGGGCGCCCCCTTGGGGTGGACGTAGACCGTGGCCCCCCCCTCCGCCAGGCGCCAGGCCGCCCCGGCGTGGTCCAGGTGGATGTGGGTCACGAAGACGTGGCGCACCTCCTCGGGGGCATAGCCCGCCTCCTCCAGAGCCGCCACCAGCCGGGCGTAGGCGCTCTCGGGCCCGGTCTCTATGAGGATGGGCCCCTCTTTGGACTCCAGGAGGAAGCTGGCGATGACCCGCTCCACCCCCTGGAAGCGGAGGTCCAGGACCTTCACCACGGCCTCGCCTCCTTGGGCCCGATGCGGGTGTGCAGGGTACCGATGCCCTCCACGGCCACCTCAATGCGGTCGCCGGGGTTTAAGGCCCCAACCCCGGAGGGCGTGCCGGTGAGGACCACGTCCAGGGGCTCGAGGGTCATGAAGCTGGAGATGTAAGCCAGGATCTCCGCCACGCTGAAGATCATGGCCGAGGTGTGCCCCTCCTGGCGGAGCTCGTCGTTGACGTAGGTGCGGACCCAGGTGTTGGAGGGGTCCAGGTCGGTCTCCACCCAGGGCCCGAGGGGCAGGAACTTGTCGGCGCTCTTGGCCCGGACCCACTGCAGGTCCTGCTTCTGGGCATCGCGGGCGGTGATGTCCACGGCGATGGTGTACCCCAGGACGTGGTCCAGGGCCCGCTCAGGCGGGACGTTCCGCATCCGGTCTCCCACCACCACCGCCAGCTCCCCCTCGTAGTGGAGCTCCTGGGTGAAGTGGGGGTAGGGCACGGCGTCCCCGGTGTTCCAGGGGTCCTTGGGGTTCCCCGGGTGGGCCAGGGCGTTGGGGGCCTTCAGGAAGAGGCCGGGCTCCTTGGGCAGGTCCTCCCCGAAGCTGTGGCCCATCTCCCGGATGTGCTCCTTGTAGTTTCGCCCCACGCAGACGATCTTGCTAGGGGTGGCGGGCACCAGAAGGCGCACCGAGGCCAGGTCGTACCTCCGCCCCGTGGGGTTCCCTCCGGGCCCGTCCGTCTCCAAAACCAGCTCGCCTTCCAAAACGCCCCATCGGCCCTCGTTGAAACGCAGGACCTTCATGCCCTAAAGCTACCATCTTCCCCTAAGGATTTGCAGGCCCCTCAGGCCCACGGCCAGGGCCGAAAGGAGGGCCCCCAGCCGGCCCTCGCCCGGGAGCAAGAAGAGGAGGGCCAGGTAGCCGAAGATGGCCCCGAAGGGGATGGGGTAGACCCCACGCCGACTCCTGCCCCAGTAGAGGGCGTGGTAGAGCCCGGCCACCAGAAGGCCGAGCCCCGCCGCAAGAAGGGTCGTCTGGGGGTACCAGAAGAGGAAGAAGCCCAGGGATGGGGCGATCCCTCCCCCGCCCCGGAAGCGGAAGAAAAGGGGCCAGTTGTGGCCCGCCACCACCGCCCCCGCCGCAAGGGGCCGCCAAGCCTCGGGGGTGAGGAGAGCGGCCAGAACCCCCTTCCCCACGTCAAAGAGGACCACCATGAGCGCGGCCAGGGGGCCCTTTTGCCGGAAGACCCCCGAGCCCCCGGGGAGGTCCTTTTGCCGGACCTGGGGGAAGAAGAGGAGCCCCCCCACCAAAGAGCCCAGGAGGTAGGCCAGAAGAACGTAACCCACGCCCCCATTCTTGCAAAAGGGAGCCCTTTGCCCTATCCTGAGGGTGGAAGTTTCCATGAAGCCCTTCCACAAGCCATGAAGAAGAAACCTACCATCCACGAGGTGGCCGCCCGCGCCGGGGTGGGCCTGGGCACGGTGAGCCGGGTCCTCAACAACCACCCCGCCGTGCGGCCCGAAACCCGGGCCCGGGTCCTGAGGGCCATGGAGGAGCTGGGCTACACCCCCAACCCCCACGCCCGCAGGATCGCCGGGGGGCGGAGCTACACGGTCTCCGTCCTCCTTCCCTTCGTGGCCACGGAGTTCTACCGCAGGCTCATTGAGGGCATTGAGAGCGTCCTCCTGGAGAAGCGCTACGACCTGGCCCTCTTCCCCATCCTCTCCCAGGCCCGGCTCAAGCGATACCTGGAGAGCACCACCCTGGCCTTCCTCACCGACGGCCTGATCCTGGCCTCCTACGACCTCACCGAGCTCTTCGGGGAAGGGCGCCTGCCCACGGAAAGGCCGGTGGTCCTGGTGGACGCCAGAAACCCCCGGTACGACTCCGTCTACCTGGACAACCGCCTGGGGGGGCGGCTGGCCGGGGCCTACCTGGCCCGTTTTCCCGGCAGCATCTTCGCCATCAAGGTGGAGGAGGAGCCGGACCGGGCCTTCCGGCACACGGTCTTCAGCGAACGCATGGCGGGGTTTCTGGAGGCCATTAAGGAGGCCAGGCGGCCCTTCCCGGAGGGCCACCTCTACGTGACCCGCCTCTCGGCGGAAGGGGGGCGCCTGGCCCTCCGGCACTTCCTGGAAAAGGCCTCGCCCCCCCTCAACATCTTCGCCGGGGCCGACCAGGTGGCCCTGGGGGTCCTGGAGGAGGCCCAAAGGCTCGGCCTCACCCTGGGCAAAGAGGTGCGGGTCCTGGGCTTTGACGGCCACCCCTTCGCCGAGGAGGTGGGGCTTTCCACCATCGTCCAGCCGGTGGAGGCCATGGGGGCCCGGGCGGCCCAGCTCCTCCTGGAGAGGATGCAGGGGTACGGAGGCCCCCCCAGGGAGGTGCGCTTTGAGCCCACCCTGGTGGAGAGGGCCTCCACCGGCACCCCGCCCGAGGCCCCCTACCTGCCCTAGAATGCCCCCATGCAGCCGGAAGCCTTCCTCTTCCCCCTGCGCCTGGTGATCCTCATGCCGGTGGCGGGGCTCCTTCTGGGCTCTGTCTACTTCGCCTACCTCGCCCTCCTCGAGGCCCTCGCCGCCTGGCAAAGCCCCCTGGAGGAGGCCCTGACCCGCCTGATAGGAGCGGTGGACCTGGGGCTCCTTTCTGCTGTCTTCCTCATCTTCGGCCTCGGCCTCTTTGAGCTCTTCATCCGCAAGCTGGACCTGCCCATGGAAAGCGTGCTCCGGGTGGAAAGCCTTTCCGACCTCAAGGGCAAGCTGGGCCAGGTCATCGTCATGATCCTGGTGGTGAAGTTCTTTGAGAAGGCCCTGGCCTTCAAGCCCAAGGAGGCCCTGGACTTCCTCCTCTTCGCCGGGGGCGTGGCCCTGCTGGCGGGGGCCCTCTGGCTCACCAAGGCCAAGGAGTGATCGTCTACCTGGACCAGAACTACGCCAGCCGCATGGCCAAGCACCTCCTGGGCCAACCCGGGCACGAGGCCTTCGGCAGGCTCTTCCTGGCGCTAAAGGGCAGGGCCCTGGCCCCCCCTTCCCCCTTCCACGTCCTAGAAACCCTTTACCCGGCGCGGGGGCCCAAGGAGAAGGCGGGCTACCTCCTCCCCGCCCTCGTGGAGGTCTTCTCCGCCCTCTCCGGGGGGCTTTGGGTCCGCCCCTGGCAGGAGATCGCCAAGCGCCAGGAGCGGGGCCTCTACCTGGAGGACTTCCTCTGGCCTGGGGGCGACTGGGAGACCCCCGCCGACCTCTCCCCCTTTGCGGGGCTTCTGCAAGGCCTCCCCGAGGATCCCCTCGAGGCCCGGGCCTGGGCCCTGGAGGAGATCCAAAGGCGGACCGGGCTCCGGGAGGTGCCCTTTACCCGCCTCCTCGCCACCCTCCTGGCCGAAAGCCGTAAGGACAAAAGCCGGAAGCCCCGCCCCTCGGACCTCCTGGACTTCGTCATGGCCGCCACGGTCTACCCCTACGTGGACCGCCTCCTCACCGACCGCTACCTCAGGAACCTCCTGGGGAAGAAGGCGGTGGGCGGGCGCCGCAAAGAGGTGGAGGCCCTACTCCTGAGCCTGAAGGGGGAGTAGACTTCGGGGGATGAGAGGCATCCGGGACCCCCGCCTCGTCCCTATCGCCGAAAAGGTCATGGCGGGCGAGCGCTTGAGCTTCGCCGAGGGCCTCGTCCTCTACGAGACCAAGGACCTCCCCACCCTCATGCGCCTGGCCAACCTGGTGCGGGAAAGGAAGCACGGCCACAAGACCTACTTCGTCCACTCCATCCGGGTCTCCCAGACCAACATCTGCTACGTGGGCTGCACCTTTTGCGCCTTCCAGAGGCGCTTCGGCGAGGAGGGGGCCTGGGACTGGGATGTGGAGGAGGTCGTGGCCTGGGTAAAGGCCCGCTACCAGGAGGGCCTCACCGAGATCCACCTGACGGCGGGCCACCACCCCAAGAGGCCCTTCCAGTACTACCTGGACCTGGTCCGGGCCCTGAAGGAGAACTTCCCCGGGGTCCAGGTGAAGGCCTGGACGGCGGCGGAGATCCACCACTTCTCCAAGATCGCCCGCCTGTCCTACCAGGAGGTCCTCCTGGCCCTGAAGGAGGCGGGGTTGGACGCCATGCCGGGGGGCGGGGCGGAGATCTTCGCCGAAAGGGTGCGGAAGCGGATCGCCCGGGCCAAGGTCTCGGCGGAGGGGTGGCTTGAGGTCCACCGCACCGCCCACGAGCTGGGCATCCCCACCAACGCCACCATGCTCTACGGCCACATAGAGACCCTCGAGGAGCGCCTGGACCACATGGAGCGCCTGAGGCGGCTCCAGGACGAGACCGGGGGCTTCATGAGCTTCATCCCCCTGGCCTTCCAGCCCGACGGCAACCAGCTGGCCCGGGAGCTGGGCAAAAAGGAGTTCACCACCGGCCTGGACGATCTCAGGAACCTGGCCATCGCCCGGCTTTACCTGGACAACTTCCCCCACATCAAGGGCTACTGGGCCACCTTAACCCCCGAGCTCGCCCAGGTCTCCCTGGACTGGGGGGTCACCGACATAGACGGCACCCTCATTGAGGAGCGCATCGTCCACATGGCGGGAAGCCCCACCCCAAAGGGCCTCACCAAGGAGGCCCTGGCGGGCATCATCCGGAGCGCGGGCCGCATCCCCGTGGAGCGGGACGCCCTCTACCGGGAGGTGCGGGTCTGGGACCAAGTAGAGGCGTGAGCTACCGCCTGGGCCTCCCCCCCTACGCCAACGTGGCCCCCCTGGCCCACTTCCTGAGGCCCGAGGGTTTTGAGCTGGTTCGGGCCCCGCCCACCGCCCTCAACCGGATGCTGGAGGAGGGGGCGCTCACCCTCTCCCTGGCCTCGAGCCTGGCCTATCTGGAGCGCCAGGAGGCCTGGGGGCTTTTGCCCGACTTCTCCGTGGCCGTTTTGGGACCGGTCTACTCGGTGAACCTCTTCCACCGGGTGCCCCTGAAGGACCTCAAGCGGGTGGCCCTCACCGGGGAGAGCGCCACCAGCGTGGCCCTCCTCCGCCTGCTCCTGGAGGAGGAAGGCGTAAGGCCCGCCTGCGAGCGGGCCGAGGGGGAGCTGGAGCTTCTTGAGCGCTACGACGGGGTCCTCCTCATCGGGGACCGGGCCATCCGGGCCTACGCTGGCCTCCTCCAAAACCTCCCCGAAACCCCCATGGCCCTCCCCACCCGCTTCGGCGAGGTGGAGGTGACCGATTTGGCTATGGCCTGGTTCCGGAGGACCCGCCTCCCCTTCGTCTTCGCCGTCTGGGCCTACCGCCTGGAAAGCCCCCCGCCCAAAGCCGTGGTCCAGGCCCTGAGGCGGGCCCGCCTCCTGGGCCTGGGCCGCCTGGAGGAGGTAGCCCAGGCGGAGGGAAAGCGCCTTGGCGTCCACCCCGCCCTCCTCCTCCACTACCTGTGGAACTTCCGCTACCACCTGGAGGAGCCAGACCGCCTGGGCCTGAAGGCCTTCGCCGAGGCCCTGGGCCTGCCCTTCCGACCGCGCTACTACCCTAAATAGCGCTTGACATATCGTAGCGCTTGGTGTAGCGTAGCCTTGGGCCGCTGGCCCAAGGAGGGTAAAGATGCGTTGGAACCTGGATCCGGCCCACACCAGCATCACCTTTTCCGTGCGGCACATGATGGTGGCCACGGTGCGGGGAAGCCTGAACCTGAAGGAGGGCTTCGCGGAGACCGACGAAAGCGGCAAGCCCCTCCGGGTGGAGGCCCGCCTGGACGCCAGGAGCATCCACACCGGCGTGGCCGACCGGGACAACCACCTGCGCTCCCCCGACTTCCTGGATGCGGAGCGCTACCCGGAGATCGTCTTCCGGAGCGAGAAGATCACCCCCCTGGGGGAAGGCCGCTACCGGGTGGAAGGGGAGCTCACCATCCGGGACGTGACCCGGCCCCTGGTGCTGGAGGTGGAAACCTCGGGGCCCATCAAGGACCCCTGGGGCAACGAGCGCCTGGCCGCCCACTTTGAGGGAAAGCTCAACCGCAAGGACTTCGGCCTCACCTGGAACATGGTCCTGGAGACGGGGGGCCTCCTGGTGGGCGAGGAGGTCCGCTTTGGCGTGGACGCCGAAGTGGTGGCGGCCAAGGAGGCCGTGGGCGCATGAGGATGGCCCCTCTTCGCCTCGCCCTACTGGCCACGGGGATGGCCCTGGGTACCAACCTTCTCCTCTACGCCCTGGCCCGGCTGGCGGGCGTGCCTTTCCAGGTGGCCCCTCCCGGAAGGCCCCCCGAGGAGGTGGGCCTGGCCGCCGTGGCCCTCTTCACCGCCCTGCCCATGGCCCTAGGGTTCGCCCTCTACGTGCCCTTTAGACGGCGAAGCCCCAGGGCCTTGCCCATCTTCGTGGGCCTGGCCCTGGCCGTCTTCTTCCTGATGCTCTTCCCCCCCTTGGCCGCCGCCTCTGATCCCAGAACCGAGCTTTCGCTCATCGCCCTGCACGTGCCCCCTGTGGCCTTTTACCTGTGGGGTCTTCCCCGAACGGAGGAGGCCCTTTGAGGCGGCTTTTGGGGCTCACCCTGAGGGTGCGGGACCTAAAGGCCCAGCTGGCCTTCTACCGGGACCTCCTGGGGCTTGAGGCGGAGGCCGACCCGCCCCGATACCGGCTCTTCCCCCAGGGGCGGGGCTTCCTCCTGGATCTGATCCACGACCCGGAGGCCCCCCTCCGCCCTTACCCCTCGGTGGGCCTCTACCACTTCGCCCTCCTCCTGCCCGACGGGAAGGCGCTGGCCGCGGTCTTCCGCAGGCTTCTGGAAGGGAAGGCCCATTTTGAGGGAGCCGCGGACCACGGGGTCTCCGAGGCCCTCTACTTCCGGGACCCGGAGGGCAATGGCCTGGAGCTCTACCGGGACCGCCCCCGGGGGGAGTGGCCCGAGGGCCCCCTCATGTTCACGGCGCCCCTGAACCTGGAGAACCTCCTGGCCGAGAACCCCAGGCCCGCCCCCCTCCCCCCAGAAACCCTCCTTGGCCACCTCCACCTCCACGTGCTGGACCTCGCCGAAGCCGAAGCCTTCTTCGCGGGAAGGCTTCGCATGGCCGTGACCCTGCGCACCTACCCCGGGACCCTCTTCTTCGCCTGGGACGGCTACCACCACCATGTGGGGGCCAACACCTGGGCGGGGAGGCGCCTGGCCCCGGAAGGCTCCACGGGGCTTGTAGGCTATGCGCTGAAGGCCCCCCCAGAGGTCCCTCCCGGCCTTTACCGGGACCCCACAGGGGCCCTGGCCGAGGCCCCTTGACGCCACCCCCCTCCCTGCCCTACACTCTGGAGCAACTATGCGGACCTTTGGGCGCTACTACGGCTTTTATCCTCCCGCCGGGGGCGCCCTTGGTCTTGCGTAGCGGTTTTCCGCAAGCGGGCGCCCCCAAAAGGGGGCGCCCAAGCTTTAAGGAGGCGAGCCATGCTGATCGTGATGCGGCGGGGACACACGGAGGAGGAGCTTCAGGAGGTCATCCAGGAGATAGAGAAGGTGGGGTACCGGCCCCACGTCTCCCAAGGGGTGGAGACCACCCTGGTGGGGGCCATCGGCCGGGGGCCCACCCCCGAGCTCATGGAGCACTTCCGGGCCCTCCCCGGGGTGGCCGAGGTCATTCCCATCTCCAAGCCCTGGAAGCTGGCCAGCCTGGACGTCCAGCCCTTCCCCACGGTCCTGGACTTCCCCACGGGGAGGACCGGGGGCGGGCACGTCATGGTGGCCGCGGGCCCTTGCGGGGTGGAAAGCCGGGAGCAGACCCTGAAGGCGGCCCGCTACGTCAAGGCCTACGGGGCCCACATGCTCCGGGGCGGGGCCTTCAAGCCCCGCACGAGCCCCTACGCCTTCCAGGGCTTGGGGGTGGAGGGCCTCAAGATCCTAGCCGAGGCCCGGAAGGAGACGGGCCTCCCCGTGGTGACCGAGGTCCTTTCCCCGGACCAGGTGGAGCTGGTGGCGGAGTACGCCGACGCCCTGCAGATCGGGGCCAGGAACGCCCAGAACTTCCCCCTCCTCCAGGCGGTGGGGGAGGTGGGCAAGCCCGTCCTCCTCAAGCGGGGGATGAGCATGACCCTCGAGGAGTTCCTCATGAGCGCCGAGTACATCCTCTCCCGGGGCAACATGCGGGTCATCCTGGTGGAGCGGGGCATCCGCACCTTTGAGAAGGCCACCCGCTTCACCCTGGACGTCTCCGCCGTCCCCGTCCTCAAGAGCTGGACCCACCTCCCCGTCTGGATTGACCCCTCCCACCCGGCGGGGAAGCGGGACTGGGTCATCTCCTTGGCCCTGGCGGGCCTGGCGGCGGGGGCCGACGGCCTGATCGTGGAGACCCACCCCGAGCCGGAAAAGGCCCTCTCCGACGCCGCGCAACAGCTCCACGAGGAGGAGTTCGCCGCGCTTATGGCCCGGGTGCGCCGCCTGGCGGAGGCCCTGGACAAGACCCTCTCCGTCCCGGTCAAGGGATGAGGCCCCTCTTCGCCAAGGTGGGGGTCTTCGGGGTGGGGCTCCTGGGGGGGAGTGTGGCCCTGGGCCTCAAGGAGCGCTTTCTGGCCGAGGAGGTCCACGTCTACGACCCCGACCCCCTGGCCCTGGAAAAGGCCCTCTTCCTGGGGGTGGCGGACCGGGCCCACCGGGAGATCGGCCCCTGGGTGGGGGAGCTCTCCTTGGGCATCCTGGCGGCCCCGGTGGGGGCTTTGAAGGCCCTGGGCCAGGCCATCGCCCCCCACGCCCACCCCGAGAGCCTCTGGACTGACGTGGGGAGCGTCAAGGCCAAGGTGGTGGAGGCCCTGGAGAACCTCCTCCCCCACTTCCTGGGGGGCCACCCCATGGCGGGAAGCGAGCGGGCCGGGGTGGAAAACGCCCACGCTGGGCTTCTGGAAAACGCCGTCTGGGTCCTCACCCCCACCCATAGGACCACTCCGAGGGCCAGGGAGGGGATTCGGCGCTTGGTGGAGGCCCTAGGGGCCTACTCCCTCGAGGTTCCCCCCAGGCTCCACGATGAGCTGGTGGCCCGCATCTCCCACCTGCCCTACCTCCTGGCCGTGGCCCTAAACCGCATGGTGGCCCAGAGCCGGGACAAGGACCTCCTCATGTTCCTGGCGGCCGGGGGCTTCCGGGACCTGACCCGGGTGGCCTCGGGAAGCCCCAGGATGAGCCGGGACATGGTGGTGGAGAACAAGGAGGCCCTCAAAGGGGCGATAGAGGAGCTCAGGGAGGTCCTCCTGGAGCTAGAAGGCCTTCTGGAATCCCCCGAGGCCCTTCTGGAGGCGGCCGAGGAAGCCAAGCGCACCCGCGACAGCCTCCCCATCGTCCGCCGGAGCCTCCTGCCCGAGATGCACGACCTCTCGGTCCAGGTGCCGGACCGCCCCGGGGAGATCGCCCGGATCGCCACCGCCTTGGGCGAGGCCGGGGTCAACATCAAGGACATTGAGGTCCTCACCATCCGCGAGGAGGCGGGTGCCCTCCGGCTTGGCTTCGCCACCCGGGAGGAGAGGGAGCGGGCCAGGGAGGTCCTCAAGGAGGCGGGGTACAGGGTCCGCTAACACCACCCCATGCTGGCTTGCGCCAGCATGGGGTGGTATCAGGGGAGGAGCTTGCCGGGGTTCAGAACCCCCCCGGGATCCAAGGCCGCCTTGGTCCGCCTCAGGAAGTCCAGGGTGGCGGGGTCCAGGGCCTCGGCCATGAAGGCGCGCTTCATGACCCCGATGCCGTGCTCCCCGGAAAGGACCCCCCCGTGCCGCAGGGCCACCCGGGCGATCTCGTGGGCCAGCTCCCAGACCCGCTCCTCGGGCTCAAACCGGGGATCGTAGAGGATGTTGGGGTGGAGGTTCCCGTCCCCGATGTGGCCGAACTGGACCACAAGGAGGCCGTGGGCCTGGCCCAAGGCGGCGATCTCTCCCACCACCTGGGGTAAAGCGGAGCGGGGAACGGCGATGTCCTCGTTGACCCGCTTGGGGCGGAGGCGGCCTAAGGCGGGGCTCACGCTCCTCCGGGCCCGCCAGAGGGCCTCGGCCTCCTTCTCGTCCCGGGCCCTACGCACCTCGGCCCCAAGCTCCAGGGCCGTTCTCTCCACCAGGGAAAGCTCCTCTTCCACCAGCTCCCGGTCGTCCCCGTCGGTCTCCGCCAGGAGAAGAGCCCTATTCCGGGGCAGGCCCATGCCCAGGTAGTCCTCCACGGCGTTCACAGCGCTTTGGTCCATGAACTCCAGCTTGGCGGGCACCGCCCCCAGGGCGATGGCCCGGGAGACCGCCTCCGCCAGGGCCTCCACCTCGGGGAAGACGGCCATGAGGGTGGCCCGGTGCCGGGGCAGGGGAAGGAGGCGGAGCCTGGCCCCGGTGACGAGGCCCAAAGTCCCCTCCGAACCGATGAGGAGCCCAGGGAGGTCGTAGGCCTCCCGGCCCAGGCGCCACACCTCCCCCTCCCCGTCCACCCACTCCAGCTCCAGCACATAGTCCCCCGTGACCCCGTACTTGAAGCAAAGGGGCCCCCCGGCGTTTTCCCCCAGGTTCCCCCCCAGGGTGCTGGTGCGCAAGGAAGCGGGGTCCGGCGGGTAAAAGAGGCCGTGGGGCCTGGCGGCCTCCGTGACCTGGGCCGTGGTCACCCCGGGCTCGGCCCAGGCGGTACGGGCCTTGGGGTCCACCTCGAGGCGGGCCATGCGGGTGAAGGCCACCACGATGGCCTCCCCCAGGGGCACCGCCCCCCCGGAAAGGCCGCTTCCCGCCCCCCGGGGCACCAGCGGCACCCCGTGGCGCCGAGCCAGGCGCACCAGGGCCTGGACCTCCGCCCTGGACTCCGGCAAGACCACGGCCAAGGGGGCCTCCCCTACCAGGATGGCGTCGTAACGGTAGACCTCCTTCTCCGGGCGGGAGAGGAGGGCCCGGGGTCCAAAGGCCGCCTTCAGCTCTTCCTGAACCTCAAGCCCCATACCCCCAGGCTACCAGCCTGGGTCGCAAAGAGCGGTGCTGTCGGGGCGCACCAGGTTCAGGGCCCGCACGTAGGGGCCATAGACCCCGGCGGTCATCCCCCTAACCCAGAGCCGGCGGTCAGGGAGGGGCTCAATCCCAATCCCTTGAGGGGCCACGTACACCGCCCGGACCTCCCCGCTTGGGGTCACCTCCAGGTATCCCCGCACCTCGGGGCCAAGGATGGGGCCGAAAAGGCGGAATACCTCCTCGGGACGCGCCTGCCAGGGGCCTACCCCCTCCGGCACCCAGAAAAACTCTAAAGCGTCCAGGCGCCCCTCCAGGTCCAAGCGGTAGTCCAAGCGGGTGTTCCGGTCAGCGCAGTAGGTCCCCTGGGTGCGGAGGGCCTGGATGCGGGGCCCGGGGTAGGCCACCTCCAGGGTCAGGGAGCAGGCGGAGAGGAGGGGGAGAAGGAGAAGGGCGCGCATGCTTCCACCCTGTCCCAGGCTCCCCTAGAAGCAGGACTTTACCCACATCTCCGTTTCGTGGTAAATCTCCCCTTGCGGGCGCAGCCCGTATCTGGTACCGGGGGTGATCCATGGACATGCTCAAGGTGGCCGAGGCCAGGCTCCAGGAGTTCACGGGCCGTTTTGCGAGCGTTTTCCCCCGATAAGCGCCTCCACCGACGGTTTGAAGAGGTGGTGCGGGGCGCCTTGGCCGCAGGCTCAGCCCGGGTGAGCGAGATGGTGGCCTCGCTCCCTTCTCCCCTCCAGAACCGCTTCCACCAGGCCAAAGCCCTTTACCGCTTCCTGTCCAACCCACGGGTGGAGGCAGAAGCCCTCCTTGACCGGGTCTATCAGGAGAGCGCGACTGCCCTGGAGGG